>JBBQXX010000341.1:0-1505 GCA_038209235.1 Sphingomonadales bacterium | reverse complement strand
AAAGCACCATGGTCAAACGCTCTGGATATAATCGCGCAGCGCCGCCGCCTCGCTTTCGATCTTGTCGATCCGGAACTTGACCAGATCGCCGATCGAGACAAAGCCGATCAGCTTCACCCCATCGACCACCGGCAGGTGGCGGATGCGGCGACGGGTCATCAGCGAGAGCGCGGCCATCACCGGGGTTTCCGCAGTCACCGTGATCGCTGGCGCGGTCATCGCGTTTTCAACCGGCTGGTCCAGAATGGCGGGGCCATCGGCATACAGGCGGTAGACCAGATCGCGCTCTGAAAAGATGCCGACGACCTCGCCGTCGCGCACGATCGGCAGCGCGCCGATCCGCTTTTCGGCCAGCAGGTTGGCGGCATCGCGCACCGTGGCATCACAGGCACACTGATGGACTGTGCCGTCTCTGCCGGAAAGTATGATGGCAATGGTCATGGCGATCGCTCTCCTGATGGCCTGGTCGCTTGTGATTCGGCAGCAGAGCATTCGGATGCTGCACTCGCGACTCAGGCAATGGCAATGGTCCCACGAAATGTTTGGAAAGAAAAGACATCTCGCACTATATCTGCCGCCATGGCCCGCTTTTCCAACCTCGATGATCCCGATTATGCCCGCTTTGCCTGGGGTCGCTACTGGCGGCTGATGGGCTGGATGGCGGGGGCCACCTTGCTGACGATCGTTGTCGCGCTGGCGCTGCTGTTCGTGCTGCACGGCGCGGTGTCGATCCATATGTACATCGCCGCAGCTTTGGGCATCGGCTTTACCATGCTGCTCACATCGGCGCTGATGGGGCTGGTGTTCCTGTCCAGCGGTACCGGGCATGACGATGCCATCGATGATGGGCTTGATCCTGAAGTGCCGTAAGGAATTGCCGTGATGACCAGTTCGCCTGCCACAAAGCGCCTCACCGATTGCCGCGACCCGGTGCTGCGTGTCGTGCCTGCGCCTGCCGATATCAATTCCAACGGGCACATCTTCGGTGGCTGGGTGCTGGCGCAGATGGATATCGCAGGCGGCATCGTGGCGAGTCGCGAAGTGCTCGGGCCGTGCGCGACGGTCGCCATCGAGGCGATGCAGTTCCTCGCCCCCATCCTGCTGCGCGATCTGATCTCGGTCTATGCCGAGGTCGAGCGCGTCGGGCGCACCTCGATCGCGATTCGCATCGATGTCATCGCGACACGCGGGCGCAGCACCGAAGACGAGGTGCGGGTGACCAGCGGCCTGTTTACGTTCGTTGCGCTCGATGAGAACCACCGCCCAAGGCCGATCGCGCGCGAGGCGACGCTGGCCTGAGAGTGCCGGGAACCCAAACATAACGCGTTCTCCGGCTTTCGCCAGAGAGCGGGTTATGCTCCGCCGAAGAACGGCTGGCAATTATCCCGCGCTTACCTTTTCCACCAGATTGCCGACCGTCTGGATCAGCAGCGCGATATCGCCATTGCGTGACAGCCGGTGGTCGCCGTCTTTAATCAGCAGCAACTGAACATCTGCGCTACGCA
>JBBQXX010000340.1:0-1508 GCA_038209235.1 Sphingomonadales bacterium | reverse complement strand
GTGGGGCGGACGGTTTGCCGCAGGACCATCCGATGTGATGCGCGCCATAAATGCTTCCATCCCGTTCGACAAGGCGCTGTGGCGGCAAGATATCGATGGATCGCTGGCGCATGTCGCGATGCTGTCGGCGCAAGGGATCGTGCCAGCAGAAGACGCTGCGGCGATCACCGGCGGCCTGAGGCAGATTGCCGATGAATATGCTTCCCATGGCGTGACCGAGGACTTGTCACTCGAGGACATCCATATGCATGTCGAGGCGCGGCTCACCGAGCTGATCGGCGCAGTGGCAGGCAGGCTACACACCGCGCGCTCGCGCAACGACCAAGTCGCAACCGACTTTCGCCTCTGGGTGCGTGATGCGTGCGACGCTGCGGACACCGCGCTGCATGCGCTGCAATCGGCGCTTGTCGAACGTGCAGCGCAGCATGCCGATGCGATCATGCCCGGCTTCACCCATTTGCAGATCGCGCAGCCGGTGACGCTGGGCCACCATTTGCTGGCTTACTATGAGATGCTGACGCGCGATCGTGATCGTTTTGCCAGCGCACGCGCGCGGCTCAACCAGTGCCCGCTGGGGTCTGCAGCGCTCGCTGGAACGGGCTTCCCCATAGATCGCGATGCAACCGCTGCGGCGCTGGGCTTTGACCTGCCCACCGCCAATTCGCTAGACGCGGTATCGGACCGCGACTTTGCGCTCGATTATCTCAACGCCGCGTCGCAATGCGCGCTGCACCTGTCGCGGTTGGCCGAAGAGCTGATCATCTGGGCGAGCCAGCCTTACGGGTTCGTGAAGCTGCCCGACAGTTTTTCAACCGGATCGTCGATCATGCCGCAAAAGCGCAATCCGGACGCCGCCGAACTGGTGCGCGGCCATGCCGGGCGAATCATCGGTTGCCAGACCGCGCTGATGATCACGATGAAAGGCCTGCCGCTCGCCTATTCCAAGGATATGCAGGACGACAAGCCACCGGTTTTTGAAGCCGAGGGGCTGCTGATGCTGAGCCTTGCTGCGATGACCGGAATGGTTGCCGAAAGCGGGTTCGATACCGCAGCGATGCGCAAAGCAACCGAGCGCGGTTTTGCCACCGCCACCGATCTGGCCGACTGGCTGGTGCGTCAGGCAGGCATTCCGTTCCGCGAGGCACATCACATCACCGGCGCGGTTGTGAAACTGGCCGAGCAACGCGGCGTCGCGCTCGACAGTTTGCCGATCGCAGACCTGCAGGCGATCGATGCGCGGATAACCGATGCGGTCTATCCGGCGCTGTCAATCGATGCTTCGGTTGCCAGCCGCAACAGCTATGGTGGCACCGCGCCTGATCAGGTAAGGCTTCAGGTGGCACGCGCCCGAACTGCGCTGGCAGCCGGTGACTCAGGTCCAGGAGAATGATGATGTTGGTTGCCAATCGCCTGATCCTGATCGGAGCAGCTGTGCTTGCCGTGTCAGCCTGCGGTAGCCGCCAGAAGCTGACGGCAGTCGAAGGCGCGCAGCCTGCGCCAAAAGCTTA
>JBBQXX010000339.1:0-1525 GCA_038209235.1 Sphingomonadales bacterium | reverse complement strand
GGCGCTGGCCAAAATCAGCTCGCCGGTATCGCTGCCACTGGCGCAGGCAATCGGCCATGTGCTGGCTCAACCGCTGGTGGCAACGCGCAACCAGCCCGCCGCAGATCTGTCCGCAATGGATGGCTATGCGATGTGCTGGCGTGACATGCCCGGGCCGTGGCGCATCATCGGCCAGAGCGCAGCAGGGCAGCCGTTTACCGGGACGCTGGGTGCAGGTCAGGCGGTGCGGATATCGACAGGTGCGCTGGTCCCCGATGGCGCAGACGCCATATTGGTGCAGGAAGACTGCCAGCGCGATGGCGATCAGCTGGCGCTCAGCGGAGACGGCCCTGCCAGTCAGGGTGCGCATATCCGCCGCAAGGGGCATGATTTTTCGAGCGATGCGGTGCTTGCCGAAGCTGGCACGCGCATCGATGCGCGGCTGATCGCGCTCGCGGCGATGGCCGGGCATGGCACGCTGTGCGTCCAGCGGCCGGTGCGCGTGGCGATTTTGAGCACCGGCGACGAGCTCGTCCAACCGGGCGAGACACTGCCGACGCTGGCGCACATTCCGGCGAGTAACGGCGTGATGCTCGCTGCGATGCTGTCTGGTCTTCCCGTCGAACTGCAATTGCCGCAGATGTTGCCCGACCGGCTGGATGCGATCGGGGCCGCACTCACACACCACCGCAGCGCCGATATCATCGTCACCACCGGCGGCGCATCGGTGGGCGATCACGATCTGGTCCAGCCTGCGCTGCGGGAGCAGGGCGGCAAGGTCGATTTCTGGCGGATCGCGATGCGTCCGGGCAAGCCGGTCATGGTTGCCACGCTGGGCGATGCCATCGTGCTGGGTCTGCCGGGCAATCCGGTGTCCGCTTACGTCACCGCGCTGCTGCTGCTGCTGCCGCTGGTCCGCAAGCTGGCCGGGATAGGCGACGTTTTCCCCTCCGCCTGTGATGGCATTGCTGGCGCACATTTCCCGGCCAACGGCGCACGACAGGATTTTATGCGCGCCAGGTTTGCCGATGGAGCGCTGGTGCCGGTCGATAATCAGGACAGCAGCGCACTGCGAGGACTGCTCGCCGCCGACGCGCTGTTGATCCGCACGCCATATCAGGAAGCAAAGCGGCCAGGCGACACGGTGCGCTATATTCCGCTCAATGATGGCGCTTGACCTGGACCGGTTTGTTTCGTAATTGTTCCTTATTCGTTCGACCGCCAATCGTTGGCGCAGAAAGGAACATCCGCGATGCTGACCAGGAAACAACACGATCTGATCCGCTTTATCCAGGAACGTCTGGAGGAAAACGGCATTTCCCCGTCGTTCGAGGAAATGAAGGAAGCGCTTGATCTGAAATCCAAATCGGGTGTCCACCGGCTGGTCAGTGCGCTCGAAGAACGAGGCTTTATCCGCCGCCTGCCCAACCGCGCACGTGCGCTGGAAATCCTCAAACTGCCCGAAGCGAGCGTCAAGCCGCGCGCCAGGGAGCTTGCCGCTGCAGCCGCCGCCAGGAGCAACATCGTCAACCTTGAAGCGGCGCGC
>JBBQXX010000338.1:0-1534 GCA_038209235.1 Sphingomonadales bacterium | reverse complement strand
GGGCTGGATATCGATGAGGGCGCGGTCGAGGCGTTGATCACCATGTCGGCCGAACCGACGCTGGAAGGGATCGTGCGCAGCGAAGTTGCCGAGCCGCCTGCGGTGATGATCCGTACCCGCAAGAAAACCATCGTGCCGCGTTCGGCCATGCAGACCGAATACATGAAAGCGCTGGTGCGTGATGACATTATCTTCGCGCTAGGCCCGGCGGGTACCGGCAAGACGTATCTGGCGGTGGCGCAAGCGGTCAGCCAGCTGATCACCGGCAGCGTCAACCGGCTGATCCTGTCGCGCCCCGCCGTCGAAGCGGGCGAGCGGCTTGGCTTCCTGCCCGGCGACATGAAGGAAAAGGTCGATCCGTATCTGCGCCCGCTCTATGATGCGTTGTACGACACCCTGCCCGCCGAACAGGTCGAGCGGCGGATCGCCAGCGGTGAGATCGAGATCGCCCCGCTGGCGTTCATGCGCGGGCGGACGCTGGCCGACAGCTTCATCATCCTTGACGAGGCGCAGAACACCACGCCTGCGCAAATGAAGATGTTCCTCACGCGCTTCGGCATGAACAGCCGGATGGTCATCTGCGGCGATCCCAAGCAGGTCGATCTGCCTGGCGGTGTCGGCGCATCGGGTCTGGCAGACGCGGTCGGCAAGCTGGAAGGCGTGCAGGGCATGGGCACGGTGCGCTTCACCGCTGCCGATGTGGTGCGGCACCCGATCGTGGGCCGGATCGTCGAGGCCTATGAGGGCAAGGATACGTAGAAGGTGATACTGCGTGCCGTGATGTTCTCTGGCGAAAGCCAGCGCCCAGGGGGCGATGTTGCCCTGTATTCGCTTCTGGGTATCCACTGCTGGATTCCGGCTTTCACCGGAAAACCGCAGCGATGATTGAAACCGAGGTTTCTGCCGATCCGCTCTGGCCTGCAGATACCGATTGGGAGGCGCTTGCCACCCGCGCCGTTGCTGCTGCGCTGGCGGTGAGTCCTTATGGCGGTCTGGCAGACGCTGCGTTCACCGTCTCGATCAGCGTTCGTTTCGGCACCGATGACGAGGTGCAGGCGCTCAACCGCGACTATCGCGGCAAGGACAGACCGACCAACGTCTTGTCCTTCCCGATGGTCGAACCCGATCTGCTCGACGCGCTGGCCAACACCGATGCCAATGGCTTGGGGAGCGAGGTATTGCTCGGCGATATTCTGCTGGCGCAGCAGACGTGCGCCACTGAGGCTGCCGAAAAAGGCCTGGCGGTCGCCGATCACGCAGCGCATCTGATCGCGCACGGCACGTTGCATCTGCTGGGCTATGACCATATCAACGATGCTCAGGCGGTGATGATGGAAGAGCTTGAGGTGAAAGCGCTTGCCAATCTGGGCCTTGCCAATCCATATTAGCGGATAGATTTCGTCAAAAACCAACAGCGGGGTTAAGATACAGCCAGTCATGGCAGACGGTGACAGTAACGGCAGCGGCAAGTCCACTGCAAGCGACGAGGGAACGGGGCGAATTTGGCGGGGTCTGAAGGCCCTGCTGTTCGGAG
>JBBQXX010000337.1:0-1571 GCA_038209235.1 Sphingomonadales bacterium | reverse complement strand
GCTGAACAGCGCTGCATCGTCGCGCTGGCGCGGGCGATGGCGTTGGTGAGGTAGAAATCCTTGATCGGATAGCCGACCGGACCCGATGGGCCGGCGTCCAGCGTTGGCGGTATCCAGTCGAACGACGCCAACCCCTCGACCCCCAGCGCAGGGACCGCAGCGACCATCGCTGCACGGCATTCCTCAAAACTGTCGAACGACAGCTTGCGGCCCAGAACTTCGGACAGCGCCCGCAGGATCGACCAGTCTTCGCGCGCATCACCCGGCGCAAACACCGCCTTGTCGCTCATCTGCACCCGGCCCTCGATGTTGACAAAGGTGCCGTTCTTTTCGGGATAGGCTGCGCTTGGCAGGATCACGTCGGCGGCCGCTGCACCCTTGTCGCCATGGTGGCCGATGAACACCTTGAAGCTGCCATCGAATTTGCCGAAATCGACTTCATCGGCACCCAGAGCAAACAGCAGCCTGGGCTGGGCCGCGACCAGATCGGCAATGCCGCCAGGCTGTGCCCAGCCGAGCATCAGTCCGCCGATCCGCGATGCCGCCATGTGCAGCACATTGAAGCCGTTCCACAAACCCTCATCGGTGTCGCGCACCAGACCGAACGTAGCGGCCAACGCCAGCGCCGCACCGAGCGCACCATCGACCCCCAAGCCCCCGCCGCCGATGATCAACGCAGGCCGTTTGGCAGCCGTGAAAGCATTGGCAACCACGTCAGGCAGCTTGGCGAGCAGCGCCATATCATTACCCAGCCACTCAACCTTGTAGGTCAGATCAATCTCGTCGCCGATAGCAAACACCTTTGCGCCGTGCTTGATCGCCTTGCGGATGCGGGTGTTGACCAATGGTGCCTCCCAGCGCGGGTTGGTGCCGATCAGCAGGATCGTGTCCGCCGTCTCGATACCGTTCAGCGTCGAGTTGAAATTGACCGCAGCCAGGCTGGTGACGTCATATTTCAGCCCGGTCTGCCGGCCTTCGATCAGCGTGGAGCCCATCGCCGCCAACAATTCGCGCGCGGCAAACATGGTCTCGCAATCGAGCAGGTCGCCCGCCACCGCCGCAACGCTGGAGCCGGCGTTCACTGCCGCGATGGCCTCAAACGCTTCGGCCCAGCTTGCTTCGACATGCTTGCCGTTGCGGCGCACATAAGGCCGGTCCAGCCGACGGCGCATCAAACCATCGACCGCATAGCGAGTCTTGTCGTGCGCCCATTCCTCGTTCACATCATCGTTGACGCGCGGCAAGATGCGCAGCACCTCCCGGCCCCGGCTATCGAACCGGATGTTGGTGCCAAGCGCATCCATCACATCGATGCCCAGCGTCTTGGTCAGCTCCCAGGGTCGTGCTTCATAGGCATAGGGCTTTGAGGTCAGCGCGCCCACCGGGCACAGGTCGATGACATTGCCCGAAAGCTCGGATGTGACCGCCTTTTCCAGATAACTGGTGATCTGCATGTTCTCGCCGCGACCGATGGCACCGATCTGATCGGTCCCTGCCACCTCTTCGGCAAACCGCACGCAGCGGGTGCAATGGATGCAGCGGGTCATGACCGTCTTGACGATCGGTCCCAT
>JBBQXX010000336.1:0-1610 GCA_038209235.1 Sphingomonadales bacterium | reverse complement strand
GCGTTCTGCGCGCGCTGAATCGCCCAGCAGCCAGGCCAGCACGATAAGCGCCAGCGTCACCGGATCGGTGGAAAAGTCGTCATCTGGCCTGATTGTGTCGCTCACGGCTTTCGCCTACATCCGCGTCTTCAAGGGAAACTTTCCGGGCTTTGCAGTCCGGCAACATGAGTATGCAGTTCAGTGGCAAAAAGAGTGCTGGTTGTCGAGGACAACGACCTCAATCGCAAACTTTTCTGCGATCTGCTCAGCGCGCATGGCTTTGCGGTCGAGGGGCTGGCCGATGGCCGCGACGTGATCGAGCGTGCCCGCCAGTTTGTCCCCGGCCTGATCATCATGGACATCCAGCTGCCGCATATCAGCGGGCTTGAGCTGATCGAGGCGATCAAGGCAGACCGCGAACTGCGCACGATCCCGATCATGGCGGTCACCGCCTATGCCGGACAGGGCGACGAGGACCGCATCCGCGCCGCAGGGGCTGAAGGCTATGTCTCCAAGCCGGTGTCGATCGGCCCGTTCATGGCAGCGGTCAACGCGCTGGTTTGATGCTAGGCTATTGGGGGAAAAGGTAATGATCGCAGCACCGCAGGATGCACCGCATCGGCCTGCGCAGAGCAAGCAGCTGGTGATCATCGCATCCTCGCTCGGCACGATCTTTGAGTGGTATGATTTCTATCTGTACGGCCTGCTGGCAACGATCATCTCGGCGCAGTTCTTTTCCGGCGTCAATGAAACCACCGGCTTCATCTTTGCGCTGGCGGCGTTTGCGGCAGGCTTTGCGGTGCGGCCCTTCGGCGCGCTGGTGTTCGGGCGGATCGGCGATATTGTCGGACGCAAATATACCTTTCTGGTGACGATGGGGTTGATGGGGCTTGCGACCTTCGTCGTCGGATTGCTGCCGTCCTACGCATCGATTGGCGTTGCCGCGCCGATTCTGCTGGTCGTCATGCGGCTGATCCAGGGGCTGGCGCTGGGCGGTGAATATGGCGGCGCGGCCACCTATGTGGCCGAACATGCGCCCGAGGGCAGGCGCGGGCTGTATACCAGCTTTATCCAGACCACCGCGACGCTGGGGCTGTTTGCGGCGCTGCTGGTCGTCATCGGGACGCGCACGTTGATCGGCGAGGCTGCGTTCAGCGACTGGGGCTGGCGCGTGCCGTTTCTGGTTTCGCTGCTGCTGCTGCTCGTATCGTTGTGGATACGCTTGCAGCTTGAGGAAAGCCCGGTCTTCCAGAAGATGAAGGATGAGGGCACCACATCCAAGGCACCGCTGACCGAAGCCTTTGGCCAGTGGAAGAATGCCCGCTGGGTGCTCGTCGCGCTGCTGGGTGCGGTCGCGGGGCAGGCGGTCGTCTGGTACACCGGACAGTTCTATACGATGTTTTTCCTCGAAAAAATGCTGCTGGTTGACGGCGCGACCACCAATATCCTGATCGCTATTGCGCTGTGCATCGGCACGCCGTTCTTCATCCTCTTCGGCTGGCTGTCTGATCGGATTGGCCGCAAGCCGATCATAATGGCGGGCTGCGCGCTGGCGGCGCTCACCTATTTCCCCGCGTTCCAGATGCTGGCGGCAGCGGCCAACCCGCAGCTTGCGCAAGCCCAGGCGCAGG
>JBBQXX010000335.1:0-1659 GCA_038209235.1 Sphingomonadales bacterium | reverse complement strand
GAGCAGGCGCTGGAAATCGTCGGTGAAGAGGTGGATGCCACGATCACTTGGCATCCCTTTGAGCTTAATCCGGCAATGGCGGAAGAAGGACAGGACATCCGCGAGCATATCGCGCAGAAATATGGTGCCAGCGCTGAACAGAGCGCCGCCAATCGGGCGCGGCTTAAAGAGACCGGCGAGCGGCTGGGCTTCACCTTCAACCAGGCCCCCGGAATGCGCATCTACAATACCTTCAAGGCGCACCAGCTGCTGACCTGGGCGGGCGATGTGCACGGCAGTGAAGCGCAAACCCGTCTGAAACTGGCGTTGTTTTCCGCCTATTTTCAGGACAATCGCGATGTCAGCGATGAAGATGTGCTGCTGTCGATCGTCACGCATATCGGCCTCGACGCAGATGAAGGCCGCGCGATGCTCAACGATCCTGAGAATGAAGCTGCCGTCCGCGCCCACCTTGGCCACTGGATCGAACAGGGCATCAGCGGGGTGCCAGCGATTATCTTCGATGGCAAGTATCTGGTGCCAGGTGCGCAGGAAGCTGAAACATTCGTCAACGTCATCAGAAAGTTGCGTGAGAAAGCTCTCGCCTGATCGGTGAGCTTTGCAGACCGACCCGCAACTCGGCTGAGCGGGTCAGGGTGTAAGGGTTTGGAGAGGCTCAGGCCGAGCTAGACTTGTTTGCTTCAGGGCGGCGAAAATCACACCAGCCCCAGCCGCGCCAGGTCAACCAGCATCTCGGCGGGCATCGCGTCTGCGCCTGCGCTGCCATCGCCCAGATCGGGCGGGGCGTCTGCTGCTTCGAGATAACGCCAGCCCTGATGCGCGCGGCGCGGGATGGTTTGCACCGCGATCAGGCGCGGTTCCAGCCTGATCCAGTATCGCCCCTGGCCGTTGTCCATAAAGCCTATTAGCGGGCTGCGACCGACAATCGCGCGGTTATGAATCCAGTACAGCGATCCGCCCGCCATCTCCGCGTGGCGCTTGGGCATGTAGCGCGTCGTCAGCCGTGCTTCACCCTGCGGCGCATGGCTCTCCAGCCACTGGCGCAATGTCGCTGCGCTTTCTGCCCCAAAGGCGATCTTGGTCATGTTCAGCGCCATGATGTGTCAGAAGCTTGCCAGGCCGCTCAGCACCGCCAGCCCAAGAAATGCGAAAAAGCCCATCGAATCGGTGATCATCGTAACGAAAACCGAGCTGGCCACCGCCGGGTCTTGCCCAAGCCGGTCGAGCGTGACCGGAACGATGACGCCCGCCATCCCGGCAATGATGATGTTGACCAGTATTGCCACAGCAATCACGCCGCCCAACATCAAGTCGCCAAAGACGAGTGCCGTGCCGATTCCGGTCAGCACCGCAACGGTCGCGCCGTTGAGCATCGCAACGCGCAGTTCACGCACGACGATGCGCCGCGTGTTCGATTGGGTCAGCTGGTTCATTGCCAGCGCACGCACCGCAACCGCCATCGTCTGGGTGCCCGCATTGCCGCCAACAGAGGCGACGATCGGCATCAGCACGGCCAGTGCCACCAGCTGTTCGATCGCGCCGCCGAACAGCGCGATGATGCCGCTGGCGATCATCGCGGTCCCCAGATTGGCGATCAGCCAGCGCACCCGGCTGCTGTACGACTGGCGGATCGGCTCGTTGATGTCGCCATCGCCCGCG
>JBBQXX010000334.1:0-1682 GCA_038209235.1 Sphingomonadales bacterium | reverse complement strand
ACTGCTTTGGTTGCGGAGCGCATGGTGATGCGATCCGGTTCATGACCGATCATCAGGGGCTGGGCTTCATGGATGCGGTCAAGGAACTGGCCGCAGAGGCTGGGATGAGTGTGCCAGCGCCCGATCCGCGCGCCGCGCAGGTTGCCCAGGAGCGCGCCTCATTGCACGATGTCTGTCAGGCCGCGCAGGACTGGTTTGTAGCGCAATTGCACAGCGCTGCCGGAGCCGAAGCGCGCGCCTATCTTAAGGCGCGCGGCTTGTCAGCTGAGACGCTTGCACGCTTTGGCATCGGCTTTGCGCCCGATTCGCGCGCGGCCATCAAATCGGCGCTGGGCTCGATCGACGAGGCGCTGCTGATTGAGGCGGGGCTGCTGATCAAGGTCGACGACAAGACACCCTATGACCGGTTCCGCGGCCGGGTGATGATCCCGATCCGCGATCCGCGCGGCCGGGTGATTGCCTTTGGTGGCCGCATCCTGGGGCAAGGCGAGCCGAAATATCTGAACTCGCCCGACACGCCTTTGTTCGACAAGGGCCGCACGCTGTACAACCTCCACAATGCCGCGCCTGCATCGCGCCAATCGGGCCGGGTTATCGTGGTCGAGGGCTATATGGACGTGATCGCGCTGGCGCAGGCTGGCTTTGCCGATTGCGTCGCACCTTTGGGCACTGCGCTTACCGAGCATCAGATCGAACGGCTGTGGAAGATGGTCGACAGGCCGCTGCTGTGCTTCGATGGCGATAATGCCGGGCAAAAGGCAGCGATGCGCGCCGCGTCGCGCGCGCTGCCAATGCTGCGCCCCGGCCAGTCGGTGGGGTTTGTGTCGCTGCCCGCAGGACAGGACCCCGATGACCTGATCCGCGCGCAAGGCCCGGCAGCGTTTGCAGCCTATGCCGAACGCGCGACCGGTCTGCTCGATCATCTGTGGACCCACGAACTGCAGGCCGAACCACTTGCCACCCCCGAGGCGCGCGCCGGCTTCAAGGCGCGGTTGAATGCGCATGCCGATACGATTGGCGATGGCGATATCAAGGCGCTGTACAAGCGCGAAATCGGCCAGCGGTTTTCCGATGCGTTCTTTGGTGCGCGCCAGCCATCGCGTCCCCAATCTCACCAGCAGCACCGTGGGCCCGGGCGCAAGGGCTGGCAACGGCGCGACGAGCCCGTGCCGCCCAGCAGCGAACTGCGCGAACTGAGCCGTCAGCCGATGAGCGACATGATCATTCGCGGGGTGCTGACCGGGCTGTTGCATCGGCCGGCCTTGCTGGCGCGGCATTCTGAAGTGTTAGCGGAATTTTTGCCGCAGGCGGGCGGATGGTCTGAACTTCTCGATGCCTTGCTGGATGCGGCCTATGGGGTTGGCGACGTAGCGGAACATCTTGATACAACACGGCTGATGACCATATTGGAAACCAAGGGCGTTACCAGCGCGATCGACCGGTTGAAACAGGGTGGCAAGGCTCCATTTTCGTTCTGTTCCGCACCACTGGCCCCCACCGATGCCAATCGCGAAAGCCGGATCGCCGAAGATTTCGCCGAAGCGATCGAGGTGATGACCACCAGGCCCCGGCTAGAATCGGCGTTGCGTGATGTAACGCGGCGGTTTGAGAACGATTTGGCAGAAAATGATTCGGGGGATGGATTGTTTTTGGAGCAACAACAGCTAAGGGCAAGAAGGCAG
>JBBQXX010000333.1:0-1787 GCA_038209235.1 Sphingomonadales bacterium | reverse complement strand
GCCCAGATAATCGGCGATGGATATGTGCGCTGCGGCGGCAAGATCGGCCAGGCTCATCGTCGCCCCGCCGACCCAGGCGTTATGATCGAGCAGATAGTCGATGTAATCGAGATGGGTGTTGGCCAGCCGCATCGCCTCGCGCAACACGCGGGCATCGGGGGGCTGGCGATAGATCAGCCGTTTGCGCATCCGCTCGTGCATCAGCGGCGCGACGACATCGCCGAAGAACTGTTCATCAAACCAAGCGACCAGTCGCCGGATTTCCGCGCGGTTATCGGCTGATCCGTTGATCATCGGGTTCTTTTCGACCGTTTCCTCGAAATACTCGCAGATCGCCCAGCTGTCGCACAAGGTCTGGTCGCGATCGCGGTGGCGCATGACCGGCGTGCGCCCGGCGGGGTTCATGTCGAGAAATTCGTCGCGCTGCTCCCAGGGAGATTCGCGCACCAGCTCATAGCCGATGCCCTTCTCGCCGAGCAGCAGGCGCACCTTGCGCGAAAACGGACACAGGGGAAATTGGAACAGCTGCCACATGCCAGCATCCATGCATCAGCACTGGCGAGCCGTCCACCGCTGCCGGACAAGGCTCGCATATTATAACGGTGGAAAAGCGCGGCGTCGCATCGCGCGCGGATGGCTGGGGCATGGGAGGTGCCGGTGGAACAGGCAGGTGCAAGCAACGTCAGCCGCGCGGATCACCTGGCAGGAAACGCCCCGTGACTGCCTTGTAGGCATCAGACGTTCGTTGTCCGGGCCAACCATCGGGCTGCACAAAGATGCCGCTGTGTGTTGAGAGCCATGACTGTAGTCTTCTGGCTGCACCGATCACCGCAGCATCGGTCGGCTTGGTTGCAGCGTAAGGCACCACAGCGGGAAATTGATCGAGCGCTGGCACGGGTTGATCAGTGAAGCCTGAAAAGCCTAGTTCAGCCATGCGGCGCAGCAGCAGAGCTGCCCCTGATTGCTGCGATCTAGCAGTGGGCGACCACGTGCCATCGGCCACATATTTGCCTGCCAGATAGTGGTTGGAAAATGACCACAAATACGGTGACTTCACGTCTGGATGGAATTTGCGATATCCCCAGCCATTGAATTCCTCAAGCTTGTAAAGCGTCCCGGCGATGGTCCAGTCGGTCCATGTGTTGAGCTTCTTCAGCAGCAGGGCGTCCGCTGCGCTTTCCTCCCATGTGAACGGCGGCGCCCCGGTTTTTGGCCGACCCGCAGGGACTTGCACCGTTCGTTTCGTAAGCGGATCACCATTGTGCAGGTGGCGGGCAAAGTTCTGGCTGGATTCCATGTTGTGCGTAACGGCAATAAACGTCCAGGGCACGTTGATAGGGTCGCCGACATTAGCGTAGCGGTCGAGGTTGGCAATCAGCTTTTGGGCCAGAGTGTTGACGATGGCCGTGTGCGTCTGCCGCACAACACACGTTTGAAACATCCGGTTGTATTCAGCCCGTAACGCCTCGTTCAGCTTTATGCCAGCCATATTGCCCTCCCGCTAACTTAGGTCAGATATTCACCGCATTGCTGGACAAGCAATAGGATAAATCCGTCAACTTGAACTATAGGCCACCTCTAAAAATACCCCTTCCCGCTGCGGTGTAAACCTGATTCAGATGATGTGAGGCATCGATAGGGAGTATGTCATGAGCCAGCCTGGCTTTTTCGATTTGTCACGGCGCTACGAGGGGCTTGATGCCAAGCAGGATCCACTGGTGGCGATCCTGGCGGCGGTTCCGTTTGAGCTGTTCCGGCCCAGGCTGAAGGCGGCGCTGGTGGCGGGC
>JBBQXX010000332.1:0-1795 GCA_038209235.1 Sphingomonadales bacterium | reverse complement strand
TTTCGGCAATGCCCTCAAAGCGTCAATTGTCGTCGGAAAATCGCACTGGGATTCGGCGGCGGATGTAACGCCGCTGCCCGGCCCTGCGCGGCTGATGTTTTTCGCGCCGGGTCGCAGCGAAAAGCGCGCAGGTGACTGGGGGCCGGATGGATTTCGCCAGCGGATCGAGGCGGCGTGGACCGGATTTGTCGGCCTGGCCCCCCGGTTGCTCAGTATCGACAAGCGTCATGGGGCTGAGGCCGCGCTTGCTGCCTATCTCGAAACGCTGCAAGGCAAGGCCGATGCTAAAACGGGGTTGGTCATCGTTCCATGAGTTACAGCGCGGTGATTTTCGATTTCGGTGGGGTGATCACCTCCTCGCCGTTCGAGGCGTTCAACCGGATGGAGGTGGAGCGCGGTCTGCCCATCGACAGCGTGCGGCGGATCAACGCCATCAATCCCGATGACAACGCCTGGGCACGCTTCGAGCGCGCCGAGATCGATGCGGCGGCTTTCGATGCGCAGTTTGCTGCCGAGGCGCAGGCCCTGGGGCTGGGGCTAGGGCTGGGGCTGGCGCTGACCGGTGCGGACGTGATCGGCTGTCTGGCAGGGGATGTCCGCCCGCGCATGGTCGCAGCGCTTGATGCGTTGAAGAACGACGGGTTTGCCATCGGCTGCATCACCAACAATGTCCGCGCCGGCAAGGGATCGGCGATGGTGTTCGATGAGGGCCGCGCTGCCCAGATCACAGCGATCATGGCGCGGTTCGATCATGTCATCGAAAGCAGCAAGGCAGGCGTGCGCAAGCCCGACCCGCGTATCTATGCGATGATGTGTGAGGCGCTGGATCAGAAGCCGACCGACTGCATCTATCTCGACGATCTTGGCGTGAACTGCAAACCGGCAGCCGCGATGGGCATGGCCGCGATCAAGGTCACCGGTGAGCAGCAAGCGCTCGGCGATCTGCGCGCGCTGCTGGATATGCCCGAACACTGGCCCCCTGCATGAAGGCTTTGCTTGCTGCCTTGCTGATCGGCGCAGCAGTGCCCGCATCAGCGCAGCCAGGGACCGTGGTCGTGGTTGGCGGGGCGCTGAAAGACGATAACGCTGCGGTCTTTGGTGCGATGATCGCGGCGATGCCCGCAGATGCACCCGATGTTGTCGTGATCCCCGCCGCATCGGGCTTTGCTGGCAGCGCTGCCGAGCGCTTTGCCGATGCTCTGGCGCTTTATGGTGTAGATCGCTCGCGGGTTGCGCTGGTGCAGGTGGCTATGGTCGATGATCCTGAAACCAGCAGTGCCGACGAATCGACTTGGCAGGGTGGCGCGAGCGATGCTCGGGAGATCGCCAGGGTGGCGCGCGCCGGGCTGATCTGGTTTGCAGGCGGCGATCAGGCGCGGATCATCGCAACTCTGGTGCAAGCCGATGGCAGCGATACACCGATGCTGGCGATCATCCGCAAACGGTTGGCCGATGGCGCGGTGGTTGGCGGAACCAGCGCCGGGGCCGCGATCATGGGCGAGCATATGATCGGCTGCGGCAGCGCGGTCACCGCGCTGGTCGCGCCGGTTTCGAGCAATCTGGCCGATTGTGCCACCAGCGATGAGGCGAGCGACAGCGTGCCGTTGGTGCTGAGCAGCGGCCTGGGATTTTTGCCCGATATCGTCTTCGACCAGCATTTCAGCGAGCGGGGTCGCTTGACCCGGCTGGTGCGTGCGGTGGCGTGTATCGACGATGGTGCAATCACTGGCATTGGCGTCGATGAGGACACCGCCTTCGTCTTTGATCTGGCGCGCGAAACGGGCGATGCGATTGG
>JBBQXX010000331.1:0-1814 GCA_038209235.1 Sphingomonadales bacterium | reverse complement strand
CCGAACAGCGCGGCATGCGGCGATCCGGTCGCCGGATCGTTCAGCCGCTGCCACAGCCTGGCAAACAGCGGCGCGGTGATCGGCGCATCATCCGAAAAACGCAACGCATCGCGCAGCACAAAGCGCCAGACCAGCCCATCGGGCGATACCATCCAGCGCGAAGCAAGCCCCGGCACCACTTGCCCAGCGCCATCAAAGCGCGTCAGCCCCTCCAACTGGTCTGCTGCAACCCGCAAGGTGGCAAGGTCTGAATACAGCTGAGGATCAAGCCCGCGAATCTCGGCATCAGCCAGCCGCACCAGCCGGTCTGCGGCGGGCGCTGTGTCCCCGCCTGCAGTCGACGCCGCTCCGCACCCCGCCAGCAACGCTGCGGGCACCAGCGCAAAAGCGATCAGCAAAAGGGCAAAACGGCGCATCGCTAATGCTTTGGCCGTTCTGAAGGCGCGGCGAAAGGCTGAAATGCCCAAAGAGGGGGCGGGTGCCAACGCTATCAAGGTTTCGGGGCAAACCGGGCCTTCTGGTAATCGGGGCGCAGCCAGCGGATAAGACCGGCTTTCTCCTCGGTCGCCCGTTCGGCATTCAGCGCGACGAGGCGGGCGACGATCTCTTGCGGGGAAAGGTCTGCTGGCCAGCCATAAGCGGCGGCAACGGCGGCATCGATCTGTTCATGCAGCCGGTGGACAATCCCGGCGCGGGCCTGCAACGCGCGGGCCTGTAGCGTGGGCGCCAGCGTAACGCCGGAGCGCAGCAGATCGCGCAGGTTGTAAAGCTCGGTCATCGTCAGGTTTGGCGTCTCGGCCAAGGCCTGCTTGCGGGTCGCGTCGAGTTCATCGGCAAGCTCTGCGATGGTCGCGTGCTGTTCAGGCGTGGCGTCAGGGAAGGGGAAAGGATCGAAAACGCGGGATTTATTGTAGCGCGGCCTGTCCTCCAGCGTACCACCGACTACCGAAGCCCATTCGCAATGATGGATCGATGAAAGCACACCAAGATGAAAGCCATCGTCGCTGCCGATGGCGACAAGCATGTTGTCCGGCAGAATCTCCGCCTCGACCCACTGGAAAATCCTGTGCTTTGATGTCTCGACAGTAGCGATGTAGCGAGTAAGGCCTTGCAAGGCGGGTCTCAATTTCTGCCGAGGCTTACCATGCAGCCACCACGTTTTTGCATAGGCCTGGGCATCATTAGTCGAGGATTTACTGGCCTGTTCTTCGCGTTGTGGTCGAACCGTTCGGTCAAGATGCTGATACACCTCGGGAAAGCGCTGGCGCACTTCCTTTTCGGTCAGCCCGAACAGATCGATCACCATTACGCCGCGTGACCGCTGGAGAAGATCACGCCCATTGCGATAGGGGCGGATATGCGCCGCCAGCCCTTCGCGCTTGCCTAGCCCCAGATGCGCCGCCTCCTGCGGGGTCACGATAAAGCCGGAGCCGATCAACTGCATCCCGCGATACGCCAAACCTGCATTCGCCATCAAAGGTTCAACTGAACCGACATCCACCCCCAGCGACAGATCCGCATTGATCCGCCCCACCGCGTTGCTTTCGGCCAGCACCGGGACATCCTTGTCGAGATCGCGTTCTCCAATAATCTGAACCAACCGGCCGTCGTGCGCGCCGCGCTTGGCCACGGTCATCGCTATGCGCACCGCCGCTGCATCCTTGGTCGCCTTGGTCCAGGGATGATCGGGAATGGCAAGGATGAGCGACAAACCCAGTTCCTCCCCGGAAGGGGGAGGGGGACCGCGAAGCGGTGGAGGGGTGGCGGGATCGTGCTGCCCTTCGAGCATTGCATCTGGACGCTGCCCCTCCGTC
>JBBQXX010000330.1:0-1834 GCA_038209235.1 Sphingomonadales bacterium | reverse complement strand
GCGCGCGCCCGGCGCGAGGGCGTATCGCAACGCACGCTCGATTCGGTGCTGCCTTCGCTGGGCTATGATGAAAGCATTGCGGCGCTCGACCAGCGCTTTGCGCCGACACCTGCGGGCCAGTCATTCCCCTCGTTCGGCCCGGAGATGGCCAAGCGTATCAACGCTGCCAAGATCCGGCAGGGGCGGCAGGTCTATGCCGATGAGGCCGCGCGGCTTGTGGCGATCGAGCAGCAGACCGGGGTTCCGGCATCGATCATGGTGTCGATCTTCGGGCATGAGACGAGCTATGGCACCATCATGGGCAACACAGATCTGCCGCGCGCGCTGGCGACGCTGGCGTACGAGGGGCGGCGGCGTGACCTGTTCGAGGGCGAGCTGGTTGCGGTGCTCAAGATGATCGATATGGGGGTGCCGCGTCAGGTGCTGCGGGGCAGCTATGCTGGTGCCTTCGGCTATCCGCAATTTTTGCCGTCGGTGTATCTGAAGCTGGCCAAGGATGGCGATGGCGATGGCAAAGCGGAAATCTGGTCGAGCCGCGCCGATGCGTTCGCCTCGATCGCCAATTATATGGTTGAAGCCGGTTGGCAGCGCGGCGTGCCGTGGGGTTTTGCGGTCGCGGTGCCATCGTCGGTCAATGTCGCTGCAATCGCCACCCGCGAGAATGTCGCCAAATGCGCACGCGCGATAGAGCGCCACAGCGAGTGGAAGACGATGCGCGAATGGAAAGCGCTGGGGGTTTATCCGCTGGGCGGTGTCTGGCCAGCCGATGACCGGGTGAAGGCATCGCTGCTGGTGACACCTGGGCTGGACGCGCAGGGCTATTTGTTGACGCGCAACTACCGCGCCATTCTGGATTACAACTGTTCCAATTATTACGCGATGTCGGTTGGTTTGCTGGCCGATGGTGTGCGCAATTGACGGGCGGCGGGCGAGAGGGAATTGCTATGAAAGGCGTGTTTATACTGGCCGGGTCGGCGCTGTTGCTGACCGGCTGTGGCGGGGGGAGCAGCGTCAGCCGCAGTTTCGAGACCGCGCCGCCTGCCAACAGCAGCGGGGTCGCCGATTATCCGGTCAAAATCGGTGAGCCATATGAGCTTGACGGGATTACCTACACGCCATCGGATGCCTATAATTATGACGAAACCGGCTTTGCCAGCTGGTATGGCAAGGAACTGACGGGCCGAAACACCGCCAATGGCGAGATGTTCGAGGCCGAGGCGATCACCGGCGCGCACCGCACCTTGCCGTTGCCAAGCTATGCCGAGGTGACCGCGCTGGACAGCGGCAAGACCATATTAGTGCGGCTGAATGACCGGGGCCCGTCGGCTCGCAATCGCCTGATCGACCTGTCCTATGGCGCAGCGAAACAGCTTGGCGTGGCGGACAAGGGTGTGTTTTCGGTGCGGGTGCGCCGCGTCAATCCGCCGGAAGCCGAGCGTGCGGTGCTGCGGACGGGTCAGCCCGTGGCGATGCGGATGGAAACGCCAGAATCGTTGCTCGTGCCGCTGCGGCGTCGGCTGGATGGCAAGCCGAGGCCGACCGACGTGGCGGCGGCAGGTCGTGGCGTCACGCCAGCAGGAAACATGCCCGCAAAGCCGGACAGAACCCAGCCAGTCACGCCAGCCAACCCGCCTGTGGCCAGTAGCGGCACCGACCGGTTCATCGTCGAAGGTGCAGGTGGCAGACCGCAGATGGTCGAAAACAGCACCGGCGATAACCGCGCGACGCTCACACCAACCCGGCCAGCCCAGGCGCCTGCCCCGGCGCCTGCCCCAAGGCCTGCCCCGGCGCCTGCTCCAAGGCCTGCCCCAACTTCAGCGGCGGCCGGTGGCGA
>JBBQXX010000329.1:0-1877 GCA_038209235.1 Sphingomonadales bacterium | reverse complement strand
GATTCGCGCGTAAAACTGACCAGCGCCACCCGCGCACCCATCCGGGCGGCAACCGCCGCCGCCTCACACCCGGCATGCCCGCCACCAACAACAAGAACATCAAATCGCATCATCCGGCAGCGCATAGCTGAAATGCGCGATTCGGTCGAGGGGGCTGAGCGGGACTGGAGCGCGCAATTGGCGCAGTGCAATCGCCCTTCATCCTTTCACTTCCCGATACAGAACGTCCCGAACAGCGCATCGAGCATGTCCTCGACATGCGTGCGGCCGAGCAGCGCATCGAGCGAGAGCCGCGCCAGGCGCAGCGATTCGGCGCGGAGCAACAGGTCGCTTTCCGACTGAGCTTGTGCCAGCGCCACAGCACAATCGCCAAGCAAAGCATGCTGACGTTGGTTCAACGCAACATCCCCCGCTGCTGGAAGCAGGTCGCGCGCCGCGGTGACCAAATCGGCCACCAGCGCATCTACGCCGTCACCCGATAGCGCAGACAAACGGTGGCGCGGGTTGGGCTTTGTTTCACGTGAAACAGCCTGACGGTCGATTTGCGCCTCGATCTCCCAAAGCGCCCGATGCGGCGGACCCTCGCCTTGCCGACCCAGCCAGAGCACGATATCCGCCCCGGCCATCGCATTACGCGCCCGGTCGATACCGATGGCTTCTATGGCCTCTGCGCCCTCGTCGCGCAGTCCTGCGGTATCTGTAAACACAAATGGCACGCCATCGAACGCCACCGGCACCTCGATCAGATCGCGCGTCGTTCCCGCGATATCCGACACGATCGCGGCTTCACGCTGAACCAAAGCATTGAGCAAGGTCGATTTGCCGCTGTTGGGGGGACCGGCGAGCACCACGCGAATACCGTCGCGCAAACGCTCGGCGCGCGGCCGTGCGAGCGCTGTTTTGATTGCGTTGGCCAGCGTGCCGATCGGGCCGACCCACGCGTATATACCCGCCTCGCCCACATCATCCTCATCCGAGAAATCCAACTCGGCCTCGACCATCGCCGACAGCCGCAGCACCTCCAGACGCCACGCTGCCACCTGGCGCGACAGGTGCCCGCTCGCCATCCGGATGGCGGCGATGCGCTGCGCCTCGGTCTCGGCAAACAACAGATCGGAAAGCCCCTCGGCTTCAGCCAGATCGATCCGCCCATTTAGAAATGCGCGGCGGGTGAACTCACCCGGCTCGGCCAGCCGCACCCCCGGTTGCCGCGCCAGCACCGCCTCGACCGCGCGCACCACCGCGCGTCCGCCATGCAGATGCAGTTCGGCCAGATCTTCACCGGTGGCAGAACCGGGACCAGGCAGCCACAGCACCAGCGCACGATCAAGCAAGCTCGCGTCATCGGGATTGCGCAAGCCACGCAAGGCCGCCATCCGCGCAGGCGGCAGGTCGCCGCCTAGCGCGGCCAGCACCACACCTGCATGCGGACCACTCAACCTTATTATGGCGACAGCAGCAGGTGGCGCGCCGCTTGACAGCGCGAAGATCGTGTCGCCCGTTAACATGTCATCTCCGGGAGCAGGTGACCGGGGTTATTTGGGCTTGCCGCCCGCGCCAGAGGCGGCGGCTTCCATGATCTGCTGGAAAAAGCGCAGCCCCATCTCGCCCATCGGCGCGATGTTCTTGGCCATCGTCTGCAACTGATCGACGCTGTTGGTACCCTTCATCGCGTTGACGACGCCATCGACATAGGTCTTGTTGACATCGGATACGTCGGGAAGGCCGAGGAAACGGCGCATCTCTTCGGGGGAGCAATCGACTTCGACATTCAGTTTCATGGGATATCATCCTCTTGTAGCGCAAAGGGCCCCCAAGCCCCGAATTCACGCCTATCAACCCGCTTAAAGTGGGTATAAACGTGCGGCAAAGCAATC
>JBBQXX010000328.1:0-1883 GCA_038209235.1 Sphingomonadales bacterium | reverse complement strand
ATGGCGCGCACGCCGGGCAGCGCTGCCTATTTTTCCAAGCGCTTTGCCGGGCGCAACGCGAAGAAAGTGTATTGGGCGCTCGTCGTTGGGGTTCCTGACATCTATTCCGGCCTGATCGAACTGCCGCTATCCAAACAGCCGGGAACCGGCGGCGAGAAGATGCATGTCGATGAGGAGAATGGCCAGCCGTCGCGTACCGCCTATCAGGTGGTCGAACGCGCTGGATCGCGCGCCGCCTGGGTGGCGTTGCAACCGTTTACCGGACGTACCCACCAGCTGCGTGTGCATATGGCGGCGATCGGCCATCCGATCGTCGGCGATGGAAAATATGGCGGGCAGGATGCGTTTCTGACCGGAACAATCAGCCGCAAGATGCATCTGCACGCACGCCGTCTGCGGATCGCGCATCCCGATGGCCCGGCGCTCGACGTCACCGCCGAACTGCCACAGCATTTTGCCGAATCGATGGAGCACCTCGGCTTTGATATGGCTCTGGGCGATGCGGTGTTTGCCGACGAAGGTCCAGCGCCGGCAACGCGCGAGGTGAAGAAACAACAGGCGCGCGCGCACGCCAAGACGGTGCGCAAGGAACGGCGCGGCGAGCGTCGCAGCCGCAATGCGCCCGAAACCCCCGCTGCCAAGGCCAAGCCCCAACCCAGATCCAGGCCGGCAGTCAGCGCCAAATCGGCTGTGCGTTCCAAGCCCGTCACCCCGCGCGCCGCACCAAAGCGGACCCCCAAGCGTCCATGACGACCCGCTTGGCGATATTCGACTGCGACGGCACACTCGTCGATAGTCAGGCAAACATCTGTCGCGCGATGGACCTGGCGTTTGCCGCAGAGGGGCTGCCAGCTCCCGATCACCATCAGGTGCGGCGGATCGTCGGGCTGTCGCTGGTCGAGGCGATGCGCATGATGTTGCCCGCCTGTGATCCAGAGTTCCATGTTGTGATGGCAGAGCATTACAAGAAGGCTTTTTACACGTTGCGCGGCAACGGCACGCTGCAGCACGAACCGTTATATGACGGGCTGATTACTCTGCTCGATCAGCTGGACAACGCGGGATGGTTGCTGGCGGTGGCAACGGGCAAATCGGATCGTGGGCTGGACCTGTGCTTGACGCATCATGGCATCAAGCACCGGTTTGTGTCGCTGCAGACGGCAGACCGGCACCCGTCCAAGCCGCATCCCTCAATGGTGTATCAGGCCTTGGCGGATGCCGGCGCAGATGCTGCACACGCGGTGATGATCGGCGATACGAGCTATGATATCCTGATGGGTGTTGCCGCCAACGTGCGGCCGATCGGAGTCGATTGGGGCTATCACGATGCCGCTGAACTGGCGAGCGCCGGGGCGCACAGCATCGCATTCAGCATGGATGAACTGTTCCATCACATCGTCGCAGCAGCGTGATGGACGCGGCTGAACGCTTGGCCCGGACGCGCTTTTTTACCGTCGGCGCGATGCGGCTGGTTGGTGCGGTGACGATTGCACTGGCGGTGGCGATCTCTTTGGGGAGAGTAGCCGGGGTACCTGCGGTTGTCGGCTATGTCCTGTTGGCGTTGGGCGCGCTGGAGATGGTGCTGCTGCCCCAGGTTCTGGTCGCCAGATGGAAAAGCCAGCCGCCCGAATGACTGCCGCCAGAATGAAACGCTTCTACAAGACGGTGGCGGTCGATCGGCAAGGCAGCGGCTTTGCGCTGTTGCTGGATGGTCGCGGTGTCAAGACGCCCGCACGCCAGCTGCTGGTTCTGCCCAGCGCAGCGCTCGCCCACGCGGTGGCGGCCGAATGGCAAGCGCAAGGCGACGAAATCAACATAGCGTCGATGGCGATGACGGGCTTTGCCAACGCCGCGATCGACCGAATTGCGCCAGAGCCAGCGCT
>JBBQXX010000327.1:0-1898 GCA_038209235.1 Sphingomonadales bacterium | reverse complement strand
CGAAACATTTTGCACTGGATCATCGGCTTAGGCAGCAGCTCGGGGCGTTAGGGTATCCCGAAACCAGCTATGCCAGAGGCGAGGAGTTGCTAAACGCCCTTGCCAAGCAGCTTGGCACAGATGCCTGGACCATGGATCGCGTCGCCTATCGCTGCCACAATTGTATTATTGCGGCTCTACGTCCTTCGGGTAGCAACATCATCGCTCAAGCCGCCAGTTCATAGGGCTGGATTTCGCCTGACAGATACAGGTTGCGGGCCTTGGCGCGGCTCAGCTTGCCCGAGGATGTACGTGGCAAAGTGCGCGGCGGGACCAGTTCGATGACGCAGGTCATGCCGGTGATCGAGCGGACCTTTTCGCGAATTTCATCGCGCAAACGCCGACGCTCGCCTTCATCGGTGGTGCGGCATTGCACCAGCACCGCAGGCGCTTCTTCACCCGCTGGCGTGGTGATCGAGAACGCGGCGATATCGCCCGACTTGAAGCCGGGCAGCTGTTCCACCGCCCATTCGATATCCTGCGGCCAGTGGTTCTTGCCGTTGATGATGATCATGTCCTTGGCGCGGCCGACGATGTACAGATAGCCATCGACCAGATAACCCATGTCGCCAGTATCCAGCCAGCCATCGATCAGGCAGGCATCGGTAGCTTCGGGATCGCGGAAATAGCTGTGCATGATCGAGGGACCACTGGTCCACACCTTGCCGATCTCGCGGTCGGCCAGCACCCGGCCGTTGGGATCGCGGATCTCAAGGCTCATCCCCAGACAGGCCTTGCCGCAGTTGACGATCGAGCGATAGCGCCTGGGCTTGCTGGTATCGACAGGCGCGCCCGACAGCCGTTGTTCCTCGACCAGATCGACGACAATGCCCTCACCCGGTGGCATCAGGGTGACCGCCAGCGTGGCTTCTGCCAGACCGTAGCTGGGCATGAAGGCGCTGGCGTTGAAGCCTGCAGGCGCGAACGCATTGACGAAGCTTTGCATCACATCGGGGCGGATCATGTCTGCGCCATTGCCCGCCAGCCGCCAGCGCGACAGATCGAAACGCTCGGCGACCTTGGACTGGCTGCCGATGCGGCGCGCGCAGATGTCATAGCCGAATGTCGGCGAATAGCTGCACGACGTACCCGGATTGCGGCTGATGATATCCAGCCAGGCAAGCGGACGGCGCGCAAAATCCTCGGTCTTCAGATAATCGGTCGATACCTGGTTGGCGACCATCGAGAGCATGCAGCCGACCAGCCCCATGTCATGATACCAGGGCAGCCACGAAATGCAGCGGTCGCTCTGGACGATGTGCATGCCATGGGCGTGTGCCGCCAGATTGCTGAGCAACGCGCCATGGGTAATCGCAACGCCATGCGGAAAGCGGGTCGATCCGCTGGAATATTGCAGATAGCAGATGTCGCCAGCGCTGGAGGTCGGCAATGCCACATCAGGCGAGTCGCTCGCGGTAAAGCTTTCCCAGTCCAGCGCTTCGACACCGCAGCGCCGTGCCGCCTCGCCGCCCATGTTTGCCAGCTCAGCGGGATAGAACAGCAGCCGGGGGTCGCAGCTGCGCAGCTGCACGCTCAGTTGCTCGACATAGCTTTCCTTGCCGCCAAAGCTGGTCGGCAGCGGCAGCGGCACCGGCCAGGCACCGGCATAGACCGCCCCGAAGAACAGCGCGGCAAACTGCGCGCTGGTCTCGGCAACGATCGCGATCCGATCGGCAGGCTTTACGCCACGCGCAATCAGCCGCCGGGCATGCGCCAGCGCATCATCGCGCAGTTCGTTGAAGGCATACGGCTGGACCAGGGTGCCGCGCGGATCGTGGAAATTGAAGCCGCGCACACCTGTCGCGGCGTAGTCAAGCGCATCACCCAGCGTCGCGAAATCGGCAAAGCGTCGCGGCAGG
>JBBQXX010000326.1:0-1903 GCA_038209235.1 Sphingomonadales bacterium | reverse complement strand
AAGGCTGCTGTCGAGGCTGCTCGGCGCGCCGGTCAATGGCTGGCGCTGGGCTCTGGTGTGGGCAGCGGGCCTGGCGGCGCTGGTCGGCTATGGCGCAACCAAGCTGCCCGAGTGGGCGGAGCTGGCGTTCGGCATTCCGGCAATTCTGGGGGTGTATGGCTGGGTTATCTGGCGGCGCGGCTTTGGCCCGGAGGATCGCGAACTGTTCCGGATGCGCAAGCATGGGCCGGGGTAGGTTTCCTGCGCAAGGATGGCGCAGGTTCATCTCCCCTCCCTGCAAGGGAGGGGAGTTAGGTTGAGGCCCTCCCTGTCAGGGAGGGGAGCGAGTGGGTGCAGCAGGCCAGAGCGGACTGTCAGCCCAGCTTCTGTGCGATCAGCGCCTTCAGATCGCTCGAGGAGCGCGCGCCGAAGTGCGAAATGATCTCGGCAGCGGCGATGGCACCCATACGCAGGCTGGTCTCGACGTCCTTGCCCTGCGCCTGGCCTGCCAGGAAACCGGCAGCGAACAGATCGCCCGCGCCGGTGGTGTCGACCACCTTGTCGATCGCCTCGGCCGCAACGGCGAAACGCTGCCCCTCGTGCACCGCAATCGCACCATGGGCGCTGCGCGTGACAACGAGCATCGGCAGTTTCGCAGCGATCGCAGCGACGGCTCCTTCAAAATCATCGATCTGCGCCAGCGAACAGATTTCAGCCTCGTTGGCAAACAGGATGTCGATCTGGCCCTTGTCGAGCAGATCGAGGAAATCGCCGCGATGCCGGTCGATCACGAACGCATCGGACAAAGTAAACGCAACCTTGCGCCCTGCCGAGCGCGCCGCATCGATCGCGGCACGCATCGCTGCGCGGGGTTCTTGCGGATCCCACAGATAGCCTTCCAGATACAGCACCGCTGCGTCCTGGATCACCTTGGGGTCAAGCGCGCTGGCGGGCAGGAACTGCGATGCGCCCAGAAACGTGTTCATCGTGCGCTGGCCATCGGGGGTGACCAGAATCAGACAGCGCGCCGTCGGCGTTTCGCCGACGTGCACCGGGGTTGCATAATCGATGCCCAAAGCGCGGACGTCATGCGCAAACACTTCGCCCAGCTGATCTTGGGCAACCTGGCCGATGAACGCGCATTTGCAGCCCATGCCGGCAAGGCCAGCCAGCGTATTGGCGGCAGACCCACCGCTGATTTCCTGCGCCGGGCCCATCGCTTCGTAAAGCGAGGTCGCGCGTTCTGCATCGATCAGCATCATGCCGCCCTTGGTCAGCCCTTCGCGCGCCAGCAAGGCATCATCGGCGGGCGCCATCACATCGACGATGGCATTGCCGATGGCGAGAACATCAAAACGGGGGGTGGTTGTCATGCGGAAAGAACTTTCTGGTCAAACATAGCGGTTTACATTGCCGCGCGGCCTATCGGCTTGGGCAGGCAGGTTCAAGCGTTATTGCCTCAGGGCGCGCACAAGCGGCGGGCAATTGACCGTGCGCGCGATTTGCCCGAAAGAGGCAATCGATGCTGAGCGCGTTTTTCAAGAGCCTGGGCCAGTTGGGCGACCGCGCGATCCTTGGCGCGCTGATGTGGACGGTGCTGTGCGCGGTGCTGGTCTTTGCGGCCAGTGGCTGGCTGATGTGGCAGGGTCTTGCCTGGGCCACAGGGCGCTATGGCGGGCCGCTGGCAAGCTATGCGGACTGGACCGGATTAGTGGCGCTGGTCGCTGCGATCATTGGCTTCTGGTTCTGGTGGCGGGTGGTGGCGATAGCGGTGTTGCAATTGTTTGCCGACCGCATCGTCATCGCGGTGGAGCGCAAGCATTACCCGCAAGCCGCGACAAGCGCCGTCGATCTGCCGTTGGGGCCATCACTGGCGATGGCATTGCGCAGCCTGGGCCGGGCGCTGTTGTACAACGCCATCGCG
>JBBQXX010000325.1:0-1933 GCA_038209235.1 Sphingomonadales bacterium | reverse complement strand
TCCTGCGCACCCGGCACCAGATACTTGCCATCGAAGATGATCGCTGGCACCCCGCTGATGCCCTGTTCGATCCAGTGGCCAAGATGGGCGCGGACGGCAGCTTCATTCTCGGGATCGTTAAGCATCGCGCGGCCTTCATCTGCGTCGAGGCCGATGTGCGTGACGATCGACAGCAGCACATCTTCATCGCTGACATCGCGATTGTCCTGAAAATAGGCGGAAAACAACGCCAGTTTCAGCCGGGTTTGCGCTTCACTGCCGTGCACATCGCCCGCCCAGGTCAGCAGCTGGTGCGCCTTGAAGGTATTGTAGATGCGCATTCCGGGGGCCTGGTTGAAGGTGAAGCCCAGCCGCTCGCCGGTCTCTTTGAGCCGCGCCCGATTGGCGGCGCTTTGTTCAGCGCTGGCACCATATTTCTGCGCGATATGCTCGCGGATGTCCTGTCCTTCTTCCGCCATTGCCGGATTAAGCTCAAAGGGATGCCAAGTGATCGTGGCATCCACCTCTTCACCGACGATTTCCAGCGCCTGCTCCAGTTGCTTGTAGCCGATGATGCACCAGGGGCAGACCACATCGGAGACGATATCGATATGCAGCAGATGGGCGGTCATGATGATCTCCTGAAGCTTGGCGCGCGCCCTTTAACGAACCTGAGTTTACCGCAACTTTGATCCCATGTCAGCCATTGCCGCGACGGTTCAGCGGGTCGGAACCGGTGTATCACCCGAATAATCGTAAAAACCGCGTTTGGTCTTGCGTCCCAGCCACCCGGCCTCGACATATTTTACCAGCAATGGCGCGGGCCGGAACTTGGGGTCGCCGGTGCCGCTGTGCAGCACCTGGGTGATGCTGAGGCAGGTATCCAGGCCGATGAAATCCGCCAGCATCAGCGGCCCCATCGGATGGTTGAGACCAAGCTGCACCGCCGCATCGATATCCTCGATCGTCGCCACACCTTCCCCCAACGCAAAGCATGCCTCGTTCAGCATCGGCAGCAGCACCCGGTTGACGATGAAGCCCGGTGCATCGTTCGCCTGGACAACGCGCTTGCCGATGCGTTGGGCATAGGCGCGGACAAAATCGACCGTTGCATCCGATGTCGCAAGGCCGCGGATCAGTTCGATCAGCCCCATTAACGGCACCGGATTGAAAAAATGCACACCGACAAATCGCGTCGGATCAGGGCTTGCCGCAGCCATCCGGGTGATCGGGATTGACGAGGTGTTGCTCGCCAGAATCGCATCGATTGCCAACACCTTGCCGACATTCTCGAAAATCGCGCGTTTGATGTCCTCGCGCTCGGTCGCCGCTTCGATGATCAGGCCGGCGTCCGCCATCGCAGCATAATCGCTTACGGTATGAATGCGGGCCAGCGCGGCATCGGCATCGCCTGCATCGATCTTGCCCTTTTCGACCGCGCGCGCCAGCTGCTTGCCGATGCCCGCCTTGCCCTTTTCGGCAAGGTCAACAGACACGTCCGACAGGAATACATTATAGCCCGCCAGCGCGCTGACCTGAGCGATGCCTGCGCCCATCTGGCCCGCACCGATAACTGCCATGCTGTCCATATCTCGCCTCTTTCTGCCGTCGCTGGAATAGGATAGGCCCGCCGCATAACCGATGATTTCGTCGCTGGCTAGGATCGAACACTGTCATGATAGCTGCATTTTTGCTGATCGCCGCCGCCGCAACTCCCGTATCCGCGCCTGCCCCCGGAGAGGTCAAGATCTTCAACGACTGGTATGTCGCGTGTGACAATGTCTGGTCGTGCGAGGCTGGCACTCTGGCAGACGAGGGCGGCGATTTTGCCAGCGCCATGGCTGTGCGCGTCTATCGCGAAGGCGGCCCCGATGCGCCTTTCCATATCGAACTTCACCCCGCCGAGGAAGCCGCCAAGGGCGCGGTCCGGCTGAAGATCGATGCCCGCGCGCCG
>JBBQXX010000324.1:0-1937 GCA_038209235.1 Sphingomonadales bacterium | reverse complement strand
GCCGGAATGCCGAACGCCAGCTCCGCCCACTCGGGCAGCTTGGTTGCGCCATAGCCGACCAGCGCCGCCAGGCCCGCTGCCCACACCAGAGCCCAGCGCCAGCCATTGACCGGCGCGCCGAGCAGCCTCGACAGCAGCCTTGCCTTTACCACCGAGGCAAAGCCCAGTGCCAGCGCCAGCGCCAGCGCGACGCTGGCCGCCTGGAACAGCGGTGGCAGGCCCATCGCCTGCGCGGTGAGGATGAGTGCGACGCTGAGCACCGCCTGCAACGCCAGCATGGCAAGCGAGATCATCAGGTTGCGGTGCCGCGCGATATAGACGAGGGCAGACTCGCTCACCGCTGCCGTCGCTGCAACCACCTCTGCGGCCAGCAGGAACGCCAGCGCGCCCGTGCCGCCGACGAAATTCGGCCCGACTAGCCCCATCACCGCCTCGCCCGGAATACCCAGAGCCAGTGCAACGCCGGCCTGCGCGGCGATGATCCAGAAGCCGACCTGGCTCACCTGCCGCGCGATCTCGGCCATCTTGCCGCTCTGCAGGTTGCGCGCGATCACCGGCCCCAGGATCGGATCGAAGCTGGTCTTGAGCTTTTGCGGCAGGCTGGCGACCTGCTGGGCGATATAATAAATGCCGACCACAGCAGGCGCGGCAAATAGCCCTAGCACCGCCAGATCGAGCCTTCGGCTGCCCCATTCGATGGCATCGGCAGCAGCAAGCGGCGAATTGCGCCGCGCCATCCGCGCCAGCTTCATCGGGCGCGGCTGCCATCCGCGGGGCACGCCATAGCTGCGCATCAGCGGCCAGATCGAGGCGATGAACGCTGCCACCATGGCGGCCATATACGACAGGATCAGCCCGTTTTCGGGGGTGAGATAGAAAAATATCCACGCCGTGATGCTGATCGTCCACGGCTCGATGATCGAGCGCGCACGCACCGTGGCGGCGATGTCAAAGCGATAGGCAAGCGCCGCCAGCGCGATATCCGACCCCGCCACCGCAAAGATCACCAGCGGCAGCAACCGGTCGACCTCGCCTGCGCTGCTGTTGGGAAACATCAGTTCGGGGAAGACCAGCAGCAGCGTCGCAGCGAGGGCCGAAGCGATTGCGCTGACCAGCAGGCCATCGTACACGACATGCGCATGCGGCCGCGATGTGCGCGCAAGCTGCGCTGCCAGCCCGCGCTTCAGCCCCAGCGTCGCCAGCTGCGCGGCGAACTCGACGACCAGGATCGCATAGGCAAAGCGGCCCAGCGATTCTGCACCATACAGCCGCCCGGCGATGAACAGGAAAGGCAATCGCGCCGCCAGCCGTAGCAGAAATCCGAAGAAGTTTATCCGGCCGCCCTTGGCCAGCGCGGCGATATCGCCATCGGGTTTGGAGGGTGCATCAGCGCCGCCTTGCGCCACATCGGCTACCCCGGTGGGACCATCCAGAGACGCAGGTTCATGGCGCGGCGGCAAAGATGTCAAAACTGAAAATCCAACCCCAAGACCCGGACCGACTTAAAGCAGCTTTGGCAGGCCTTGGCTAGGGCAGGGGTGGGGCAGGTGTGGAGCAGCGGTGGGGCGGGCAGGCTGGGGCAGCACGCGTTGGCCGGCCGACGCTGTTGAACTATCTGGGGATTGGTCGACAACGGACCTTTCTGAGCGCTCCGAAGCCTCTGATCTGTGGGCGGCCAGTTGACTGGCAGGATAATGTTGCTGACATGCTCCAGTGGTCCGATTCTGACATTTGCCCACAACCTGGCCGAAAGAGGATGCAAATATAAGAACCGGACTACTAGGCGGATGTTGGCATGGGCGGCACCATGAAGGTTTCGGTGGATCAGATCGGAAGGTAATGTCACCATCATACGCGGGTCATCGAAAATATTCTGGAGACAAGCCTGCACAATACGCAGAATTGGAATATGAGCGTTGGCAGTTGTGAGGTCTGAT
>JBBQXX010000323.1:0-2013 GCA_038209235.1 Sphingomonadales bacterium | reverse complement strand
GGATGGCCATTTCATGGGATCGACCGAAGATTATGACGCGGTGATTCTGGACCTTGGTCTGCCCGAGATCGACGGGCTGACCGTGCTGGGCATGTGGCGCAAGGAGGGACGGACCTTCCCGGTGCTGGTGCTGACCGCGCGCGACAGCTGGTCGGATAAGGTCGCCGGGCTTGATGCGGGCGCCGATGATTATCTCGCCAAGCCGTTCCAGACCGAAGAGCTGATCGCGCGGCTGCGCGCGCTGATCCGGCGTGCCTCAGGCAATGCGTCGAGCGAGCTGATCGCAGGCGATGTGCGGCTCGATACGCGTTCGGGCAAGGTGTCGCTGAAAGGCGATCCGGTCAAGCTGACCGCGCAGGAATACAAGCTGCTCTCGTACCTGCTCCACCACAAGGGCAAGGTGATCAGCCGCACCGAACTGATCGAGCATATCTACGATCAGGATTTCGACCGTGATTCCAATACCATTGAGGTGTTCGTCACCCGCATCCGCAAGAAGCTGGGCGCAGATGTGATCACCACCATCAGGGGGCTGGGCTATAGCCTTGAGGATCCCCAAGAGCGTGCCCCAGCCTGATCTGATGCTGGCCGAGCAGGCCACGCACGCTGCGTCGCCCGACGCTTCGCCCGCTGTGCTGCCCAACACCGGGTCGCTCAGCCGTCGGATGATCGGTATCGCTGCGGCCTGGATATTCGTGCTGTTGCTGGGTGGCGGGCTGGCGCTTGATCGCACCTTGACCAACACCGTCACCACCAGCTTCGACGATCAGCTCGAATATGTGCTGACCGCGATGATCTCCTCGGCGGAAATCGGACCCGATGGCGAGGTGTTCTTTAACCGGCCACTGGGCGACCAGCGCTTTCTGGAACCCAACAGTGGCCTCTACTGGCAGATCACCGGCGCGGGCCAAACCGATTTCACCTCACGTTCGCTTTGGGACCGCGCGCTCCGGATCGAGACCCCGCACAGCGACCGCGAACCGCATGTCTACAACAGTGGGCAGTTTGCGCGCGATGATCTGCGCATCATCGAACAGTCGATCTATCTGCCCGGCTCCAAGGTGCGCTGGCGATTCATGGTCGCGCAATCGCGCGCCACAATGGACATGCAGATCCGCCAGTTGCGCCAGACCCTGACCTACAGCTTTGCTCTGCTGGCGTTGGGGCTGATCATCATGGCGGGCTTGCAGACGCTGTACGGATTGTGGCCGCTGCGCAAGGTGCGCGAGGCGATCCAGGCGATGCGCACCGGCAAGATGGACCGGGTGCGTGATCCGATGCCGATCGAGGTGATGCCGATGGTCGAGGAACTCAACGCGCTGCTGGAGCATAACGAGAAGCAGGCCGAAGAGGCGCGGCGGCATGCGGGCAATCTGGCGCATGCGCTCAAGACGCCGCTGACTGTGGTGATGAACAGCGCCACCGCGCGCGCTGACGATCTGGCCGATACCGTGATCCGCGAGGCAGCGGTGATGCGGCGGCAGGTCGATCACCATCTGGCGAGGGCGCGCGCGGTTGGGCGGCGAGGGCAGGCGCTGGCGCGGGCCAACGTGTGGAAAAGCGCGCAGGCGGTGGAGCGTGCGGTGTCGCGGCTGTATCCCGATGTCCGCTGCGACCTCGATGGCAACAAGGCTGCGATGGTCGCGGTGGAACGGCAGGATCTGGAAGAGCTGCTGGGTAATCTGGTCGAAAACGCGGGCAAGTATGGCGGCGGCAGCGTGTTTGTGACGATCGATCCTGAAACGTCTGCGGATCCTGGACTGGTGGATATCTGGGTGGAAGACGATGGCACCGGCATCCCCGAAGCCGAGCGGGTGCGCATCTTCGATCGCGGCGCACGGCTCGACACCGGCAAACCCGGCACCGGGCTGGGCCTGGCCATCGTCCGCGATGTCGCAGAGATCTATGGCGGGCTGGTGGAACTCGACGAGAGCGAGGATCTGGGCGGCCTGCTGGTGCGATTGAGGCTGCCCCGGGCCGGGTGAGGGGCAGCGCAAATCCTCCCCCTTGGGG
>JBBQXX010000322.1:0-2041 GCA_038209235.1 Sphingomonadales bacterium | reverse complement strand
GTCCAGCGTGGTCAGCCCCTCGAGCAGCTCATCGGCAAAATCGGTGATCTTCAAAAACCACTGGCTCAGCTTGCGTCGCTCGACCAGTGCGCCCGATCGCCAGCCGCGCCCGTCGATCACCTGTTCGTTGGCCAGCACAGTGTGGTCGACCGGGTCCCAGTTGACCGCGCTTTCCTTGCGATAGACCAGGCCTGCGGCATACAGATCGAGAAACAGCGCCTGTTCCTGGCCGTAATATTCGGGCTCGCAGGTCGCCAGTTCGCGGCTCCAGTCGAGCGCGAAGCCCAGGCGTTTGAGCTGCTTGCGCATCGCTGCGATATTGTCGCGGGTCCAGCCGCCAGGATGCACGCCCTTTTCCATCGCGGCGTTCTCGGCCGGCATCCCGAACGCGTCCCAGCCCATCGGGTGGAGCACTTCGCAGCCCTGCATCCGGCGGTAACGCGCGATGACGTCGCCCATCGTATAGTTGCGGACATGGCCGATATGGATGCGCCCCGATGGATAGGGAAACATCTCAAGCACATAGGCCTTGGGCTTGGCGCTGTTGCTGTTGGCCTTGAAGGTCTGGCGCTCTTCCCACACCTGTTGCCAGCGGGAATCGGCGGCAAGCGGGTTGAACCGCGTCGTCTCGTTCATAAAGCGCCTCTAACCGATAAGGCTTATTCGCGGATGGCGGACTGGCGCAGATCGCGGGCCTTGGTCAGGATGATCGCTTCCAGCTTCTGCACCGTGGCGGCGCGCACCGGCGCATCGAGCCACTGGCCGCCCTGATTGACCTGGCGGCTGGCGGCAACCCGCAGCGCATCGGCGCGCAGGTCCTGATCGAGGATCGAGACGGTGACCTTCATCCGTTCAGCCGGGGTCTGCGGATTGGCATACCAGTCGGTGACGATCACGCCGCCTGCGCTATCGGCCTGCAGCAGTGGCATGAACGACAGCGCATCGAGCGATGCGCGCCACAGATAGCTGTTCACCCCGATGGTCGTCACCTGGCTGGCGGCGATATCCGCCTCGGGCCGTTCCTGTCCGCCGCCACATGCCGAGAGCAGCGCCAGCGTGCCAACAGCGCAGATCGCGGCGCGGGCGAGAGGGAAGACAGACATTGCGGCATCCTTACATAACTGACGCTTGGAATATCGGCCTTCTATAGTTGCTTTGCGGCCATGGGCAAGCACTAGCGCACGGTCCGCGACGTTCATTCAGCAGCAAGTTTTGCCCCGCTAATCTCTCGCAGGAGGGGCTCTCAACGATGGTGTCGTGATGGGTTATCCGTAGCGTTGATCGCGCCAATTTGGAGCCGATTGTGGATTGTATGCAACGGTTTCAGATTATTTTTGCAAATCGGGCCGTAGGGCATGCAAGGCAGCGTTTCTGTGATATTGCAATCGTCGAGATACGAATGTTCAGGTTGGACCAAGCGAATGAAACTGCGAGTTGCTAAAAAACTGGGGATAGCCGGGCTTTTGCTCGGGTCGGTGGCGTTGTTGCCGTCGATCGCCCTGGCTTTTTCATCCGGCTTTGATTCGCAGCCTGTGTCGATTGAGGCGCGCGGCAGCATCGGGTCGTTCACCCCGGCATCGGTTGATCCGCGGCTGGCTGAAAAGCTGAAGTTCTCGGCGCTGCGCGGTGACAAGATGTTCCGCTTCACGCCCGCATTATCCTCGGCCAAGGGCAGCCGCGCGTTGACCATCGCCGTGCGCATCCGCCCCGACTCGGCCAAGGCGATCAACATCCGGCCTGAACTGGCCAGCGACGGCGGTCAAAGCGCCGGTATCGTCCAGATTACGCCGACCGCCTTCAGCCTGGGTGTTGCCAAGGGCTTCCAGAAGTTCGCATTGCCCACCAGCATTCGCCAGCATGACGAGTCGCTTCCGGATATCGGCCAGTTGGGTCGTGGCTCTGCCGCAGCACGCAAGAGCCGCTTCAGCCCGCGCATCGAAGTCGACGCGATCGAAGTGCCCACTGCTCGTGCGGTTCGCTCGTTCAACGATCAGGGCAGCTTTTCGCTCGATGTTGGCGGTGCTTACAAGGTCACCCGCAA
>JBBQXX010000321.1:0-2081 GCA_038209235.1 Sphingomonadales bacterium | reverse complement strand
GCCCCTTCACATCGCGCAGCGATGATGCCCAAAGTTCGAGCGTCGTCTCGATCGATCCACCCGCCATCCACAGTCCCCTTGCCATGGAGACCTATTGATTCAGAGTTTCAACAAAAGTGCAACTGTAATGCTAGGAGGCGTGTGCTGCAAACTAATGAGCAGTTATTTGGCCGGCAACACAGGCTGACCTTGGCAGATGCCGACAATCTTGCCATCACATTCTCGCTGCTGGATCGATTTCCGGAAGCCGAAACGCTGCTGCGCAAGACGGCTGATGATCGTGCGCGTTTCATGTCAGATGGCGATCCTGACCGCGCCACGTCAACCTATAATCTGGGCGCTGTCTTTATCGCGGAGCGACGTTTCGCAGAGGCGGAAGCGATCCTTTTCGACGTTCTGGCGAGCAGGGCTGAGCTGCTTGGCCCCGACAGCGACAGGGGCATGGAGGTGCAGGACAATCTGGCGATGGTGCGCCTGTTCCAGCCAGAGCGGGCGGCAATGGCGCTGGAACCGGCGCGCATTCTTGTCGACCGAACACGGAGTCGGCGCGGAGACAGCGGCGCTGATCTGGTCACTGAACGGCGGATAGGGCAGCTCAAAACGACGCATAATGACTGGTTTCACTACCTCGCTGAGGGCGCATGGGCGCAGGGACAGGCGCAACCCGCCTTGGCCCAGACGCTGCGCAACGAGGCATTTCTGACGCTGCAGGACATGGTGGCGGGCGAGGCCAGCAAGGCGATTGCGCGTATGGCGGCCCAGCGCGGAGCAGATAATGCCGGTGAGACGCCAGGCGCGTTGGCGCGTGAACGTGAGACCCTCAATCTCGAATGGGCGGCGATCAGCCAGCAATATGAAGAAAGCTTTCGTGTTTCCAGCGATGTAATAGCCATTGCCAACCGCGGTGGGCTACTCGCCGAACAGCAGCGGATCAAGGCCCGGATGAGCGAAATCGACATCGTCCTAAGCCACGATTATCCCGACTATTTCAGTCTGGTAAGCCCCTCTGCCCTCAGCATCGAAGAAACCCAGCGTCTGCTGCGCTCGGATGAAGCCGTGTTGCTGGTCGTTCCCGGAATGTTTCGCACGCATAGCATCGCGGTGTCTAAAGATGCCGTGCGCTGGCACCGGGTTGAGGGTGGCGAAACTGTGGTGGAGCCTGCTGTGCAGCGGCTGCGCTGGAATGTCGGTGCCATCGTCAGGGCGGCACCGGATCGGCTGGCCGAACTTGAGGTGCAGGAACAGGATAGGTCAGAACTCAGCTTCAATCGCACAACGGCTCATAACATCTATCGGCTGCTGGTTGCACCGGTAAACGACGTTCTGAAAGACAAGCAGCGTGTCTATGTCGAGGCTGGCGGTTCGCTTGCCGGTCTGCCGTTTTCGCTGCTCGTTGCTGAGCCGCCTCATGGTGACGACGATGACCCTGCCGCGCTGCGGGCCACGCGCTGGTTTGCCGATCGACACGCACCGGTCCACATTCCTTCGCTCCTGTCCCTCGCCGCGCTCCGCCAAGCCTCCGCGCCACAAAGCCGGGACGGGGGCTTCATGGGTGTTGGAGATCCTGTGCTGGGCGTGGCAGTGGCGAAGCCCGGTCCGGCGGTATCCCGCAATGCATTGAGTGATGTCAAAACGCTGCGCGCATTGGCGCGCCTAGCCGGCACGGCGGCAGAGCTGGAACGGCTCATACCAACCCGCGCGAACTCTGACTCACGAAAGGGATTCCCAAGAGGCTGAAAGTCTGACTCAATGCCTCTCTGGTTTTGGAGGGTATGGCGATGGGTTCGGCGATCGGCTTGCGGGAAGATTTTGACGGTGCGGCATTGCGGCGACTGGCGCGCGCGTCGAAGATCTCGAACCAGGCTCGGCGGCTTTTGGCATTGGCCGAGGTTTACGATGGCAGCAGCCGGACCTCGGCGGCGCGGATCGGCGGGGTAGGTTTGCAGATCGTGCGGGACCGGGTGGTGCGGTTCAATGCCCCAGGCCCGGCGGGTCTGCTGGATCGAAAGGCTATGGGGTGCCGGTCGCGGCTTGATGATGTGCAGCGGCGGGCGCTTATCGAGGTCGTTGAAAGCGGTCCG
>JBBQXX010000320.1:0-2091 GCA_038209235.1 Sphingomonadales bacterium | reverse complement strand
TTTCTGGGGCGGCTGGGCGTCGGCACCACGTTGAACGTCGAGGGCGAGACAATCCGCTTCCAATTCAGTTTGCAGCGCGACGAAACGCTGGTCAGCGCGCCAACGGGCAACTGGCTTTCCCAAAAACAGGATGGCAAGTTCACCGGACAACCCAGGCAGACGCTGATCTATTACGGCATCCAGCGGCCAACCCGTGCGATGAACCTTGCGCGGCCGCTGACGGTAGCCGGATCACAGCTTGCAACCGTGGATGTGCGATATAGCGATTACGGCGATGCATCGGGGATAGCGGCAGAAGACAGCGCCACAGCGGATCACGACGAGATTGTTGTCGTCGGCAAAAAGGACAAGAAACGGTCGCTGGCCATTGTTGCCGGGCGGCGTTTTCTTACCGGCTGCTCAAGCCTGCTGTATGATTTCCAGCAGCGCAATATGGTCCTGAGCTGCAAGACCAACTGACCTGCGTCAAGGTGGTCACCCGCCGTTGCTCAAATCTCCAGCTGGCTACCCAGTTCGACAACGCGGTTTGACGGCAGGTTGAAGAACTCCATCGGGCTGGCCGAATTGCGTAGCATCCACGCGAAAATCTTTTCGCGCCATACCGGCATGCCGGGGCGTTCGGCGGTGAGCAAGGTCTGCCGCGAGAGGAAGAAGCTGGTCTGCAACATCTCGAATTTGCCACCGCACAGCTCTTTCACATCCTTGAGCGCAGCGGGCACATCGGTCGATTGCATGAAGCCATAGCGCAGGATCATGCGGAAAAAGCCGTGACCCAGCGCTTCGACCTGAAAGCGGTTGGCCTCGGTGACATACGGCACTTCCATGATCTGCACGGTCAGGATGACAACGCGTTCGTGGATCACCTTGTTGTGTTTCATGTTGTGGAGCAGCGCGGTCGGCACGCCGGTGGTCGCCGATGCCATGAAGATCGCGGTGCCCTTGACCCGGGTGGCGGACCCTTGTGCCGATTTGACGAACACCTCGATCGGCAGCGCGCTTTCGATCATCGTCTCGCGCATCAGCTTGCGCCCGCGCGCCCAGGTGGTGAGCAGGGTGAAGGTGAATGCACCGATGATCAGCGGGAACCAGCCGCCATCGGGAATCTTGGTGGCGTTGGCGAGGAAATAGGCGCCATCGACGACCACGAACGTCACGATCACCGGGATCGCCATCCACAGCTTCCATTTCCACATCGCGATCAGCAACACCGCCATCAGGCAGGTATCGATCAGCATCGCGCCGGTCACCGCGATGCCATAAGCCGCCGCCAGATTGCTCGAGCTCTGGAAGGTCAGCACCAGCAGGATCACCGCGATCATCAGCACCCAGTTGATCAGCGGAATGTAAATCTGGCCGCTTTCCGATGCGCTGGTGTGCTTGATCGACAGGCGCGGGATATAGCCCAGCTGGATCGCCTGATGGGTGATCGAGAATGCACCCGATATCACCGCCTGGCTGGCGATGAAGGTCGCAGCGGTCGCCAGCAGCACCAGCGGCAGGCGCAACACCTCGGGTGCGAGCAGAAAGAACGGGTTCTTGATCGTCTCCAGCGCTTCGGCTGGGCCCATGCCGATGATCATCGCGCCCTGACCAAAATAGTTGATCAGCAGCGCGGGCATGACAAAGCCGAACCACGACAGCCGCAATGGCCCGCGCCCAAAATGGCCCATGTCAGAATACAGCGCCTCTGCGCCGGTCACCGCCAGGACAACCGAACCCATTGCCAGAAACGCAAACCAGCCATCGTTGATGAAGAACCGCACCGCATACCAAGGGTTGAGCGCGAGTAATATCTCGGGGTTGAAGGCGATCTGGTAGACGCCCAGCACGGTGATCGTCACGAAATAGACTACCATGATCGGGGCAAAAAAAGTGCCGATCCTGGCGGTGCCGCGCGACTGGATGAAGAACAGGAAGACCAGCAGGCCCACTGCGATCGGGATCACCAGCGGTTGCAGCCCGGGATTGACCACGGTCAGCCCCTCGACCGCTGAAAGCACCGAGATCGCAGGCGTTATCATACTGTCACCATAGAACAGCGCGGTGGCAAACACGCCAAGCAGCAGCAGCAGCCAGCCATAGCTGGTGCGG
>JBBQXX010000319.1:0-2101 GCA_038209235.1 Sphingomonadales bacterium | reverse complement strand
GTAGATGCTGTCGCCGATGAACGCTGCCGGGGTCACGCCCGGTTCGCCGCCGCAGCGCCGGATCATTTCGTCGATGGGTGCGCGGTCGGGCTTGGATTTGCCTTTGCCCATGGTATCGCCGCCGATCACGCAGGCAAACCGGTCGAGCAGGCCGACTTCGCTGAGCAGCGTGATTGCAAACCGCTCGTATTTGTTGGTGACGACGGTCATCTTGATCCCCATCGCATCGAAGCGCGCCATGGCATCGAGCAGCCCCGGATAGGGCGGCGATCCGCTGCCCAGATGCTCGCCATAATGATCGAGCAGGATCGGCAGATACTCGCGCAGCGCCTGCGGATCGGTGTTGCCGGAACGCTCCAGCCCGACCTTCAGCATGTGCTTGGCGCCCAGCCCGACCATCAGTTTCACGTCCTCACGGCTCAGCGGTGGCAGCCCCGCCAGCGCCAGCGTGTGGTTGACCGATACGGTCAACTCCGGGCTGGTATCGAGCAGTGTGCCATCAAGGTCGAAGCCTATGATCTGGTAAGGAAAGTCTGTCATCCACCGAGGCATCGCCCGAAAAGGGTGGAAGATGCAAGCGGTTCATGGCAAGGCTTTGGCCGTCTGCTTTGAGAAACGCGGAGAACTTGAAATATGGGCGAGCACGCGCTGGCAGCGATCATCCTGGCGGCGGGGCAGGGCAGCCGGATGAAGTCCGACCTGCACAAGGTGCTCCACCCGATAGCCGGAAAGCCGATGCTGTTACACCTGCTCGATCAGGTGGCGGCGCTGGAAGCGGCGCATATCGTTGTGGTGGCGGGCGCGCGGCGCGAGCAGGTTGAGACCGCCGTCGCCGGGCGCAACGTTACAATCGCGGTGCAGGACGAGCAGCTTGGCACCGGCCATGCCGTGTTGCAGGCCAAGGCTGCGCTAACGGATTTCTCGGGCGATGTTCTGATCCTGTATGGCGACGTGCCGATGGTCAGTGCGGCGACGATGCGCGCACTGGTCGAGCGATTACATGCTGCTGACAGCCCCCGCGCGGTGGTGCTGGGCTTTCGGCCCGATGACGCCGCAGCTTATGGCCGGATCATCGCCGATGACGCGGGTGCGATCTGCAAGATGGTCGAGTTCAAGGACGCGAGCGAGGCCGAGCGCGCGGTGACCTTGTGCAATTCGGGGCTGATGGCGGTGCACTCTGCCGATCTGTTCGATCTTCTGGAGCGGATCGGCAACGACAACGCGGCAGGCGAATATTATCTGCCCGATATCGTCATGCTGCCTGGAGCCACCAGCGCGGTGATCACCACCGAGGCCTGGCAAGTGGCCGGGATCAACAGCCGCGCTGAACTGGCATCGGTCGAGGCCGCCTGGCAGCAGCGCCGCCGCGCCGAAGCCATGCGCAATGGCGCAACGCTGATCGCGCCGGACACCGTCTGGTTCGCGCACGATACGGTAATGGGCCGCGATGTAGTGATCGAGCCGAATGTCGTGTTCGGCCCCGGTGTGACCATCGCCGATGATGTCATCATCCACGCCTTCAGCCATCTCGAAGGCGCGACCATCGCCAGCGGCTGTTCGGTTGGCCCGTTCGCGCGACTGCGTCCCGGGGCGCAGATGCAGGCAGGGTCAAAGGTCGGCAATTTCGTCGAGATGAAGAAGGCGGTGCTCGGGCCGGGCGCCAAGGCCAGTCACTTAAGCTATTTGGGCGATGCCACGATCGGTGCCAATGCCAATATCGGGGCGGGCACGATTACCTGTAATTATGACGGATACTTCAAATACCAGACCGTCATCGGCGAGGGCGCTTTCATCGGATCGAACAGCTCGCTGATCGCTCCGGTCAAGATCGGCCGCGACGCGATTGTGGCAGCAGGCAGCGCCGTATCGCGCGACGTCGCCGATGGCGAACTGCGCCTGGTGCGCGGTGAGCAGCTGGTCAAACCCGGCTGGGCGGACCGCTTTCATGATGCGATGCGCAGGAAGAAGGCCGAGCGGAAGTGATGTGGTTGACATGATATCACCATGTGATATCAGTATGTCACTACGCGCCCCATATTCGCCGTTTTGACGGATGATGACATCGAACGGCTCGAACATCGTGCTTCCGAATAAGGTGTAT
>JBBQXX010000318.1:0-2117 GCA_038209235.1 Sphingomonadales bacterium | reverse complement strand
CCGATGGCGCGGTGATCGCAGCGTAAACAGTCTTCTCCAAACCCGGTACCGGCAATTCCCGGGGGCTGGAAAAAAGGGGTCGGCGGGCAACTGCTGACCCCTTTTTTGTCGTCAGCAGCTCATGGATCGACGGTGAAGCTGTTGACGCCATCGGCATGGGTGATGCGCACGCTGCGCCCGACCGGGTCGCGCGCCGGATCGATCAGCGCGGCAATGGCAGCGTCCTTGTCCGCCTCGGCTGGCCGCGCGACGATCCGGCCCCGGTCGGTGGCCACCACCACCACCGCGCGGCCCGGCCTGCCTTTGGCATACCCGACCGTATAGGTCTCGATGGTGCCGCTGGCGCCCTCCTCCAGCCGCTCGGGCGAGGGCTCGGCGTCGATTGCTGCCTGCATCGGGGCGTGATCGACCGGTGCCCAGGCTTCGGGCGCTGCGGTGCTGTAGATGCCCACCGCCTCTTTCGACAGAAAGCCGCCGTTGGCCAGCACCAGCCCGTAACTGCCCCGATCGCCGCGCAGCCGCTCGGCCATCGCAGCGATACCGTGCATCGAATAATTGTTGCCCGCCCCGCCCGAAAACGGCAGCCCGCCGGTCAGCGTCAGCGGCGTGGTCCGCCAGTCGATCCCCAGAGCCTCTGCTGCGAGCAGCACCGCGACCGGGAAGCAGCTGTAGATATCGTAATGCGCGATATCAGCCGATGTCTTGCCCGCGCTGGCCAGCGCGCCGTGCAGCGCCACCTCGATGGCGCGCGAGCGTGACAGGTCTGCGCGCAGGCTGACCGGCTTGTCCATCGCCTCGCCGCTGCCGTGGAGAAAAATCCATTGCGAGCGCGGCACCGCAAACGCCTCGGCCTGCCCCACGCTGGTCAGGATCACCGCTGCGCCCTGGTTTACCGCATCCTGCGCGACGTGCCATTTGAGATAGGGATCGGCGACCGGATAGTTGCTGCCTGATGGTTGGCCAAGATAGTCGGCGCGCATCGCTTTGGGGAATTGCGCATAAGGGTTGGTCGCGGCCACCGTGCTGAACCCGGCCCACAGATCGGACATCGCGGCCAGATGCTCGGCGCGGCTGCGGCCCAGCCGGGCGCGCAATGCGTGCTCGAACAGCGGATAGGTCAGGATCGGCGCGCCGAGCCCGTTTTTCAGCTCGTGCCGGTCGAGCAGCATCGGACCCAGCCCGCGATCTTCCATGGTGCCGTCGATGGCCTCGTTCCAGTCGAGCTTTATGCCGCCCCGCGCCGCGGTCTTGGCAGCGGCGATCGCTTCTGACCCTGCCAGCAGCACACACCGCGCTTGCCCGGCGTGGATCGCGGCGGCAAATTCGGTAACCAAGGCCTGCGGGCTCTGGCCACCGACGATCGAATAGATCGCCCGGTCCGGGGTCGCGCCTATCCGCTGCGCCAGCCCCAGCGGTGGCTTGTCGCACCCGCTGGTGCCTTGCGGAACCATGCCCGGCGCGCTGTCGGCGAAATGGCGCACCACCGCGATTACATCAATCGCATTGCGCACCGCATCGGCAGCACCAGTGTCAGCCAGCGCGGTCTCGCAGGCGCGCTGCATCAGGCTTTGCGGGCTGGGCGCGGTTGCCGGATCGCTGCCGTCCCAGTGGTCAACCACCTGTCCGACACCGATCAGTACCGGCGTGTTGGGGTGCAGCGTCATGGCATTCTCTCCGCTTCTTGAAGGTCTTCGCACCGTTTTCCGGCGAAAGCCGGAGCCCAGGAGTCAGATTGCATTACCTCGCCGCTGGATTCCGGCTTCCGCCGGAAAACGGTTATGGTTCAACCAGCTGTCGCTGCAACACGCTAAAACCGCCCGTTGATCCGGATCGCCATCGCGTCGCCCTGCTGGCGGAAGCCCAGCGCGCCCAGCGCGGTGCCCAGTCCGGGGGCCAGCCCGCTCAGCCGGAAATCAGCAGAATAAGCGCCTGCGCCGGTAATCCGGATATCCATCTGCTCCAGCCCCGACTGGCCCTTGAGCGGGATCAGCAGATCGCCGCCATCGCAGCGGATCGTGCCGCTCAGACCGCGTTGCAGGGTGATGCCGAACAGGCTTTGTTCGATGTTCACCCGCACCGCTCCCGATGCCGCCACGCATTTTTTGCCGACGAAGGCG
>JBBQXX010000317.1:0-2184 GCA_038209235.1 Sphingomonadales bacterium | reverse complement strand
TCGCATCGATGTCATCGCGACACGCGGGCGCAGCACCGAGGACGAGGTGCGGGTGACCAGCGGCCTGTTCACGTTCGTTGCGCTCGATGACAATCACCGCCCAAGGCCGATCGCGCGCGAAGCGACGCTGGCCTGAGAGTGCCGGGCACGCAAACATAACGCGTTCACCGGCTTTCGCCAGAGAACGGCTGGCGATTATCCCGCGCTCACCTTTTCCACCAGATTGCCGACCGTCTGGATCAGCAGCGCGATATCGCCATCCCGTGACAGCCGGTGGTCGCCGTCCTTGATCAGCAGCAACTGAACATCCGCGCTGCGCAGCTGTTTTTGCGTTTCCAGCGCATATTGCCACGGCACGTCGGCGTCATTCTGCCCCTGGATCAACCGCACCGGGCAATCAACCGCGATCTCGCCGATCAGCACGCGGTTGCCCTCACCCGATTGCCAGAACGTGGCCGTCGTCACCATCGGCTCGGGGCCGTATTCACTCGGCCGCTCCAGCCGCCCGTCTCTCAGCAGCGTCATCTTCTCGTCCTGGGTGAAGCCCCACATCGTGAAATCGGGCGCAGCGGCGATGCCGACAATCCCCGCAACGCGCGTTGGCCGGGCGAGCGCCACCAGCAGCGCCAGCCAGCCGCCCATCGACGATCCGATCAGGATGACCGGGCCGTCGACGATCGTATCGATCAACGCCAGCGCATCATCGCGCCAGTCTGCCAACCCCTGATCCTCAAACGCGCCGCCACTCACGCCGCACCCGGCATAATCGAAGCGCAGCATCGCCAGCCCTTCTGCCTGCGCCCAACCATCGAGCGCCAGCGCCTTGGTGCCGGTCATGTCGCTGGCATAGCCGGGCAGGAAGACCAGCGTCGGTGCGCCCGCATCCGCTGCTGCGCGGCGGTGATGATAGACAAGCCGCGGTCGCTCGGCGCGGTCGAGAAAGCTGTGGCTGGGGTGCAGGGTCATGACCAGCGCCATAGCCGAGCAGGGCGCATTGTGCCAGAGCCGCGCGTCCTGACGCCTGCTCACTCGCGCAGGAAAATCACTTCGATGGGAAGCGCGAACAGATCGGAGATGCGGAAGGCGAGCGGTAACGAGGGGTCGTATTTTCCGGTTTCGATGGCATTGATGCTTTGGCGTGAAATGGCCAGCGCATCGGCCAGATCGCCCTGCGTCCAGTCACGCTCGGCGCGCAGCACCTTCAGCCGGTTCTTCACGCGCGCCATCTTACTATGGGTGCAGCTAGGCCAAACATGGCCAGCCAGATCGCTCCAAACCACTGCGGCCCCTCAATCAGCAGATCATAGACCTTCAAGAACTGCCATACAGTCGAAACACATAGCGTGACCGCGGTAGCGAGCAGCACCTGTTTGGCCAGCAACATCCGCTGATACTCGTCATCTATCTCTGAAAGCAGCCGGAAAATCGCCCAGAACACACCGCAGATGGGCAGGGCTGTCAACAAAGCCAAGCCAATTACGACCGGTTCAACCGGGGGCACAGGTAGCTGCATCAGCAGTTTGCCGCCCACAAGGATCAATGCATAAGCGAGCATGAGCACGGCCAGTCTTTGAAAGTAGCGACGCATCGCTGGATTGGCATTTGCAGGCATAGTCTAGCTCCCTTGATTCGATGTCAAGGACCATTGTCTTTTGAGATGACGAATGTCAAGGAACCTTGATAAAAAATATGGTGTGCTTGTCTCCCACATCGGGATCTGCCGTTTGCTCCTGAACCCCGTCCACGATGAGCAGCCGGGCTTTGCGCTCCGCCTCGGGCAGGATCAGGCTGATCGGGGGTGAGCGCCGCCGGGTCCTTCGATGAGTTCACCCTGATTGGGCTTGGCCGGTCATCCGCCCCGCAACCAGCATAGTGACTCGTTTACCGATCCGCGCTACGACACCTGCATGATGCACCAGCGCACCACCACGACCAGCACCAGCACTCCGGGTTTCCGGGGGCGGCTTTTCGCGGTCTGATTGCGCGATTGCCAGCCACCCCGGTGCGGGTGGCGCGGCGTCGGCCTCCTGCATTGCCTCCACCTTACCAGACGCCAGCCTTGCTATGGCCCCTTTTGGGCATGTCCGGTTTGTGCCATGGCGCAGCTGTGTTGAAGGAAAGATTTGCGAGTATGGCCCAGCTTTTGAAGATCAGCCTGCCCGATGGTTCGGTGCGCGAGATGCC
>JBBQXX010000316.1:0-2204 GCA_038209235.1 Sphingomonadales bacterium | reverse complement strand
GGCAAGCGCTGCTGCATCGGCAATGCGTTTCAGTTCAGCCTCGATACCCTGGCTGTCGCCCGCAAGGCAGAAATGCGCATAGCGTCCGGTGTGCAACTCGACGACAGGTGCGCCCAGTCTGATGGCAGCATCGATCTGGCGCGGATCAGGTTCGATAAACAGGCTGACACGGATTCCTGCCTCGCCAAGCTGGGTGACATAGCGGGCAAGACGATTGTGGCCACCGGCTGCATCAAGCCCGCCTTCGGTGGTGCGCTCTTCACGGCGCTCGGGAACGATGCACGCGGCGTGCGGTTTGTGAGCCAGCGCTATGGCCAGCATCTCATCGCTTGCGGCCATCTCGAGGTTGATCGGCAAGGTCGCGCCCGCCATGATCGCGTCGAGGTCGCTGTCGCGGATATGCCGTCTGTCCTCGCGCAAATGCACGGTGATGCCGTCGCCGCCTGCTTCCTGAACGATGCGCGCGGCGCGCACCGGATCAGGATGATCACCGCCGCGCGCGTTGCGGATCGTCGCGACATGGTCGATGTTGACGCCAAGGCGAAGATGTGGGGTCACTGGCATGCCGCCGCTGCCAGCAGGTCGTGGCTCAGGCCCTTGCCCTGCCAGGGCTCACCGAAATCGTCCTCGAACCCACCCCGGTTGGTAAACGCTATCACGACCATGTCCTTGTCTGGCAAAATGAAATTCCGGACCGATGCACCGCCGATCGATCCGCGCCGCTCCACGATTCTCAACGGTTCGGCGCAGCCCTTTATCGGCACGGCATAAACCCATTGGCCCAGCGCGATGAAACCCTGCTGCGGGCTGCTGTCCCACAACTCTGCCAGCGCCTTTGGGCCCAGCAGCTTACCCGTCATCAGCGCACGATCAAACGTCCACAGGTCGTTGATCGAACCGAACAACCCTCCGGAAGCTTCGAACGCTGCCATATCGATTGCCCGCTCTGGCTGCACCCGGTTTGCCTCGTCTTGCTCGAACATCATATGGAGTGTGCCGGTGCGCGGGTAGGCGTCCAGCGAGCGGAGTTTGAGGGGCTTTGCAATCCGATCCTGGACCAGCTGCGGCCATGGCTTGCCGGTAACCGCCTCAAGCAATGCTCCGGCCACGATATAATCGCAATTGTTATATCGCCAGTTGCCGCCAGGTGCCGCCTGGGGCTTGCTGGCGCAATAGCCGGTCAGCGGATCGCGGCTGCCTGGATAGCCTTTCGAATAAAAGTCCGACGGCGATACCGCATCGGCAGCGGTATCATCCGGGTTCGGCAACCCGGCCTGATGCTTGAGCAACTGGCGAACGGTGGCGGTGCTGGCGTTAGGTGAGGCGAAGTTCGGCAAATAGCGGCTGATCGGCAAATCCAGATCGATCCGGCCAGCTTCCACCTCCTGCATCACCAGCACCGCAGTAACCTGCTTGGTCACCGAAGCCCAGCGCCAGGTGTTGCGCAGATCAAATGCGTCAGCCGGTGAGGCGGCGGGCAATTTGCTGGCGAGCAGTTCGAAAAGTTCCTTGGGGACGGCCCGCCCATAGGCTTTGCGCAGTAAAATTTTCTCGCCCTTGCCGATCAGGACAGCCCCTTCGAATCCCGTCTCGGCGGCAAGCTTGCCGACCTGCACATCCGGTGAGGTGCCAGCGCCGCCGATGGCAAGCGCGACCGGCACGACCAGCAGTGAGCGGCCCAGCCGCGCGCTGGCATGCCGCGCCATCAAGCGCAACCCATGGCCAATGTGGGTCATGCCGCCAGCGCTTCCTTGCGGCTGCCGGGTTTGACCGAAGGAATAGCGGCGAGTTCGGCTGGCAATTCATCGTCGCCATAGCTTGGGAAATTGAGCGACAGCAGCGGGAAAAAGGGGACTCCCAGCGACACCTCGCCTGCCGATCGGTCGACAAGCGCGCCTGCCGCTACCACATCACCGCCTGCGGCTTGTACTGCGGCGATCGCTTCGCGCGATGAAAGCCCGGTTGTCACGACGTCCTCGACCAGCATGATCTTCTGGCCCGGCCTGATCACAAAGCCGCGCCGCACTTCGAAAAATCCATCGGGGCGTTCCACGAAAATAGCTTCCACGCCCAGCGCGCGGCCCATCTCGTGGCCGATGACGATGCCGCCCATCGCGGGCGATACCACAAGCTCGATCTGACTGCGCAGGTCGCGCGGCATGCGGCTGGCAAGCGCGCTGGCGAGGCGCGAGGCGCGCATCGGA
>JBBQXX010000315.1:0-2245 GCA_038209235.1 Sphingomonadales bacterium | reverse complement strand
CCAGTATTGCGGATCGCCGCACCACCTGACCTTCGATCACGTCGTACCGCGCCGTCTGGCGGGCAAGACGACCTGGCAGAATGTCGCAACAGCCTGCGCGCCGTGCAACATGCGCAAGGGCGGGCGAACACCGGCGCAGGCAGGAATGCGGCTGATGGTCCAGCCAATCCGCCCAACCAGCTGGCAGTTACAAGAACGCGGGCGGGCTTTTCCGCCCAATTATTTGCACAACAGCTGGCACGACTGGCTGTACTGGGACGTCGAGCTGGAAGCTTAGGCGGCGTGGCCACAGTCGGCGGCTGGGGTGTCCGGTTTCAGGACATTTTTTGGGGGGGTGTGGCTGGAACTTGGTGGTTAGCGATGCGGTTGAGGAAAATATTAAACGATCCCGAGAGAAGAACGAATTTAGTAGCTAGATAATGTTCTCATTTGCTTAGTATTTTCATCAATTTCTGGCGCAATCTTGGAAATAATCATTCCAATCCAGCCGAAGCGTTGATCTTCAGCAGATTGGGCAATCTGGGGCATATACTGTACGGGTATCCAAGCTACAGCATCGCCGGGAATTAACTTGTCGCCCCTACCTGAAGCCGTTTGCGCAATTACGTTAAACCCACCATCATCCGATGCAACCCGAAGCATTGCGGTCTGGATGCCGTTCTCGTCAACCTTGACCGCTACTTGAGTCCCGAGGCGTCCCCTTGCGTCGATAACGATGGCAGCAAGCGGCGAACCCGGTTCCAAGCGCGTACGCATGTATGTGCAGTGATAATCGACGAATGCTTCGCCGCTCTTAAAACACATGACCGGAAGCTCGGCCTTCTTCTTTTTACTGAAAAGTCCCATGGTCGTTCTCCATCCCCTAGAATTAATGCCGAAAGCCCCGCCCTATGTCCAGTATGACCAAAAAATGGTCAGCATGAGGCAGCCGCATTTGCCGCGAAGTCACCCTTACACTTGTGCTTGAAGGGGAAGCGGCAACGTCGCCACTATAACCGCAGCGAGGTCAGCAGATGAAGTTCAACAATTTGCTCCATCGAGATTAAATCTGCCATAGCTGTGACAGGATCGCTCGAGCGGGAAACGGCAAACCGGGGGTAAAGCGCCGATATTGCCCTCTCCCTTTGAGGGGAGAAGGTTGGGAGAAAGGGGGAGACACTCCGCTGGCCCCTCTCACCTTCGGCTAGTCAGCAAGCTGATAAGCCTTCGTATTTCTTCCCTGAAGGGAAGAGAGCAACGGGTGCGTCAAGCCACCTGTGCCTGGACCGCCGCTGCGATCACTTCGAGCGGGCGGATGATCAGCGTCACCCGGTCGTGGCCAACCGCCAGATCGAGCGTGTCACCGGTGCGCACCGCAATCGGCTCGGGGAAATTGTGCAGCACTTGCAACCAGCCGCCATCGGTATAGCCATCGGGGTGGTTGTCAAAGGTCACCCCCTCGGCCAGATCGACATGCATCCACTGGACGATACCGGTGGCGATGCCGTCTTCCAGCACCGGAATCTGCAGCAGATGCAGGTCGCTGTCGTGGCGCGTGCAGGTGAGGTCGATGTGCACCAGCTCGACATCGGCGGACAGCCGCCGCCAGCCGGTCATCGTGCCGTGGATCGGCAGCTTGGGCGAGCCAAGCTCGCCAAAGCGTGACAGGTCAAAGCCGGAGACCTGATCGACAAACACGTAATCGGCGAGCACCGGGCTTTCGACCAGACAGCCGATCGCCGATGCGCCGCGCGGGATGACGATCGCGTCTTTTTTCAGCAGGCGCGCGTGCGCATCCTCGAACGTGGCGATGACATGTTCGGTGAGCAGGTCGCTGGAGAGAATTTCCGAGACCAGGATATCGGCAGGCGCATCGAGTTCGATGCCCACGCACAAGGCTGTCGATGCCGCGCAATGCACAGTGATCCGGTCTGTATAGCCGTTATCGGCGATGATCTTCGTCGCCATGTCGGCGATCACCGGCACCACTTCGCAGGCGACCACGCAGCGTGCTCCGGCGCGCGCCGCCATCATCGACAGCAGGCCGCTGCCGGTGCCGATATCGAGCACCCGCGCATCGGGGCCGGCCTGGGCGAGCGCTGCCCTGATCGCGGCTTCGAAGGCATCGTTGCGGCGCACATCGTTGAGCATCGGGATATGCCAGAAGGGCACCAGCTCGGCGCTCAGGCGGCGGATCTGGTGTTCGATATGGATGTTGCCCGGCTGAAGCGCCAGCGCGCGGCGGAACTGGTCGAGCGCCTCGCCC
>JBBQXX010000314.1:0-2377 GCA_038209235.1 Sphingomonadales bacterium | reverse complement strand
TGCAGACCCATCTCGACAATGTCGGGTTCAATCTGGTCGGCTATGGCTGCACCACCTGCATCGGCAACTCCGGCCCGCTGGCCGAGCCGATCAGCAAGGCGATCAACGAAAACGGGCTGGTCGCGGCCGCTGTGATTTCGGGCAACCGCAACTTCGAAGGCCGGGTCTCGCCCGATGTGCGCGCCAACTTCCTCGCCAGCCCGCCGCTGGTCGTCGCCTATGCGCTCAAGGGCACGGTGATCGAGGATTTCACGACGACGCCGATCGGTCAGGCGACCGATGGGCATGATGTTTATCTGAAGGACATCTGGCCGACCAATCTGGAAGTCGCCGATACCATGGCCGCGTGCATGGACCGCGAAATGTTCCAGGCGCGTTATGCCAATGTGTATCTGGGCGATGAGCATTGGCAGGCGATCAATGTCGAGGGTTCGGATACCTACAACTGGCGCGCAGGCTCGACCTATGTCGCCAACCCGCCGTATTTCGAGGGGATGAGCATGACGCCTTCGCCGGTGGGCGACATCATCGATGCCAGGCCGCTGGCGATCCTGGCCGATTCGATCACCACCGATCACATCTCGCCAGCAGGCAGCATCAAGGCGGACTCGCCTGCGGGCAAATGGCTGATGGAGCATCAGGTCGCCAAGGCCGACTTCAACAGCTATGGCGCGCGCCGCGGCCATCATGACGTGATGATGCGCGGCACCTTTGCCAACATCCGCATCAAGAACGAAATGGTCCCCGGTATCGAGGGCGGCATGAGCCGCTATGGCCAGGAGGTCATGGCGATCTATGATGCCGCGATGCGCCACAAGGCCGATGGCACCCCTCTGGTGGTGATCGCGGGCAAGGAATACGGCACCGGATCGTCGCGTGACTGGGCGGCCAAAGGCACCAACCTGTTGGGTGTCAAGACAGTGATCGTCGAAAGCTTCGAGCGTATCCATCGCTCCAATCTGGTCGGCATGGGCGTGTTGCCGCTGCAGTTCCAGAACGGCGACACCCGCCTGACGCTGGGCCTGACCGGCGATGACAGCTTCACCATCGAAGGTGTTGCCGGCCTGAAGCCGCGCCAGCAGGTGACGGTCAAGGTCACCCGCGCCGATGGATCGACCTTCAGCTTCGAGGCCTTGTGCCGGATCGATACCGCCAATGAGATCGAGTATTTCATGAACGGTGGCATCCTGCAGTATGTGCTGCGGAAACTGGCTGCATGATCGGCATCGTGGCGAGAGTCAGCGCAGCGCTGATGAGCGCAGTGCTGGCGCTTGGCGCGGGGCCGGGCCTTGCACCGGTGGCAAGTGCCCAGCCCGCACCTGCTGCGCTGCCGGCCGATCCGCAGAATGCTGGCATCATGTGCTTTTATGCGGCCGTGCTGGCGGGTCGCGCGCAAACCGAAGCCGTGGCGGAGGCGATGTGGTTCCTGTTTGATGCCGCGCGGCAGGCGACTGCCGAAAAGCCCGAGGGCTTTGTCGAAAAGGTCGAGGAACTGGTCGGCGCAACCCCGCCCAACCTCGATACGCTGGCGACCGATGCGCCCGCGCTGTTGCCGCAATGCGCGGCGCGCTATCCGCTGATCAGCTCGAAACGCACGATCAGCTTGCCCGGGGACGAGTTTGCGCGCGACACCCAGTGCTTTGCGCTGACCGGTTATATGTCAGACGTGGCGGAAAGCGAGCTGGAGGATGAAGGCACAAGCCCCTTTTCGATCCGCCTGAAAGCGCTCGAAACCAGGCTGGACGCAAAGCTGCCAGCCGAACGCTTTATCGCCGCCGGATTGACCGACGAAGCCGCGATCGAAGGCCTGTTTGCCCGCGCGCTGCGCGATGTCAGCCCGATCGGCAATCTGATGAGCGTGCTGACGGCGTGCGAGGCAGCGGCGGGCTGATACAGGCTACACGCCAAGCTACACATCGGGCGCCCGTTCAGCGCTGATACCGCGCACCCCGCTTGACTTTGCCCGCCCCCAAACGTATGCGCCCTGCTTTCGCGGGCTCGGCAGCCACTGATCCCTGCGGCGAATCGTTAAACATCAACACCCCGGCTTTTTCGGGATACAGTTTCAGGAGTGCCGCATGAAGCGCACATTTCAGCCCAGCAATCTTGTGCGCGCTCGTCGTCACGGCTTTCGTCATCGTACTGCCACAGTCGGTGGCCGCGCCATCCTGCGTGCGCGCCGCGCGCGTGGCCGCAAGCGCCTGAGCGCCTGAACCCGCCTGTGAACAGACCAGCGTCCGTGATTGCGGGCGTGCCTGACTGTTCACCATTGATCTCACAGCCGATATCTGGCGAATCGGCAACTGTCGATGCGACCGTCGTGCTGCGTCAGCGCGCCGACTTTCTGGCAGCCAACGGCGGCCTGCGCGTCGGCACC
>JBBQXX010000313.1:0-2407 GCA_038209235.1 Sphingomonadales bacterium | reverse complement strand
AAACGCTCAATCTGGCGCACCGCACAGTTTGATACCCTGCGCTTGCGCTTGATCAAAATCGCCGCCCGCGTCACCGAGTTGAAAACTATGATCCGCATCCAATGGCCCACGGCCTTTCCCAACCAGCAAATTATGCGCGTTACCCTCGGTCGTATCCCCCGACTCGTCACTTAAACCGCGGGGCCGTGCCCCCGAAACTAACCCTGCACATTTCAACCCGCAAACCTCTCGACATACACAAACATCGGCACATCACCGGGCAGAATAAAAAGCGCAATCCGTCGAACCTAAACGAAGTTCCGGTCCAGATCGGTCAATCAGGTGAATTTTACGGGTTAGCAGGTCACATGATGTTTACAACACCTCCGGTCAGAGCGGCATTTTGCTGGCCATGGTTATCGCGCCGCGCCCACCGACGATGGCCTTCACCACAGTTTCCAGAAAAGCAGACACTTTACGCCAGCAGCGTTCGCTCAGAACAAAGGAGCCCTGCTATCGCGCGACGCCCATTTCCTTCAGCAGGCGATCTGCGCCATCGACCTTATCCATCGTCCAAAGCATGAAACGGCTGTCGACATGGATGGTGCGGTTGATGCCTGCGTCATACGACCAGTCGGCAACCACGCCATCCAAAGTGCCATCGAACGCCAGCCCGACAAACTCACCCTTGCTGTTCAGGGTCGCCGATCCCGAGTTGCCGTTGGTGATATCAACGGTCGACAGATAGTTGACCGGCAATGTGCCGAGCTTTGCATCGGTATAGTTGCCAAAATCGCGCGCCTTGAGCTTTGCGATCGCAACATCGGGCGCATCGAATTCGCCGCGCCCGGTCTGTTTGGCGACCAGCCCCTCTGCTGTGGTAAAAGGCGTCCAGTTCAGCCCGTCGCGCTGTTTGCCGGTAACCTTGCCATAGGTGAAGCGCAGTGATCCGTTGGCATCAGGATAAAGCGTGCGGCCTTCGCTTCTGGCAAAAGCAAGCTGCCCCGCCATCACCTGCGAGCGAGCCGCCTGCAGCCTGCCCGAACGCTCCTTGGACGTGTCCTGATCGGCCATCACGCCGGGATAAGCGGCGACGGCGAGCTGGATAAACGGGTCGGACGATGTCTCAAAATCGGATGCAGGCTTGTCCATCCACCCAATGCGCTGTGCGGTGTCGCCAAGCATGGTGTCGGCATACAACCGGTCCATGCCGATGCTGGCGATCCTGGTCTCCAGCGGTGCGTTGCGTTTGTCGGCGCTGACCTTGGCATATTCACCAAGCGCCTGTTCGAACAGCACGCGGTCTACGCTTGCATCATAGCGGCGCTCGATCTGCGTCAACCGCTCGCGGACGGCGAGACGATCGCGATCCTGAAACCCGGGTTCGCGCTGCGCATCGGGCTTCTGGCGTTCTTTCGACCAGCGATAGAGCGTTTGCGCCGCCGACAGCAGCTGGGCGCGGCCCAAGGTCGATAGCCGCAGGTTGTCGACACGCGCCTGGTTGGATTGTTCCACCAGCGCATCCAGATCGCTCAGGGCCTGGCCATATTGCGCGGCGCGCCCCCGGTCTGCTGCCACCCAGGCGCGGAAATCTGCATCGGCCTTGTCCTTGCGGCCCATCAGATCGATCGCTTCGGCCCCCGCGATCTCACCCAGCAGCTTTTTCTTGTAGTTGTCGGAGCCTTTGAGGATCGAGGCGTACTTGATCTCAGCATCCTTGTTGCCGCTGATCGCCTTGATGATCGCATCGGAATAATCGGCGCGCAGCTGCTGGTCGATGGCATAGACCTGTTCGAAATTGTGGCGAACCTCAGCTGCGGTCCAATGACGCTGGGTGACGCCGGGGAAGCCTGCGACCATCACGAAATCGCCTTCGTTGAGCGGGGTCTGCGCGATTTTCAGCCAGGATTTGGGCTTGTAGGGCACGTTGGCGGCAGCATAAGGCACCGACGACCCGTCGGGCGCGACATAGCCGCGGTAGAAGCCGAAATCGCCGGTGTGGCGCGGCCATTGCCAGTTGTCGGTCTCACCGCCGAAATTGCCGATCCCGCTCGCCGGAGCATAGACCAGCCGCACATCCTTGATCTCAAGCTGCTGCTGCAAATAATAGGTCTGCCCGCCGAAATACGGGCGCACGTCGCAGCGGCGGTTGGCCTGCTTTTCGCATTGCGCAATCAGCGCCTTGCGGTTGGTTTCCAGCTGGTTGTAGCGCGCTATCCCCGAAAGCTTTGAGGTCACCGCCTTGTTCATCGCGGTGGTGACATCGCGCAGGTCTTCGATCACATAGATCCGCGATCCGGGTGCAGCCTGCAGCTCATCGGCATTGGTCCTGGCCAGAAAGCCATCGGCAAGATAATCCTGACCGGGCTTTGAGTTATACTGGATCGACCCATAAACGCAGTGATGGTTGGTCGCGACCAGACCATCG
>JBBQXX010000312.1:0-2435 GCA_038209235.1 Sphingomonadales bacterium | reverse complement strand
AAAGCAAACGCCAGTCCGCTGACTTACCGAAAATCAGCGTCTGCGCACGCCGCCAAACTGTCACGCCCAATGCATCACGCCGGAATGACCATTCTTCGAGCTGGCCTTAGGGCTTGCCGTTTGAATTGGCCACCCGCGTTGCAACTGGTCGGCTGTGTCAGCCCTTGGCGGCAGCTAACATCAACGGTTCGATGTCGGCCAGGCCATCGCGCCAATCGGGCGCATCAGATTCGATCAAAGTCGAGGATTGGCCCGAAAAAATGCGAAAGCAAAATCTGACCCTCACGGAGTCAAGCGCGAGAGCAAACTTGACGCCAGTGTCTGGATGCGTGGCTTCGACCTGTGCCATGCCGTTTGCCGGGAAGATTGGGGGGGGAGGCGCGTTCCAGTCAGATTGTGCGAAATCAACGATTGTTTTGCCGTTGCCATCCATGATCCTTAGCCCGGTGTTGACTGAACTGTGGAAACTGGGATGCGGATCGAAATCATCGTAAAAAAACCGGTAACTGCCACATGGGCTGTACACCATGCCATTGTGGTCAATTCTCGCCGTCATCTACCCATGCTTTCTTAAAGTTCGGCCGCATGATGAATCGCCAAGGCATATATTGTTGCGGCATCGCCCGCGGTTAACCGGATCGTGGCGCTGGGCAAAGCTTGCGCGTGGTCACCGCCTGGCAAGCGGCTCCGAGGGTACGCCGCACAGGCGCGCCTTGGGAGCCGCTGCAGTGTCTCAATCCTCCACCGCGCTCGACTGAAGCTGGACGTAGTTTTCGATGCCCATGCGTGCGATCAGGTCGAACTGGGCTTCCAGCGTGTCGACATGCTCTTCTTCGCTGCGCAAGATGTAGGCGAGCAGGTCACGGCTGACATAATCGCGGACGGTTTCGCAATGGGCGATGCCTTCTTTCAGCGGCGGCAGCGCCTCGTGCTCGAGCGCCAGATCGGCCCTGAGGATTTCTTCGACCGTTTCGCCGATCTTCAGACGCCCGAGCAGCTGGAAATTGGGTAATCCTTCAAGGAACAGGATGCGATCCGCCAGCTTGTCGGCGTGCTTCATCTCGTCGATCGATTCCTCATACTCGAACTTGGCGAGCTTCTTGATGCCCCAGCTCGAGAGCATTTTGGAATGCAGGAAATACTGGTTGATCGCGGTCAGCTCGTTCTTGAGCGCGTCGTTGAGAAATTCGATGACCTTGGGGTCGCCCTTCATGATGATGCTCCTGTGCGGCCGGGCGGTGCGTCAGATCAGCACCGGCAGGCGTTGAATTCAGGGCATCACATTACACTCGAAAGCACCGCTTGGAAAGCGTTGCGTTGCGGGAAATGTTTGATTTTTATGGAGAAAAATTCCAGCTACTGCTAGGCGGTCGCAGTTTCCCGGCTGATAATGCTTTGCGCAAACGACAGGCACTGGCCGCACTTGGGACGCCGTCCCAGCCGGGCATAGATCTCTGTCGGGCGGGCGACGCCATCGCGCAGCGCGTCTTTCAGATCCTGTTCGCGAATCGCGTTGCAGATGCAAACTACCATGCGTCTCTCCTGTTGAGGCAGAGATAGCGATATTGAGAACGCATCGCAACAGCCTTTTTGCGATTCTATCGCAATCGCATCGGTTGCAGCTTGCGCCGCGCAAGTGAGCGCCACAGCCACTCCATCGGACCGAAGCGGAATCGCTCGAGCCATGGTTTTGACCACAACAGTATCAGCCCCCATGTCGCAAACACAAAGAGCATCGCGGTGACGCGGTCGATCGCGCCAAACAGGCCCAGCCCCCAGCCATAGAAGATGAATGTCATCACCAGACTGGTGATCAGATAATTGCTGAACGCCGCGCGGCCGGCTGCGGCAACGCGGCCGATCAATCCGCTGCGCTGGTAACGGATCACGACCGCGAGCAATGCTGCGGCCCAGCCCACCGTCAAGATGATGCGGGATGGGAAGGAGAATACGAAGAAGGCTGCGAAGGTGATGATCGTATCGAAACCGCTGGCGACCACCCATATGGCGAGCGCAATCATCGGGATAGCGCCGATAACAAAGGCGCGCCAGGCGATGTGCGCATAACGCTCCGGCGTCCACAGCGCCAGGATGAAGCCGCTTTTGAGCATTGCCATTCCCAGCAGCATCATCCCCAACGTATCGAGTGTGAAGAGGATCAGGGTGTTGAGCAGCGAGTCGGGATAGGTTGACAGATTATCGCGGAAAATGGCGGGCCAGCCGCCCTGATAGAGCGCCAGTTCGGTGGCAATGCCTTCTGTCCCCGGCTTGCCCAGGCCGGCGAGCATCAGTTGCGTGGCTTCGATCAGGTCGGCATCTGCTCCCGGAGCGGCGGACCGGATGAGTTGCCACCACGAGCCGCCAACGATCGCGCAGCACAGCACAAAATAGAGCAAAAACAGTATGACCGCCCAGCGGATCAACTGGCGCACATC
>JBBQXX010000311.1:0-2444 GCA_038209235.1 Sphingomonadales bacterium | reverse complement strand
CTGCTCGGCCTGAATTTCCAGATCGTCGATACCGCAGGCTATGAGGATGAAGACCCCGAAACGCTGCCCGGACGAATGCGCCGCCAGACCGAGCAGGCGGTAGCCACCGCGCGCGCTGCGCTGTTCGTGTTCGATGCCCGCGCCGGGATCACCCCGCTGGACGAGGAAATCGCGCGCTGGCTGCGCACCACCAGTACGCCGATCATCCTGATGGGCAACAAGTGCGAAGGCCGCGCGGCAGACCCTGGCCTGATGGAATCGTTTGCGCTGGGCCTGGGCGACCCGGTGGCGTTCAGCGCCGAACATGGCGTGGGTCTTGCCGAGCTGTTCGATGCGCTGCGTCCGCTGATCGAGGATTTCAAAGAAGCCGCCGACGAAAGCACGCAGATGCCAGTCGTCAATCTGGATGCCGAAACCATCGATGAGAGCGCACTGGAAGCCGCCCCGCTGCAACTTGCGATCGTCGGGCGACCCAATGCGGGCAAATCCACGCTGATCAATACGATACTCGGCGAAGACCGGCTGATTACCGGGCCGGAAGCCGGGATCACCCGCGACAGCATCGCCATCGAATGGACCTGGGTGCCGCCCGGCGATGCGCCGTCGCGCCCGGTGCGGCTGATCGATACCGCAGGTATGCGCAAGCGCGCCAAGGTGGTCGACAAGCTGGAAAAGCTGTCGGTTGCCGATGCCCGCCGCGCCATCGATTATGCCGAGGTGGTCGTGCTGCTGCTTGATGCGACCAAGGGGCTGGAATTGCAGGACCTCAAGATCGCCGACAACGTGATCAAGGAAGGCCGCGCGCTGATCATCGCGATCAACAAATGGGATGTGGCGCAGGATGCATCCAGCCTTTTCAACGGCATCAAGGCGGCGCTGGACGAAGGTCTGGCGCAGCTGCGGGGTGTGCCGGTGCTGACCATTTCGGGGATCACCGGCAAGGGCATAGATGTGCTGATCCAGGTAGCGTTCGAGACGCGCACGATGTGGTCACGCCGCGTCTCGACCGGCATGCTCAACCGCTGGTTCGAACAGGCGATCGAGACCAACCCGCCGCCAGCGCCGGGCGGCAAGCGCATCAAATTGCGTTATATGACACAGGCCAAGGTGCGACCGCCGGGCTTCGTGCTGTTTGGCACGCGGACCGACCAGCTGCCCGAAACCTATTCGCGCTACCTGATGAACGGCATCCGCCGCGATCTGGGGTTCAGTGCGGTTCCGGTGCGTTTGACCTTGCGCAGCCCCAAAAACCCGTTTGCCAACGATTGAAGCAAATAAACGCTGAATTTGCCGCGATGCCCCCCCATTTGAGGGGATATAAGCGCGTTGGCAGTCTGGCGCTGCAACACTTCATTTACCAGTGTTGGAGTATTTTACACCTGAAGTGCCTGGATGCACTGCTGGAGATTGAATCATGGCCTATCAAGACGCGCCCTTGGTCAACTGGACGGCCTTTGCCGAAGCGCGTGCGGCGCTGAGCAGCGACTTTGTGCGCATCCTTGGCTATTTTCGCGAAGACGGCACCAAATCGGTCGATGCCATCGAAGCTGCCATGCGCGACAAAAGCGCGGCAAAACTGGTATTGCCCGCACATACGCTGAAGGGTGAAGCCTATCAGTTCGGCGCTGAACAACTGGCGCTGCTGGCAGAGCAGATCGAGATGACCGCACGGCATTGCGTCGAAACCCAGCAGGAGCCCGATGAGATTCTCGAGGCCATCGTCGGCCTTCGCGATGTGTTCCGCCATTCGCTCGCCGCGCTCGAAAAGGAAGCCAATCCACTGGTCGAACGTCGCAGCTTTGGTCGGCGCACCGCGATAGCGGGGGCTGCGATGGCGACGACCCGCACCTTTGGCCGCGGCTGAGAGCGCGCGTTTACAAAACCATCGGGGGCATGGCTTGACCGGCGCGGGCTGCGGTCATATCTGCGTCACATGACCATCCGTTCTATCCTTGAAGTCCCCGATCCACAGCTGAAGACCATCTCTGCGCCTGTCGAGACCTTCGATGATGGCTTGCGCGTTCTGGTCGCCGATATGCTGGAGACGATGTATGACGCCCCCGGCATCGGCCTTGCCGCGATCCAGGTCGGCGTGCCCTTGCGCGTTCTGGTAATGGATTTGCAGGAAGACGGTGAGGACGGCGAGCCGGTCAAAAACCCGCGCGTGTTCATCAATCCTGAAATCCTCGACCCTTCGCAGGTGTATGCGCTGTACAACGAAGTCTGCCTGTCGGTGCCCGACCAATATGCCGATGTCGAGCGCCCCGCGACCATCCGCGCCCGCTGGCAAGACCTGGACGGCGTAGCGCATGAAGAGGCGATGGACGGCCTGCTGGCGACATGCCTGCAGCACGAGATGGACCATCTCGAAGGCATTCTGTTCATCGACCACCTGTCGCGCCTCAAACGCCAGATGGTGCTGAAAAAGCTGGAGAAACTGCGCA
>JBBQXX010000310.1:0-2463 GCA_038209235.1 Sphingomonadales bacterium | reverse complement strand
CGATTATCTGGCGCGGCGGACCTGGCTTCCCGCCAGCTTCTTCTGGCCGTTGATCCGCTGGTTCCACGCGCCTGCCGCCGCTGTGCTGGTCTCGACCGAAACCGTGCGTCAGCAGCTGCGCGATCAGGGGCTGCATCAGGTAATGCATTGGGGCCGCGGGGTCGATCTTGGCTGCTTTTCACCCCAAGCGGCGGCGCCTGCGCTGTATGCCGACCTGCCGCGCCCGATCCAGCTGTATGTCGGGCGGGTCGCGGTAGAAAAGAACATCGAGGCATTTCTGGCGAGCGAGCACCCCGGCAGCAAGGTCATCGTCGGCGATGGTCCGGCGCGCGATCTGCTGGCGCGCAGCTATCCCGACGCGCATTTCGTCGGCTCGCAATCGGGGGCAGAGCTCGCCGGATTCTATGCCGGGGCAGATGTGTTCGTCTTCCCCAGCCGCACCGACACCTTCGGCCTGGTGATGATCGAGGCGCTGGCCTGCGGCACCCCCGTCGCCGCCTTCCGCGTGCCCGGACCTGTCGATGTGCTGACCGCGCAATCGGGGGTGATGGACGAAGACCTGGCTGCTGCGATTGCAGGCGCGCTGCTGCTTGATCGCACCATCTGCGCGCAGACCGGGCGCAGCTTCAGCTGGGAGACCAGCACCCGCCAGTTCCTCAGCGCGCTGGTTCCGGTATCCGGCCCCGAGGCGCTCGCCGCCTGAGTCCGTTACCCCCTTGGCAACGCCCCGCAAGTCAAGCCCCTTGCCCGCAGCACAAGTTTGGCTTATGCCCGTTTCCAGCATTCGGCCATCCCGCAAGGGGTGGCCATATTTATTTGAAGGAACGCGCATGTCCGCCAACCCCCAGCCCTTGATGCCGCATGCCACCGCATCGTGGATGGTCGACAACACTGGCCTGAGCTTTGAACAGATCGCCGATTTCTGCGGCCTGCACATTCTGGAAGTGCAGGCGATGGCCGATGATCTGGCGAGCAGCAAGTATACCGGACGCGATCCGGTGCGCGCAGGCGAGCTGGCGCTGTCGGAAATCGAAAAGGGCCAGGACGATACCGAGTATCGCCTGAAGATACAGGTCGGCCCCGCACAGGTGCGCCGCACCAAGGGTCCGCGCTATACGCCGGTTTCCAAGCGCCAGGACAAGCCCGATGGCATCGCCTGGATCTTGCGCAACCATGCGGAAATTTCCGACGCGCAGGTCGGCAAGCTGATCGGCACGACGCGCAACACGATTTCTGCGATCCGGGATCGCAGCCACTGGAACATCTCGAACATCCAGCCCAAGGATCCGGTGACTTTGGGGCTGTGTTCGCAGCGCGAGCTCGATGCCATCGTCGCCAAGGCCGCCAAGAAGGCCGGGATCGTCGAGGAAGTGCAGACCGACACGCGTCTGGGCGGCGACCGCGAGGCGCTGATCGAGGAACTGCGCGCTGAACGTGCTGCGGCACACAAGGCCGCCGAAGAGGCGGCGCGGCAAGCCGAGATCGCATCGGCGCTGCTTGGCGAGTCCGAAAGCGGCCAGGGTTAATGGCAGAACAGACCCCGGCGGGACTGGAGGAACGCTCCGGCCCACCGGCTTATGATGCCTCGCTGGCCGATCATGGCCTGGAGGCGAAGGAATTTCGCGGGCTGACCTATCCGCTGGGCGATCATGCGCCGGGCTCTGGCGAATATTTCGCGATTGCACCGGGGCTGGGCTGGACGCGGCTGCCGGTCCCCGGATCGCTCGATCATATCAACATCTGGCTGCTCGATGACCGCGACGAGCATGGCGAGGGCGTAGCGATCGTCGACACCGGCCTGTATATGCCGGTATCGACCGATGCGTGGAAAAAGCTGTTTGCGCAAGGCCTTGACGGGCGGCGGATCACCCGTGTGTTCGTCACCCATTTCCACCCCGATCATGTCGGAGCGGCGGGCTGGTTGTGCCGCAGATTCGGCGTGCGGCTGTGGATGAACCGCACCGAATGGCTGATGGCGCGGATGCTGACATCCGATGTACGCGCCGAACCGCCCGCCGAAGCGCTCGACCAGATGCGCATGGCGGGTTGGGATGCAACGCGGGTCGAAGAGCTGCGCAAACGCGGTTGGGGCAATTTTGCGCGCATGGTGGCCGAGGTTCCGATCAGCCATGTCCGGCTGGATGATGGCGCCGACGTGACGGTGGGCGAACGCATCTGGTCGATCATGACCGGCGGCGGCCATACCCCAGAACACGCCTGCATGGTCGACCGCACCGGCCAGGTGGTGATCGCAGGCGACCAGATATTGCCGCGCATCACCTCAAACGTTTCGTTGATGACCAGCGAGCCGACCGCTGATCCGTTGCGCGAATGGCTGGACAGCATCGCCAGGTTCCGCGCCGCGCTGACCGGCGATGAACTGATCCTGCCATCGCATGGCTTTCCCTTCACCGGGGTGCACGCGCGGCTCGATGCGCTGGCAGCGGGCCATATCGACCGGCT
>JBBQXX010000309.1:0-2485 GCA_038209235.1 Sphingomonadales bacterium | reverse complement strand
TCGGCGCTCAATGTGATGGCGATCGAGGTTGCTGCAATTCTCGCCGTCGGGTTCATCCTGATCGCACGATGCATCGATGCCGAGGAAGCATGGAGCTCGATCGATGGCAATGTGCTGGTGCTGATCTTCGGTATGCTGGCGGTCGGTGTGGGTCTGGAGCAAGCGGGCAGCGTGGCGATCGTGGTGACCGCGCTTGCCCCCTATCTTGCCGATGTACCGCTGTGGACGGTGGTGTTTTCGGTCTATATCCTCTCGGTGCTGCTGACCGAAATCATCACCAACAACGCCGTAGCGATTCTGGTGACCCCGATCGTCATCAAGCTGGGCAACGATCTGGGCATTGATCCGCGACCCCTGGTGATCGCGGTGATGTTTGCCGCGTCCGCCAGCTTTGCCACGCCGATCGGTTACCAGACCAACACGCTGGTCTATGCTGCTGGTGGCTATCGCTTCACCGATTTCTTCAAGGCGGGCATTCCGCTCACCATCGGGGTCGGGCTGGCGACCTGTGTTGCGATAATCGGCTTCAACTGACTGGGCAGCGCGCTTGCGCTGACCCGGCGCGGTGTCTAGCGTCCGGTCGATAGTATCTAGGGGATGCATTTTGGGCTTTTGGTTTCGCATTCCGCTGTGGCAGCGAGTGATCGCTGCGCTGGTGCTGGGCATCATAACCGGCCTGGTTTGGGGCGCAGATGCGGTCGCGATCAAGTGGATCGGCGATCTGTTCATTCGCGCGATCAAGATGCTGGTGGTTCCGCTGATCTTTTTCTCGCTCGTCGCAGGCGTGGCATCGATCGGCGACATCCGCAAGCTGGGGGCTGTTGGTGGCCGCTCCATGCTGCTCTTCCTGGTGACTGGCCAGATTTCGGTCGTTCTCGGTCTGGCGATGGGCACATTGGTCAAGCCGGGCCTTGGCGTCGATGCCAGCCTGGCTGGCGTCGTGACCACCGCCGTCCCGCCGCAGACCAGCGTCACAGAAATGATCCTGAAAATGGTGCCGGAAAATGTCGTGCAAGCCATGGCGACCATGGATGTCCTGGCGCTGATCGTGTTTTCACTGCTGCTGGGTATCGGCATCCTGATGGCCAAGGAAGACGGCGAACCTGTCGCCCGCATTTTCGATTCGGGCGCAATCATCATGCAGAAAGTCACCATATTGGTGATGGAACTGACCCCGTTCGGTGTCTTCGCCCTGATGGCCTGGGTGGCTGGCACGTTCGGCTTCGAAGGGCTCATCCCGCTCGCCAAGCTGGTCGCTCTCAATTACATCGGTTGTGCGATTATCATCCTGGTCATGTATTCGGCGATGATCAAGTTCATGGCCAAGCTTCCGGTAATCGACTTTTTCCGCGGCATGATCGACGCAATCGCGGTCAGCTATTCCACCGCATCTTCCAATGCCACCTTGCCCGTGACCTTGCGCTGCACCCAGCGCAACCTCGGCGTGTCGCCCAGCGTGTCAAGCTTCGTGGTGTCCCTTGGGGCCACCATCAACATGAACGGCACTGCCATGTATCTGGGCCTGGCCACACTGTTTGGCGCGCAGATATTCGGTGTCGATCTCAGCTGGGGCGATTATGCGATGATCGCGGTGACCGCCACGCTTGGCGCAGTCGGTGCTGCTGGAATACCGGGCGCAGGCCTTATCATGATGGCGCTGGTGTTCGGCTCGGTTGGAGTGCCGTTAGAGACGATCGCATTGGTGGCAGGCGTCGATCGCATCATGGACATGATCCGCACCACCACCAATATCACAGGCGATGCCGCCGTCGCGGTAACGGTGGCGGCCATGACCGGCGAACTCAATCGGGCAGAAATGATATCCGACGACGATGTCTGAACAGAATTATTTGGGTGTCCTGGTCAGCTTGACCGGTGTAAATTGGCCAAGCGCGCAGCTGCCGCCGTTGTCCAGCCGACCGCCGATATTGCGTACCACGGTGATGATATCGACATTGCAAAGCTGCGTCAGCGATGTCGCATAGCTGAACGCCCGGTCAAAACCCAGCGTGCCGCACTGATAGGGCAGTTCATTGCGATAGACCTTGCCGCCGTTCATGATGAAATCGATGGTCTTGTCGTCGCGCACCGCGCTGTTGCGGATTTGCGAGAGGTTGATGCAAGCGACCGGTTCTCCGACGACTTCAGCAGGCGGCACCGTGGATTTTCTGGGAGCATCACCCTGCGCCGATGCCAGCGGCTGAAGCGCGAACAGTGCAATCCCCGTGGCGACAAGGCTGGCGGCGGTCAAACGGCGGACGGTCGACATGGCACACTCCTCTTCTAAATTCGGTGTTCAGGATACGCCCGAACGCCTTGCCAGCCGATGAATGCGATACGGCAGGTCGAAGGCTTCAGCCCGCAATCATCTCGGCCAACACTGCCAGGCAATCATGCGCGAGCAGCTTGCTGCGTTCGGGGCTCCAGCCCTGATCGGGATCGGGCAGATCGTCATTGTCCTTGAACGGCATTTCCAGTGTCATCG
>JBBQXX010000308.1:0-2491 GCA_038209235.1 Sphingomonadales bacterium | reverse complement strand
AGGCGCTGCTGCCCACCAGATACAACCCGCGGCCATGCGCTTTCAGCCAGCGGTCGGCGGATTTGCGGTCGTCTTCGAACAGCTCGTCGAGCCATGCGTAGAAATCGGCGCTGTGGTTCATGTGGCGCAGGTGCGCGACCTCGTGTGCGACCACCGAGCGGCGCACCGCATCGGGGGCCATCACCAGCCGCCAGTTGATGCGGATCGTGCCATTGGCCGAACAGCTGCCCCAGCGGCGCGCGGCGTTGCTCATCGCGAGCGCAGGGACAGGCGCTGCGGCGCGGGCGCAATAATCGGCAAGGTCAGCGGCGCACAGCCGCCGCGCCTCGGCTTTCAACCAGCGGGTGAGGCGGGTTTCGACCAGATCAGCCGCGCCGCCCAGCGCAAGCGCGCCCGGTGTCACGCCAACCTTGCGGCCATGGCCTGCATCCCAGACGATGCGATGCGGTGCCCCGCGAAACGGGATGAGCGCGCCCGGTGCCATCGCAACGCCGGTGCCCGCTCTGGCAAAGCTGGCCTCGATCCAGTCGGCCTGGGTGCGGACAAAGGCGATCGCCTCGCCCAGCCGCGCATTGCCCGGCAGCGTGATCAGCAGCGCGCCCTTGGCAGGATCGGTGCGCAGCCGGATGCTGCGCGCGCGGGCATGGCGACGCACGATCAGCGCGTAATCGCGCGCGCCGATCGTGATCCGGCCGGGTATCTCGGCACGCGGTGCGGGTTTGCGAGCAAACAGGCGGCTAAAGTTCGGCATCGATGATATGGTTTTCGATCGGTCCGGCGCGGACCTCGGATATCACGCGGCCCACCACCGAATGGCCACCGGCATGCATCGCATCGCGGGAGCCAGTCAGCAGATAATGCCATCCGGGCAGTGGCAGGCCCTGAGCGCGCAACTGATAGGCGCAGGTCGAAGGCAACCAGCTGATATCATCGACATTGTTTTGCGTCAGCCGCAGGCAATCGGGCACCAGCGCGCGGCGGTGGCGATAATCGGCGCATTGCGCGGTGCGCGTGTCGAGCAGGCGGCATGAGACGTTGGTGGGGTAGATTCGCCCGGTGTCCTCATCTTCAACCTTGTGCAGGCAGCATTTGCCGCAGCCATCGCACAACGCCTCCCACTGCGCGCGGTCGAGTGTTGCCAGAGGCTGTTCCCAAAAAGGCGTCATGCGGTCCATTTGTCGATTTCGGCGGCGATCTGCTCGGGCGTGCCGTCATACGGCAGCAACGCAATGGGTCCGCCCTTTGGCCCCATCAGATAGGCCTGGCGGCTGTGATCGACCAGATAGCCGCCAGCCGCTTCACCTTTGGTGCCACCTTTGGCGCCTTCGCTCTTTTGCGCCTCGTACATCACCAGATAAGCATCGGCGACGGTCTTGATCTGCTCGGGGGTACCGGTGAGGCCGATCAGGCGCGGATGAAAGGCGCTGACATATTCCTTGAGCACTGCGGGCGTATCGCGCTGCGGATCGATGCTGATAAAGATCGGCTGGATCGCCTTGGCGCGCTCAGGCTGCTGCTTTTCGAACAGCGCAAAGCCTTGGGCGATCTTCTGCAGGTCCACCGGACAGACATCGGGGCAATAGCTGTAGCCGAAGTAGATGATGCGATATCTGCCGGCAAAATCGGTGTCCTGCACCGTCTTGCCATCCTGATTGACCAGTGTAAACGCGCCGCCAATGCGCGCACCCTCCAGCGGTGCCTCTGGCCCTGGGGCAGCGGCCGAACAGGCGCACAGCAAAAGCGCAAACGCGATCGCGGCAAAATGGGGGGCGGTTTTGTTCATGACAGATTTGTCTCTGCTCTGCTATGCGAGCGCTTTCAAGGGGGCTTGATCAATCGGCGCGCCAGATTGCGGAGCGTCACACCAAATAAGGACGGTGCCACACGTGAACACCCGAATCGATTCGCTAACCCGGCTGTTGATCGCTGCAATAGCAGCGATTGCGCTGCTGATCCCGGTGGCGGCCAGCGCGCAATTTTCGGACAGCTACAATTTCCTCAAGGCCGTGCGCGATCGCGACGGCGACAAGGCTACGCAGTTGCTCAACGAACCGGGCAGCACCATCGTCAACACCAAGGATATCACTTCGGGCGAGAGCGCGCTGCACATCGTCACCCAGCGCCGCGACCTTACCTGGCTGGGGTTCCTGCTCCAGCGCGGGGCAAACCCCGATGCGCGCGACAAGAATGGCCTCACCCCGCTGATGCTGGCGACCACCCTGCGTTTCGCCGATGGCGCAGAGGCGCTGCTGGCGCGCAAGGCGAAGGTCGATGAGGCCAACAATTCAGGCGAAACCGCGCTGATCCGTGCGGTGCAGCAGCGCGATCTGGCGATGGTGCGGCTGCTGCTGAAGGCCGGCGCAAATCCCGACAAACAGGATACGATCGCGGGCCAGTCGGCGCGCGACTATGCCAAGGGCGACTTTCGCAACCCGCAAATTCTGGACGCGATTACAGCTACGGACAAAGAGCGCGATACAGGCACCGGCAA
>JBBQXX010000307.1:0-2560 GCA_038209235.1 Sphingomonadales bacterium | reverse complement strand
TTAGAATCTGCCGATGTTTCAGCCTATCATCTGGCTTCTGCTTGCTGCGGTCCATGCAGCCCCGGCATTGGCGGTGCTCCGTCCCGTGTTGCTGGCCAGGCTTTATGGAATCGCGCCTGCCGACCCCGCGTTTGTGCTGATCCAGCATCGCGCTGCGCTGTTCATGTGTGTGATGATCGCTTGTCTTTGGGCAACGTTCGATCCGGGCGTACGGCGGTTGGCTGTCTTGATCACAGCGATCAGTGTGCTCTCATTTCTGATACTTTTCGCTTTGGCGGGTTCGCCAGTGGCGCTGCGGGGTATTGCAATGGTTGACCTTGCCGCCGTCCCGCTGCTTATAGAAGCAGGCTATCTGGCATACGGCGCTCAGCCTCGTTAGGGTGATATATGACCAAGGCAGTGATTTCGGCGCTGGTGCGGCCATTGCTGGAAGGTGCGATCCCTCAAGGCGTCGATGTAGCCTGGATCACGAGCGCGCAAGAGGCTGTGCGCGAAGTGGCCGATGCCGACATTGCCTGGGTCGATATGCACGACAAGCAGGCGATGCGGGACGTCATTCTGGCGGGGGAGAAGTTGCAGTGGCTGTCGACGCTCTATGCCGGGCTCGATCATTTCCCCGTCGAGGAACTGAAGGCGCGCGGCACCCGCATAACCAACGGCGTGGGCATCAATACCATCGCGGTGGCCGAATATGCGGTACTCGGCATTTTGAGCATGGCCAAGGGCTACGCCGATGTGGTGCGTGCGGCTGACCGGCGTGAATGGCTGTGGGCATCGCCCGGCACGATCGAACTGTCTGGAACACGCGCCCTGATCATCGGCTATGGTGCGATCGGCTCGGCCATCGGCGATCGGCTCAGAGGCTTTGGCGTCGAGGTTACAGGCGTTGCCCGAACCGCGCGGCCAGATAAGGGGATATTGGGCGCCGATGGCTGGCGGGACATGATAGGCGAATATGACTGGGTGATCATCGCCACCCCGGCGACGCATGAAACCGATGCGCTGATCGGGACCGCGCAGCTTACCGCGATGAAGCCCGAGGCGGTGCTGGTGAACATCGCGCGCGGCGAATGCGTCGATCAGGACGCGCTGATCGCGGCTTTGAAGGACAAAACGATTGCCGGTGCGTTTCTGGATGTTACCACGCCCGAACCGCTGCCTGCCGACCATGAATTGTGGACGCTGCCCAATGTGCAGATATCGATGCACCTGTCGGGCCGCGCCCAGACCAGGATGTTTCAGCGTGCGGCAGCGCTGTTTGCCGACAATCTGGGGCGATTTATGCGCGGCGAGCCGCTGGTCAATTCAGTCGATCTGACGCTAGGTTACTGAGGGGGAACAGTCTGCGCATCACGCACGGCTGGCGTGCGCGGCGGCAACCTTGATGTGGTATTTGTTCGCAGCAAAGCCAGCGCCGTTGTAGCCCTTGGCGAAGGCAACGCAGTCTGCCGCAGCGTTGCTGATCTGGCGCAGCGCGGGCTTGAGCGACTTGCTGGTGATGAAACTGGCAAACGCATCGAGATGCGCGCGTTCAGACTTTTTCATCGCGTCCCAAAACGCTTCGACGCTGTCAAAACCGGCAGCCCGGTGGTTAAAACCCATGACCTGCGCGCCGCCGACCGACGCAGAGAGCAGCGCTGCGTTGCGGTCCAGCTTCATTGCTTTCCACAGCCGGCCGTATTCCGCCTGCCCGCCGACATACAGACTGCGGTTCCACCGTGCGCTTGAAAGATTGGGGTGGCTGGCCCGGTATTTGCCCTCGGTGTATCGATCGAAAATGTGCGCTTCGAACAGGATTTTGGGCAGATGCGGCCCATCCAGAAATCCGCCGGGGCCATCGAGGTCCAGAATGTCAGCGCGCACATCGGTAAACGAGCCGCCGCCGCTTTCAACCTGCCAGACCGCCTTTATCTGCGCAACCGTGCAGCCGAGCAGCGCGGCGACCTGCTGAAAATCCGCAGCGGAAAGTCCGATCTTGACCTGATGTTCAACCGCTCCGGCGGTGCGGGCAATGCCCAGATCGTCCAGCAAGCTATCCACGGCGATAACGTTTGCGCTGGTAAAGGACTGGCCACCGCGCAGCGCCTTTATCGCAGAAAAGACCGGTGACCTGTCCATAAGTTTAAACCTCCGAGCGGGCGGATTACTTGAGCGGGTATGACAATTTTGCCCCAGTTCGCTAATGTCGTCAAGTTACCATCGATTAATCTACCAGGACTACTCATGAAAATCCAACATTAACAGTCATTTCGCGATTGCCTGAAGGTTGCGATTGCGGTCAATCGACCAGCCCACCGGCTGCGATTTTCGATCTTCCCATTCAACAGGCGAGCAGCGCGTTTTGGCGGGTGACTCGGCAAATTTTTGCGTTTATGCCTGTGTGCATCAGGGGGATCGGTTGCAGGGGCGGTGCTCCTCGTCTGTATTCTCCGCCCGGGCACACAAGCATCAAGCACGCCCCGGTCATCCTGTCGGTCGCACGATTGCCAATGCCAAGCCATCCAGGTTTCCGGGGGAGTTAATTCATGACCAAAGCATCCGATCTGTTTATCCAGTGCCT
>JBBQXX010000306.1:0-2560 GCA_038209235.1 Sphingomonadales bacterium | reverse complement strand
CCGCCCATGCGGGTTGCATATTTCTCAAGCAGCCGCATCCCCGGAATGGTCTTGCGGGTGTCGAGCAGCACCGCGCCGGTACCCGCAATCGCATCGACATACTGCCGGGTCAGGCTGGCGATGCCGCTCAGATGCTGGACGGTGTTCAGCGCCGATCGCTCAGCAGTCAGCAACGCGCGCGCCTTGCCGGATACGCGCAGGATATCGGTGCCACCAGCAACGCTTTGTCCTTCGCCTGCCAGCAGATCGACCGTGCAGCCAGGGTCCAGCGCCCGGAAAAACGCCTCGGCGAGCGGCAGGCCGGCAACCACCAGGGCATGCCGGGCATCCATCACCCCGGTGAAATGTGCGTCAGCCGGGATAACGCTTTGCGACGTCACATCGCACGCATCGGGTCCCAGATCTTCTGCCAGCGTTGCAGCAACGAACTGACCGATGTCAAAGCCTTCTATCGAGATATGCATTTCGCCTCGTCCCGTGCTTGATACTGCGTGGTGTGCAATGCCTGCCAACCGTGTCGCACTCAGGCGATGCGGTGCTCGCCCTTGACCCAGCGCACGGTGCCGCTCGACGAGCGCATCACCACCGTCTCGGTGGTCATTATACCATCGCGGCGACGCTTGACGCCTTCCAGCAACGAACCGTCGGTTACGCCGGTGGCCGCGAAAATGCAGTCACCCTTGGCCAGATCGGTAAGGTCGTAGATCGCGTTGAGGTCTTCGATACCCCATTTGCGAGCCCGCGCGCGCTCGTCGTCATTGCGGAACAACAGCCGGCCCTTGAACTGGCCCCCGACGCAGCGCAGCGCGGCGGCTGCGAGCACGCCTTCAGGTGCGCCGCCTGAACCCATGTAGATATCGATGGTGGTATCGGGGTCGGTTGTCGCGATCACGCCTGCGACATCGCCATCGGGGATCAGCATGATGCCGCAGCCCATGCCGCGCAGTTCGGCGATCAGATCGGCATGGCGCGGACGGTCCAGCACGCACACGATGATCTCGTCGGGCTGCACACCCTTGGCCGCAGCAACGGCTTTCACATTCTCGCTGGCGCTTTTGTCCAGATCGATGACACCGGCGGGATAGCCGGGCCCCACCGCGATCTTGTCCATGTAAACATCCGGCGCGTTCAGCAGGCAGCCGTTCTCGGCAATCGCCAGCACCGCCAGCGCATTGGGACCGGCCTTTGCGGTGATGGTCGTGCCTTCCAGCGGATCGAGCGCAATGTCGATGCGCGGCGCATTGGGGCCGTTCAGGCCCACCTTTTCGCCGATGAACAGCATCGGTGCCTCATCGCGCTCGCCTTCGCCGATGACGACGGTGCCGTCGATATCGAGCTGGTTGAGCGCGGCGCGCATCGCTTCGACCGCCGCAGCATCCGCCGCCTTTTCGTCGCCGCGACCGATCATCTTCGAGGCTGCAATCGCCGCAGCTTCGGTCACGCGGACCATCTCCAGCACCAGAACACGGTCAAGCTGGGGAGTTTCTGCAGGCGGTGTTGCTTTCAGGCTTGCGCTGGACATGGCAGGCGTTTCATCCTTGTGATTGTTGGGCACCAGATGCATTCAGGAGTTGGCGTATTGCGCCCGGTCCATAAGGGAGCATTATTGCATTGTCGAGAATGGACATGCGGCGCTGGCCGTTGCTGCTGGCCGTTGCCGCGATGGGCGGCCTGGCCGCGCTGACTGCACCTGCGCACGCCCAAAAGGCTCAAGAGGCTCAAGAGGCTCAGGATGACACGCAACTACCCGAGCCAGACAACGCAGCACCTGATGCATTAGAGGCGAAGGTGAAAGCGCTGATTCGCAATGCCGACGAGTGGACCGGGGCCAAGGAGCGTCGCAAGCGATGCCAGCCAAGCGCAGCAGGACAGGACATCGTGGTATGCGGCGACACCGACCGAAATACCAAGTTCCGTGTGCCCCCCGATACCGAGGGCAGGGTGGCGACCGGGGGTCCGCCGCCTGCTCCCGATGTGGCGGGCGATGGCATCTTCAAGGGCAAGACGACGTTGGGCGGCTGCCTGATCCCGCCGTGCCCGCCGCCGCCTGCCTATTTTATCGATTTTTCCAAAATGCCCGACGTCGATGAAGCCTATCTCAAAAAGGCGCGTGAAGCCGAAACCGCAGAACGAGTGCGCGAGGCAGCCTCAAAGGAGAGCAAGGGCAAGCCATGAGAGACGCTCCGGTGCTTGAAACGCCGCGCTTGCGCCTGCGTGCGCCGGTGCTGACCGATTTCGACGCCTATGCCGCGATGTGGGCGGACGATCGGGTGACGGCGTTCATCGGTGGCCAGCCGCGGACAAGAAACGAATCGTGGCTGCGCTTCATCGGCATACCCGGGCTATGGGCGCTGCTTGGGCTTGGCTACTGGATATTTGCCGACCGCGACAGCGACGCGCTGATCGGTGTCGGCGGTCTGGCCTATTTCGAGCGCGGCCTTCCAGACCTGGATGGCGTGCCCGAGGCAGGCTGGGCGATCGCACCCGATCATTGGAGCGGGGGGTTGGTCAGCGAAGCTATGAGCGCGGTGATGGAGTGGAGCGATAATGTGCTGAAGGC
>JBBQXX010000305.1:0-2588 GCA_038209235.1 Sphingomonadales bacterium | reverse complement strand
GCTGACCGGCGAGCGGCCCGAACCGGCCTTCCTGATCACCAAGCCCTTCCACCGCAACACGGTGCGCGCCGCGATCAGCCAGGCGCTGTTCTTCTTCGATTCAGAGATGGTTTGATTGGTCGAACACCCTCCCGGAGGACCGGGAGGCGCGAGGCCATCATAAAAAAGGCGGGCCTTGCGGCCTGCCTTTTTTTTTGGATCGAAGTTGGTCACAACGAACTTGTCACTGGACCTTGAATATTCGATGTTTGGGAAAATCCGGATTGGCAGGGGCGATAACGATGCTTGAAATTAAACATGGCAGGCGCATGACGACACTGCTGTGCGCTCTGGCGTTGTTGGGGACCTCGGGTGTAGCGCGCGCCGATGGGCCATCCAGGAAAATGGATGCGGCTCAGGTTTTGGGTGAGCGCCCGATAGTGGAAGATGCCAGCCTTTCGCCCGATGGAAAACGGTTGGCCTATCTGACGCCATCAGCAGGCCAGGGCGCAGTGCTGATGACCGTCGACCTTGATCCGACGCCACAGGCACCAAAGGGCATTTTCAGGGTCGATGGCGAGCCGAACCGGCTTGGCTCATGCAACTGGACCGGCAATACCCGGCTTTTGTGCACCCTCTATGCCTCTATAGATGTGGAGGGCCGTGCCACCTATGTCACCCGGCTCGTGGCGGTCGATGCAGATGGCGGCCCACCCAAGATCCTCGATGTTCGCCGCGGAAGCGGCGAACGGCTGTATCGCGCGCTATATGGTGGTAGCGTAATCGACTGGAATCCGTCCGAGGACGGATATGTGCTTATGATTCGGGAGTACATCCCTGAAGACGGCGCTGGAACCTTGATCGCCCAGAAGAAAGACGGTCTGGGTGTGGATCTGGTCAATACACGAACACTGGCTGCCAAGACGGTCGAACGCCCCGATATCGACGCTGCCGAGTTCATATCAGACGGTTACGGCAAGGTTCGTATCAAGGGTAGGGCGCTCATGCAGTCCGATTTTCTCTCATCAAAGCGAAGCTATTTTTACCGGAAGGTGGGTAGCGATGCATGGCTGCCGCTCAGCGTGGTGGATGAAGATCGGGCAGAACTCGATCCGCACGCGGTCGACGCAAGGCTCAATGTCGCATACGGCCTCAAGCGCAAAGATGGCCGGATGGCGGCTTATCGGTTTGCGCTTGACGGGTCTGGCAAGGAAGATCTGATTTTTGCGCACCCTGAGGTTGATGTATCGGGTTTTGTCCGGGTAGGGCGGCGCGACCGGGTCATCGGGGTGCGTTATGTGACCGATTTCGCCGATGTTCACTATATTGATGCGGACATTGCCAAAATGTCCGCTGCGCTGGCGCACGCGATCCCTGACCTGCCGCTTATACGCGTCGTAGATTCGAGCGAAGACGAGCGCAAGATGTTGATCTGGGCGGGCAGCGACACCAATCCGGGCCGCTATTTCCTGTTCAACCGCGACACCAAGACGCTGGCTTTACTCCTCGCGGTGCGGCCAGAGCTTGAAAATGTCGCGCTGGGTGTGATGCAGCCTATGACCTATTTGGCCCGTGACGGGACCAAAATCCCTGGCTATCTGACGTTTCCACCCGGCAAATCCGATGTCACCGGCCTGCCCGCTATCGTGATGCCGCATGGTGGCCCCGAAGCACGAGACGAATGGGGGTTCGACTGGCTGGTGCAGTATTTTGCGTTGCGCGGCTATGCTGTTCTCCAACCCAATTTTCGCGGCTCCGCAGGCTACGGCAGCGACTGGTTTCAGCGTAATGGCTTCCAGAACTGGCAGACCGCGATCTCTGACATCAACGATGCCGGACGCTGGCTAATCGAGAAAGGCGCAGACTCTGGGCGGATGGCGATTTTCGGATGGTCATATGGCGGTTATGCAGCGTTGCAGTCCAACGTGGTCGAGCCTGATCTGTTCAAAGCAGTGGTGGCGGTAGCACCGGTGACGGATCTCAACCAGTTGAAGGAAGATCGTCGGGGCTGGGCGGATTTTCGTCTGGTGAGTGAATATGTCGGCGATGGACCGCACATCAAGGCTGGCTCCCCGGCGCGCAATGCCGAGGCATTCAAGGCACCCGTGCTGATGTTCCACGGTGATATTGATCGTAATGTTGATGTCGGCCATGCGCGGCTGATGGATTCGAAATTGAAGGCAGCGGGCAAATTGTCAGAATTGCACATCTACAAGGACCGTGATCATTATCTTGAAGATGGCAACGTCCGCGCCAAAGTGCTGAGCATCAGCGCCGCGTTCATGGAGAAAGTCTTTGCCGCGCAATAGGTCGCAGCCATCACAAAAAAAGGCGGGCCTCGCGGTCCGCCTTTTTTATGTCCGGTTTGAAGACCCGATCAGCGCGAATAGAATTCGACGACCAGATTGGGTTCCATCTTTACCGCATAGGGCACTTCGTCGAGTGTCGGGATGCGGGTGAAGGTGATTTTGTCGGTGCCGTCGGGTGCGACATAATCGGGGATGTCACGCTCGGCCAGGCCCTGCGCTTCGATGACAAGCGCCATTTCCTGTGCCTTGCTGCCCAGCGAGACGATGTCGCCCGGCTTCACCTTGCGCGATGCGATGTTG
>JBBQXX010000304.1:0-2596 GCA_038209235.1 Sphingomonadales bacterium | reverse complement strand
CGCTGCAACCCTCTCAGAAAAGCGATTGTGGCTGCACCTGAAAGGGCGGCAGAGACGCGGTTTCAAGTTTTCGCGCCAGATGCCTTTGGGGCCATATTTCTGTGATTTTCTCTGCCGCGAAGTCATGCTCGTCATAGAGGTTGATGGCGATTCGCATGATTTCACGGTCAGCCATAATACCTGCCGGGATGCATTCATGCGCGGTAATGGATTTCAGGTTCTACGGTTTCAGAATGATGACGTTCGCGATAGCCTTGAAAGTGTGTTGGCGGCCATCGATGCTGCTCTGGATGACTGGCGGAACTTTCAGGCCCACCCCGGTTCAGCAAGCTGAAACTGCCCCTCCCGCAAGCGGGAGGGGAGACATGTCGCACAACGCCTCTCCCCTCCCGCCTGCGGGAGGGGCAGGCCGCAGGCCGGGGTGGGCTTGAAGCCCGCCTACCCAAAACCCGCCAGAAACGCTGCCACGTTGACGCCCAGCGCATCGACCGCATAGCCGCCTTCCATCGTGATCACCGTCGGCAGGCCAAGCTCTGCAATCGCTCGTGCGATGGGGGTGTAGTCGGCGGTTTGCAGGTCGAACTGTGAGATCGGATCGCCGGAGAACGTATCTGCGCCGAACGACACACACAGCATATCCGCGCCAAAATCGCAGATCGCCTGCAGGCCGGTATCAAGCGCCGAACGATACTCTGGCAGTGCTGTGCCGCGCGGCAACGGCAGGTTGAGGGTGGCACCCTGCCCCGCCCCCTCGCCGCGCTCATCAGCATGGCCCCAGAAGAACGGATAGTCGGTCGCAGGATCGGCATGGATCGACACGAACAGCACGTCGCTGCGATCATAGAAGATATCCTGCGTGCCGTTGCCGTGGTGGTAATCGACATCGAGAATAGCAACGCGCCGCTTGCCGCCTGCAATCGCCGCTTCTGCTGCAATCGCGATATTGTTGAGGAAGCAATAGCCACCCAGATAATCTGCGCCGCAGTGGTGACCGGGCGGACGGCACAACGCGAACGCTGCCTGATCGCCGCCCAGCACCGCCCCGGTTGCCGCCAGCGCCGCTTGCGCGCCCCAATAGGCGCTGTCCCATGTGCCAGCCGCGATCGGACTGGAGGCATCGAAGCTGAACTGGCCAAGGTCGGCATCGATCCGGTTCAGCTTGAGCGGCCTCCTGCCCACCACCGGCCAGGCATAGCCATGCGCATCGCCGCTGCGTCCGGCGGCGACCCAGCGCTCGTGCGCGGTCTGCAGGAACGCCAGATACGCATCGCCGTGCACCCGGCGGATCGGCTCGATTCCGTAATCGCGCGGTGGCTCGACGCGCTTCAGCGCCGCCAGCACATTTTCCATCCGCCCGCGATGTTCGGCATAGGGGACATAGGCCCCGTTGTGCAGTTCCATCGCCGGGGCGTGATCGTGCTGGCGCGCGTCGAAAAACGTTCTCACCAACTTATCTTCACTGGCCAAAAAGTTTGCGCAGAAACACCGTCTCCACCTCGCGGCGCAGGTCGTTGTTGGCTTTCTTCAGGAAACCATGACCCTCATCGGCATAGAGCACATACCAGGTTTCCACGCCGTTGCCGCGCAGCGCCGCGACCACCTGATCGGATTCGGACTGCGGCACGCGCGGATCATTGGCGCCCTGCATGACCAGCATCGGTTTGGTGATCTTGCCAACGTTGGCCAGCGGGGCGATGCGTTGGAAAACCGCCCGCATTTTGGGGTCGCGCTCGTCACCATATTCTGCACGCCGGTTGTCGCGGCGATAGGCCTCGGTATTGGCCATGAAGCTGGCGAAATCGCTGATGCCATAGCGCTCGACCCCGCCGACCAGCTTGTCCGAATAAAAGGTCATGCTGGCCAGCGACATATAGCCGCCATAAGACTGGCCGTAGACCGCGACGCGCGCCGGATCGAGGCCGGGTTGCGTGTCCACCCAGTCGATTAGCGCGCCGATGTCCTTGACGCTATCTTCGCGCAATGCGCCGTTATCGAGGTTGAGATAGCGCGTGCCATAGCCGTCCGATCCGCGCACGTTGGGCAAGATGACCACCGCGCCCAGCACATCGGCGAAATACTGCGCGCCGGGGTTCCACGAAGGCCGGGTCTGCGCCTCCGGCCCGCCGTGGATATCGATGATCACCGGCAGCCTGGCATCGGGCGCAGCACCCTTGGGGCGATAGACCAGCGCAGGCACCGACAGGCCATCAAAGCTCTTGAAGCGCACCAGCGTTGGCTCGGCCAGCTTTGCCGGATCAAGCTCGCCCGCCTCTGACTGCGTCCAGCGGGTCAGCACGCCGCTGGCCAGATCGTGGCTCCAGACATCACCTGCAGTGGTCGCATTGGTAAGCCCGATGGCCAGCCTGCCGCCATCGGGTGAAAATTCGAGTGCGGTCACCACGCCGCGCGGCAACTGCGGCGCGGGCAGGCTCTGGCTGTTGCCAAGGTTGCCCAGCACAACCCGCGAAAAGCCGTCTTCGTTGAGCGTATACGCCAGGGTCTTGCCGTCGGATGACAGGTCATAGCCCTCGACATCCCAGTTCACCTTTTCGGACAGCTGCGCCATCTTGCCGGTGGCGATATCGATCCGCACCAG
>JBBQXX010000303.1:0-2615 GCA_038209235.1 Sphingomonadales bacterium | reverse complement strand
GAACGCCATCATAGCGCGCCAGATTTGACGAGGCTTCGGCGGGCGCAATGATGTAATAAGCGGGGAGCGCATATTTGGTGTGGGGCAGCGATACCTCGACGATTTCGGCGCCTGCATTCTTCAGCCAGTCAATCCCCTGCTGCCACAGCGCGTCAATCTCCACGGGCATGTTATCGACCCGGTATTCCTTGGGAATGCCGATCTTTTTACCCGCCATGCTGCTGTTTAGCCCGGCTTCCCATTTCGGCACCGGCAATTCGAGCGAGGTGGAATCCTTGGGGTCGAAACCCGCCATCGCCTCCAGCATGATCGCGCAATCGCGCACGTCGCGCGCCATGGGGCCGGCCTGATCGAGCGAGGACGAAAACGCCACGACGCCCCAGCGCGAACAGCGGCCATAAGTGGGCTTGATGCCGCTGATGCCCACAAACGCGGCTGGCTGGCGGATTGAGCCGCCGGTATCGGTGCCGGTCGCCGCCGGGCACAGCCGCGCCGAGACGGCCGCTGCGCTGCCACCCGATGATCCGCCCGGCGCGAGCGGTGCGTTACCGCCATCGTTGCGCCGCCAGGGCGAGATGACGTTGCCGAAGGCGCTGGTTTCGTTCGACGATCCCATCGCGAACTGGTCCATGTTGAGCTTGCCCAGCATGCCCGCGCCTGCATCCCACAGTTTGCTGCTCACTGTTGATTCATAAGTAGGTTTGAACCCGTTCAGGATTTCGCTCGCCGCACGCGCTTCGACACCAACGGTGCAGAACAGGTCCTTCATCCCGATCGGAACGCCCGCCATGATCGGCAATTCATCACCCGCTGCGCGCCTGGCATCGATGGCATCAGCAGCGGCAAGCGCGTGCTCTGGCGTATCGATCAGGAAAGCGTTGAGCGCCTTGGCACCTGCAACGCGCTTGTTAAAGGCCATGGCAACATCGCGCGCGCTGAACGCGCCGCTGCGCACGCCGGTGCGGATATCGGCTATGCCAAGATCAGTGAGGTCGGTCATATTATACGCTCCGGCGAGGGGCGGGATCAAAATGCCGCCGGTCGCTGTCTTCTGTTCTGGATCCCGGATCGGTCGCGGCTGCGCCGCTGTCCGGCATGATCGAATGACATCCTGCAGATGTCATTCGATCACCTTGGGAACACCAAAAAAGCCGTGCTCGGCGGCGGGCGCGTTCGCCAGCACCTTGTCGCGGATACCGCCATCGGTGACGATATCTTCGCGCAGGCGAAGCGTGTTGGGGATGACGGCGGTCATCGGCTCGATACCGGTGACATCGACCTCGCCCAGTTGTTCGATCCAGCCCAGAATGCCGTTGAATTCAGGCACCATCGCCTCAACCTCGGCATCGCTCATCGCGATGCGCGCAAGGCTGGCGATTTTCTTTACGGTTTTGCTATCTACAGACATAGGTCAAGCGGCTAGCACCCGCCCGCTGCGCCTTCAAGCGGGCAATTGCTGCATCTGCGCTGCAAACAGGCTGGCGGCAACAGACACCGACGCCTATACGCGCCGCTTGACCGGCAGCCGATCCCACGTCGCTGCCCGCCCCCGGAGACAGTTTTTTGGCCCGCAAGTTCCTGTATCTGATTGCCGCGATCATCTTCCTGATTATTGCAGCTTTCGCCATCTACCGCCTGTTTCCGCAACAGATTTTCGCTGCAGCATTCGTGCCTTCAACGAAGTTCGTAAAGCTCGAAGTGGTCGAGACCAGCGCTTATGCCGATCCGGACATGTGGTTCTCCCGGCCCGAGATCAAACCCTCTGCCAACCCGGCGCTCTGGACGCCGGAGGGCTTTGAGCCGACGCAAACCCCGAAGGTGGCAGTCTTTTTCATCCACCCGACATCCTATCTGAAGCGCCAGTACTGGAACGCGCCGATCGACGACAAGGAATCGCAGGACCGCGCGCGCATCTTTCTGCGCAGCCAGGCCAGCGTGTTCAACAGCGTCGGCCAGATCTGGGCACCGCGCTATCGCCAGGCCGCGATCGGCTCATTCCTCACCGACAAGCCCGAAGCGCAGATGGCATTCGATGCGGCCTATTCCGATGTGCTCATCGCATTCGACGAGTTCCTCGCCGAAATCCCCAAAGACATGCCGATCATCATCGCCGGGCACAGCCAGGGCGGGCTGCACCTGACCACGCTGATGCGCCAACGCGTCGTCACCCGCCCGCTCGCCGATCGGATCGTGGCGGCCTATGTCATCGGCTGGCCGATCTCGTTGACAACCGATCTTCTGGCTTTGGGCCTGCCCGGCTGCGCCGATCCCGATCAAACTGGCTGCCTGCTGTCCTGGCAAAGCTATGGTGAGCCTGCCGAACCCGACCTGCTGCTGTCCGCCTATGAAAAGAGCGTGGGGTTTGATGGTGAATTGCGCGGAACATCGCCGATTTTATGCACCAACCCGATCACCGGGGTGATGGGCGATGAGGCCAAGGCCGACATCAATCTGGGAACGTTGGTCCCCAATGATGATTTGACCGATGGCGTCATCATGCCGGGTCTGGTGGCTGCGCGCTGCGACGATCGCGGCCTGTTGCTGCTGAATGGCGAACCCCAGATGGGCAGTTACGTGCTGCCCGGCAACAACTACCATGTCTATGATTACCCGCT
>JBBQXX010000302.1:0-2630 GCA_038209235.1 Sphingomonadales bacterium | reverse complement strand
ACGAGTGGAAGGATACGCAATGTCTGAAATCACGACCCAGGCCGAAGATGGCATTCTGGTGATCACCATCAACCGTCCCCAAGCCAGGAATGCGGTCAACCGCGCGGTGGCAGAAGGCATGGCAGCGGCGATGGATGAGCTTGATGGCAATGCTGAATTGCGCGTCGGCATCATCACTGGCGCTGGTGGTACGTTTTGTTCGGGCATGGATCTCAAGGCGTTTCTGACCGGCGAATTGCCGGTTGTGAAAGGCCGCGGGTTTTGCGGTTTTGCCGAATCTCCGCCAAAAAAGCCGCTGATCGCTGCTGTCGATGGCTATGCGCTGGCCGGCGGGATGGAGGTCGCGCTGACGTGCGATCTGATCGTTGCCAATGCCAACGCGCAGTTTGGTATTCCCGAGACCAAGCGCGGTCTGGCGGCTGCGGCTGGCGGCCTGATGCGGCTGCCGCGACAGGTGCCGCCGCGCATCGCGATGGAGCTGGCGTTGACCGGAGATTTCATCTCGGCACAGCGCGCGTATGAAATCGGGTTCGTCAACCGTGTCGTGGAGACCCCGGCGATCGACGGCGCTTTGGAACTGGCACGCAAGATCAGCGCCAACGGACCGTTGGCGGTACAGGTATCTAAGCAGATCATCAGCGAATCGCGCAATTGGAGCGATGAGGAGATGTGGACGCGGCAGCAGGCGTATGTCGCCCCGGTGCTCGTTTCACACGATGCGCGCGAAGGGGCCGCTGCCTTTGCGCAGAAACGCGCGCCGCAATGGCAGGGCAAATAGCTCCGACGCGTTGCGGCATATTGCATTCATGCACAATCTGCGCACAACGCGGGCAGGGTCGCACCTGACTGGAGAGCCGCATCGATGATGCTTATGCCCGCTTTGGTGCTGTTGACGACCGTAACGCCGCCGCCTTGCCCTGACCTTACCACCAACGCTGCTGAACTGTGCGCCGACCGCCAGATCGTGGCGGCTTGGGCTGAAGCGGATGCTGCGCTGGAAAAATGGTTTGCTGTCGATCCGCGCAAGGCGACGATCGCCGAACGCCGCGAAGAAGCGATTGCCGACCTGCGCCGGGGATTTGAATATAGTGCCGACAGCAGCCCGCAAGAAGCCAACGCGGACCAGATCGTCGAAAGCCTCGGCTATCTGGCATCCGATGCCGATGAACTCGCCAAGCTTGCCAGCTCTATCGCGACACCGGTCGAGCTGGGCAGCGATCTGGCCCGAACCTGCATGGTCAAGGCCGTGATATCGTGCGTGGTCGAGGCCGCAGGGTTTCTCAATGCCGGTGGAACTAAGCGCGGCAGCCAGATAGCGTGGCAATATATTGCGGGGCTGGAGCCCAATGGCGGCGTCCCGCTGCGCATGATCGTGGCTTGGGATATCAGCGGCGATCAGCCCGTGCTGATCGGCATGACCAGCACACAGGGCGAGGCATCACCGCCACGGCTGATAGACAATGGCGAGGACATGATCCTGCATCTGCCCGCGCGCACCGCTGGCAGCGGCGAGGGCAATGCCGACAGCCTGTTCGTGTATCGCGCAGGTGCCTGGGTGAACATCGGCATGGCCGGCTGGAAGACCGAGCTGCCCGGTCGGCTCCCCAGGGGGCTGGGGCTGTGGAAGGGTGTTGAATATGACTATTATGGCCTCAGCAGTGCCTTCCCGCTGTGGCGCGAGGACGACGCCAACTGCTGCCCGAGCGGCGGAGACGCATATGTCGCCTTCAGGATCGTCAACGACCGGCTGAGCATCGATACGCTGCAATTCACGCCTGCCGCAGCGGTGCAGGTCAAGCCGCTGTCGTGCCCGATCCTGCAGGCAACCTATCGTTCCAGCTGGCCCAGCCGCTTTTCCATCCGCTTCGAAAAGCCTCAGTTTCCGCCCAATGCGCAGACCGATCTGGTGGCAATCCTCGAACAGCGCGACGAGGACGACGCTTTGCTCTTTATCCGCCATTACAGCTTTGCCGGATCGAACGGCTTTGGCAGCGCATCGATGTTTGCGGTCAATGGCACCGGCAATGCGCAAGGACCGCCCGAGATACTGGAAGCGGCAGACGGGGCCGAGACAATCTACTTCCACGCCTTCATCGGCGAACCTGCCGGCCTGAAATACATCGCCGAACCCCCGCAAGCAGACAGCCCCGCGCCACTCGGCCTGTTCCTGCCCGATCTGGCGCGCAGCCTGTGGTATGACGGCATTCCCGATCCCAAGGCCGGGCCGCCGCTGCGCACCGACATGCCGCGCGATATGTGGAACGGCGCGTGCGAGGACGCAGCGGTGCCTTGAGGGGCGGGCTGGGGTCGTAATAATGGCGGGGTAAATAGCCGACAGCTACCGGGCTGGCGATGAGCGCCTCTGGATGCCTGAAAAAGGGCGGAGAGCGGCCTATCTGCTGTTACGTTTACTCATAGCTATTCAGGACGGATTACCTTATTCAAGCGTAATGCGCGATCGGTCGTTCCTAAAGCGGTTTGCCCTCGGCATATACGTCAGGCCACCTCTAAAAATACCCCTTCCCGCTGCGGCGTAAACCTGATTCAGATGATGTGAGGCATCGATAGGGAGTATGTCATGAGCCAGCCTGGTTTTTTCGATTTGTCACGGCGCTACGAGGGGCTTGATG
>JBBQXX010000301.1:0-2711 GCA_038209235.1 Sphingomonadales bacterium | reverse complement strand
GTTTCCTCGGGCGGGCCAAGCACCCATTTGCGCGCGCAATCGACGCGAAAATCGCGCCGCAGGGCGCGGCGGCCGATCAATATGGGGAATGTCATGGTGGTGCGGTTGGCCAAGGTCATGTGCCCCTTCCAGCGCAGGTTACCAAGGATCATCGTCGTTTCTATGACATAGCGCAGTTCGATCGCGCCGTTCGAGCTTTTTATCCGGCGCAGCTCAACCCCGGGCGCACAGAACTTGCGCGCCGGTTCACCGCGATGCGCGCGGAACCAGAATTCCACAAACAGCGCGCCGTTGATCTCGATCGGATTGACCCGGGTGGCGTGGATCGACGATGTCGCAGCACCGGTGTCGATCTTCGCCTTGATCCGGTTAAGCCCCAGATCGGGCAGATCGACACACTCGGACCAGCCGATCTCAACTGGGGCGCGAACTTTGGGGATCTTGGGGGACCGGGCCATCGCAGCGCCGGTTAGCAGGCCAGGCGCAACGCGCAAGAGCGATGCGGCGGGAAGATCGCTCCACCCGCCGCGCCCGACATCAGATTACATCACGCCATAAGCGAGCATCGCATCGGCGACTTTTTTGAAGCCTGCGATGTTGGCGCCCTTCACATAGTTGACATAGCCCTCGCCCTCGGTGCCGTATTCGACGCACTGGGTGTGGATGCCCGACATGATGTCGGTCAGTGCCTGCCCCAGACGCTCATTCGACCATGCGAGCCGTTCGGAATTCTGGCTCATTTCCAGCCCCGATACAGCAACGCCGCCGGCATTGGCCGCCTTGCCCGGCGCGTACATGATGTGCGCCTTGTGGAACACCTCGACGCCTTCGAGGGTGGTTGGCATGTTGGCCCCTTCGGCGACCGCGATCACGCCGTTGCTGACCAGAACTTCGGCATCCTTGCCATGCAGTTCGTTCTGCGTGGCGCACGGCAGCGCATAATCGCATGCCACCGTCCACGGGGTTTCGCCCTGGTGATAGGTGGCACCCTTGACCTCGTTGCAATATTCGCTGATGCGGCCCCGGCGGACGTTCTTGAGGTCCTTCACCCAGTCGATCTTCTCCTGATCGATGCCATCGGCATCGTAGATGTAACCATCCGAATCCGACAGGGTCAGCACCTTGCCACCCATTTTGGTGATCATTTCAGCGGCATGGGTTGCAACATTGCCCGAGCCCGAAACGACGGCGGTCTTGCCCTCGATGCCCAGACCCTTGTGCTTGAGCATGTTGTTGAGGAAATAGACCGCGCCATAGCCGGTCGCCTCAGGCCGCATCTTGGAGCCGCCATATTCGATGGCCTTGCCGGTCAGCACGCCTTCCCAGCGGTTGGTGATGCGCTTGTACTGGCCAAACATATAGCCGATCTCACGGCCGCCCACGCCGATGTCGCCGGCCGGAACATCGGTATCCGGGCCGATGTAGCGGTACAGTTCGGTCATGAACGACTGGCAGAAGCGCATCACCTCGGCATCGGACTTGCCCTTGGGGTTGAAGTTCGCGCCGCCCTTGCCGCCGCCCATCGGCAGCGTGGTCAGCGAGTTCTTGAAGGTCTGCTCGAACGCCAGGAACTTCAGCACCGACTCGTTCACCGAAGGGTGGAACCGGATGCCGCCCTTGTACGGGCCAATGGCGTTGTTGTTCTGCACGCGCCAGCCGCGCTGGACGCGCACATGGTTGTTGTCGTCTTCCCAACAGACGCGGAACGACACAATCCGGTCAGGCTCTGCCATGCGGCGCAGGATCTGCGCGGAATGGTATTTTTCCTTGTCGTCGATGAACGAATAGATGTCCTGTGCGACTTCGCGCACGGCCTGGATAAACTCGGTCTGGCCAGGGTTGCGTCTGGCAACGCCCGCCATGAAAGTTTCAAGGTCAACGTGATCGTGTACGGCCATGGGTATGCCCCCTCCTGAGCTAATGCTGCAAACTGCGCGACCCGGCCCGAACGCGGCGAATTCTACTGATTCGCCTGCATTTCTCGCCGAACATTAACGCAAATTATGCGCAGCGATAGTGCTAATCGGGATAGTTTGGGCGGGGGTTTTGATGTGGGTTGCGGCCATAATCCGTTTTCCGGCGAACGCTGGAATTCTGGTGGCTGATTAGACCCTAACCGCTGCTGGCTGCCGGCTTTCGCGCAAAACCGGGTGTGTTTACCGCCCGGTTTCGGGATTTGGCTCAGACGCCTTTTCACCGCTCGGCGCGCGCCGGGTCAGCGGGCGGGTGCCAGGCTTGGTGCGGGGCTTTGCCATCGGCTTGGCATCAGGTTCGACATCAGCAACGAGCCTATCGGAAGCGGAATCGGATGCGGCATCAAGCATGGCCTCGGGCGCGCCGCCGCTGACATCCTCATCGGGCTCAAGATCGGCGACCAGATTGCTGACGCTGTCCTTGTCACCGGTTTCCGCAGCATCGGGCGCATCGTTCGCCTCGGCAGGCTCAGCCTCGCGAACGTCCTTGGGCTCCAGCTTGGGCTCCAGCTTGGGCTTCAGCTTGCCGCCACCGCCGACCAGCGGCCCCAGCGCCATCGCCAGCCGTGATGCCTGCTCGCCAATCATGCCATCGACTACGGGCGCCATCTGGTCGATCGGCGTGCGCATGAAGCCGGCCACGACATAGTCGAAGGTCATCTCGGTGCCGCCCTTGATGTCGGCAAAGCTGATCGTCAGTGTGCCGGTCATCGCCTCGCTCTGCAGCGGGCCGAGCGC
>JBBQXX010000300.1:0-2736 GCA_038209235.1 Sphingomonadales bacterium | reverse complement strand
CGGCTGTTTGGATAGCGGCAGTTCGATCAGGCCGGAATAGATGTCAGGAACCCCAACGACGAGCGCCCAATACACTTTCTTCGCGTTGCGCCCGGCAAAGCGCTTGGAAAAATAGGCAGCGCTGCCCGGCGTGCGCGCCATCAGCAGCACGCCCGAGGTATCCTTGTCGAGCCGGTGAACCAGTCGCGGGCGCGCGGCGCTATCGAACATCAACGCCTCGCCAAGGCCATCGACATGCGCATGGGTGCGCGTGCCCCCCTGAGTGGCAAGGCCTGGCGGCTTGTTGATCACCAGCGCGGCGCGATCGCGGTGAATAACCATCGCCTGGGCATAGGCGACCTGGTCATCTGACAGCGCGCGTGGTACAGGCTTTGCTGCCGGGCGGTCGGTATCGGGTTCTGAGGGCGGAATGCGAATAATCTGGCCCGCCGCGATCCGGTCGCCTGGACCCACGCGTTTGCCATCGAGCCGAACCTGTCCCGTCCGGGACCAGCGCGAAACGAGGTTGAAGTTTACATCGGGTAGATGGCGGTGAAACCATCGGTCAAGCCGGATGCCGTCATCATCGGTGTCGATCGTGAACTGCCGCGCCTCGTCGGGCGATGTCGCCGGGGCGGCAGCAGCGCGCGGGGCACACGTGCGCGCGACAGGCGGCTTCATGACACCACCCTGGTTATCATCATACCTGCCGCCAGCGCGCCGAGCGACAGCAGGACGGACAGCGCTGCGTAACCGGCAGCAGCGCCAAAAGCACCGCGTTCGATCATCTGGAACAGGTCAAGGCTGAATGCCGAAAAGGTGGTGAAGCCGCCGAGCACCCCTGCCGCAATGAACAGCCGCAAAGGCTCGCCGATATGCCCGCGCAGTACCAGCGCTGCCACGACACCCATCGCAAATCCGCCGACCACGTTTACCGCCAAAGTGGCATAGGGATAGCCACCCTGGCCGAGGCGTACCGCCAGCACGGCGGCGTTAAAGCGCAGGGCCGCACCAATTGCGCCGCCCGCCATCACCAGCCCGGTGGCCTTGAAAGTCAAATGTGCGTCCATCCACCAAGCCTTAGCGGGATTGGGCGCAAATTGGGAAGATTTAATCTTGCAGCGAGATGAAGTCCGCTGGGGTGGCGATCGCGCGCTGTTGCATGGTCGCTCACCCCTTGGTCCAATTTCCTGTCATCGCGGCTCTCCCTGGGCGGTTCCACAAGTATTGTGCGCGGGCGCAAGGAGAGCATTAGCGGTTTCCTAACGCAAAAACAGCAAGCGGCTGACCCAGTTTGCTGACGCCGCAGGTGCCGTGCGCGAGGGCAGCGCACCTGCACATTCAAGGCACCAGGCCTGCACGCCTTTCACGCCCATCAGCACATTCATGTCGCCCATAACCTGGCCCAGCGCGGCCTGTTGCTGCCATGCCAGTTGCGCGACCAGACCGTGCGCTTGCTGAGTGTCTTCGGCCGGAGCGAAAAAGCCCGAAACCAACTGCTCGAACGGATCGAGCGCGGTTTCCAGATAATGCACCGAATAGCCATCGGCCTTCAGCTTTGCGCGTTTGGCCGCCTCGGCAACCGCATCGTCAATCGATCCGAACCGATCGACCAACTTGATCTGGCGCGCTGTGCCGCCATCCCACACGCGGCCTTGCGCAATCTGGTCGACCTGCGCGGTCGTCATGCCCCGTGCCTTGGCGACCAGCCCAAGGAACTGGCCATAATCATGTTCGATGCTGCTCTGGATCAAGGTATCGACGGTGCTGTTGAAACCTCCAAAAACATCGGGCTGGCCTGACAGTTCGGTGGTTGCAACCCCGTCTGCCCTGATGCCATATTCAGCCAGCGCCCGTTCAAAACTCGGCAGCACCGCAAAGATGCCGATCGAGCCGGTAATAGTCGAGGGCTCGGCAAAAATCGTGTCGCCTGCGGTCGCTACCCAATAGCCGCCGCTTGCCGCGACATTGCCCATCGAGACCACGACAGGGATCTTCTTGCCGCGATAAGTCTCAATGGCACGACGAATCTGTTCTGACGCGAAGGCAGAACCACCCGGCGAATCGACACGGACGACAAGCGCTTTCAAATTGTCGCGTTGCAATCCATCGTGAAGCAGCTTTTCAATCCGGTCACCACCTGCGGTGCCGGGACCTGCATCGCCGTCGACAATCGTACCGGCAATCGTAATGACACCTACTTCATCGCCACCGGTTTTGGGCGGATTGGCAGCAACCCAGTCGTCCAGACTGGTGTGCTTGAATGCGCCCGGCCCCTTGTCGTCATCTGCCCCGGCAAGCTTTGCGACATGCCTGCCGAACGCGGTGCGGTCGCCGACCTTGTCGGCAATCTTGCGGTCGATCGCAACCTTGACCAGATCTCCGTCGGCAGCCGTGATCGCTGCTGCGGGGTCGGCGATATAGCTCGCCAGATCGGCCTTGGGTCGTGCCTTCTTGACGCCTTCCTTCCAATTGTCCCAGATCGGACGATACACTGCGAGCAGGGCCTGTTTGGCCTCGGGCGATTGTTCGGAGCGCAGATACGGCTCGACTGCGCTTTTGAAAGTACCGACGCGATAGACATGCGCAGTTACCTTGAACCGGTCCAGAAAATCCTTGTAATACAGCCGCGATCCGCCCGGTCCGGTAAAGGCCGCGCCACCCATCGGGTCGATCCAGATTTCGCTGGCATGCGCTGCCAGCCGGTAGGCCGAATCGCTGTAGAAGGTGGCAAAGCTGTAAACCGGCTTGCCCTTG
>JBBQXX010000299.1:0-2788 GCA_038209235.1 Sphingomonadales bacterium | reverse complement strand
GTCGAAGGCTTCAGCCCGCAATCATCTCGGCCAACACTGCCAGGCAATCATGCGCGAGCAGCTTGCTGCGTTCGGGGCTCCAGCCCTGATCGGGATCGGGCAGATCGTCATTGTCCTTGAACGGCATTTCCAGTGTCATCGCCACGCAGCCGTGCGAGGCGCCGAAGCGCTCGGCAAGCTGGTTGGTGGACATCGACAGGTTGGCCCGGCCCGCAGGCGCGCGGGGATAGCCCTGCTGCGTCTGGAAATCGGGCGTCCGGCTGGCCAGCAGGCTGCGAAACCGGTCATAGCGCGCGCCTTGATCTTCGGTCCGGGACGGGATGCCGTGAAAGCCTGCGATGAACACCGCCGCGATGGCCTCGTCGCCGTGCACATCCATCGCCCAATTGACGCCGCTTGCATCCATCGCATCGCGCACGCACAGCACTTCGGGGCTGCGTTCGGCGCTGGGCTGATGCCATTCGCGGTTAAGATTGACGCCCGCCGCATTGGTGCGCAGGTGTCCGCGCGTTGATCCATCGGGGTTCATGTTTGGGATCAGGTGCAATGTGCACCTCTGGCGCAGCAGGCGGGCATGCGGATCAGCCGGATCGGTCAGCTTTTCGAGCGCACCTTCCATCCACCATTCGGCCATGCTCTCACCAGGGTGCTGGCGCGCATACAGCCAGACCTGCAAGGGCCCCTCGCCCATCGCCAGACAATCGATCGGCTGGCCTTGCAGGCTTTGGCCAAGTTCGCGGTGGCTGACCCCCGGACGGCTGGCCATTTCGCTGATCAGGTCATGGTGTCGCTCGATCGAATAGGGCGCGAAATAGGCAAACCAGGCCAGACCGCCGAGCATCTGATAACGGATCGTCAGCGTGCCTGCATTGGCGTCATAGCTGGTCTCGGTTCGCCCCCAGAAGTCGCGGTCTTCGCTGACGCAGGCGCGGTATCCAGGCCAGCCACCGGGATAGGCGCTGTTCCTCAATCCCGTGATGACCAGTTCCAGATCATCACCGGGCTGCGCGGCGATGCGAAAGTGGAACCACTGGAAAAAATCGGCATCCTTGTCCTTGCGAATTGCAAGTTCTGCCCGCCAGCTGCCCGAAGCGGACGGAGCGATGGACAAGACGGTGATGTTTCCGGAATCGAAAGCGCAAGAGATGCTGGGGGGGTTTGGCTGGCTCATGGACGCTTGATAGTCGCTCCGGATTCGCCGGGAAAGCCGCTAAACAAGCCTTCGGCCAGTTTGCTGGCATTGAGCTGGGTTTCTGCCATCGGCGAGCCTGCCTTGGCCTCGACCATCGAACGTCCCTCCCACAAGACCGCGCCGTCGGCAGCGCGAATATCTGTAGAAAGCACAGTGGAAATCCGCGCCTTGCGGGAGCCCCCAAGATTGATACCGACGCCCACCCCGACGCCCGAACCAAAGCCACCTGCTCCGCCCCCGACGCCGACGCTGACAGGATTGCGCTCACCGCCTGCCGCGCCGAGCACCGATCGTTCGAAGCGAACCGTGGCGGTTTGCGCGTCGCGCGGTGCAGCGCTGCCGACCGGAAGAACCGTGTATCCGGCGCGTGCCAGCTCACGTTCTACAGCGACCATATAGCTGCGATATTCCAAAGCCGCCGAGTCCATTCCCTCGCCAGCAACAACCTGGATTGGCCCGCGCCCCAGTTCTGCGGCGCGATCAGGCGAGACGAAGCGCACCGCCTCGACGGGTCCGGCGGGGGATACACATGCGGACGGCAAAACCGCGAGTGCGGCCACCAATCCAGCCACGACCCACCGCGATCTGGGTGAAATGCTCATGATGTTGCGCCCTTTCTTATAGCTGATAGTTCGATATAGGTACGCGTAACGCAACCGGCGATGAATGGCCAATGAAGCGGACAAAAAACGCCGCTCCTTCTGGCGGCAATGCTTGACTTTGCTCGCCCTGCCACGTATCCGCGCCGCTTTCCGGCATGGAAGACTGGCAACGGCAAATGCGCTGATACTGCGGATTTCGTTGAGGTTTTTTGCGGCATCAAAGTTTCAATCAAGGGCCTAAGTCATGAAAATTCGCAATTCGCTGAAGTCGCTCAAGGATCGCCACCGCGACAACCGCGTGATCCGTCGTCGCGGCCGCACCTATGTGATCAACAAGACCAACCGTCGCTTCAAGGCGCGCCAGGGCTGACCGGGCGTGCCGCGGCCGTTCATCCGGACCCGGCCAGCACGATGCTGCGTTCTGCAAGCCAAGGCTCCGGCAGGTTCCGGGGCCTTTTGCTTGCGCGCCTTAGGTTCAAGCAATGCCGCAGCCGGTTGAGGCGATCATCTTCGATGTCGGCAATGTCCTGTACCAATGGGATATCCGCGAGCTGTACGGCAAGCTGATCGACGATCCGGCCGAACTCGATCATTTCCTGTCTGAAATCCTGACGCTTTCCTGGCACGACCAGCACGATGCAGGTCGCCCCATCGCCGACATTATCGACGAGCTGGCAGCAGCCCACCCGCGCCATGATGCGCTGATCCGGCTTTATGAACCGCGCTGGCTCGAGACGATCCCCGGCCCGGTGCCCGGTATGATCGATCTGGTCGAGCGACTGGCGTTGCGGGGCCTGCCGCTGTTTGGCATTACCAATTTTGGCGATGATTTATGGCGCAAGTTCCGCCCGACCGCACCGGTGTTCGATCTGTTTCAGGATATCGTGGTGTCCGGCGTCGAAAAGCTGACCAAACCCGATCCGGCGATTTACCGCCTTGCCATCGATCGCTTTGGCATCGACCCGGCGCGCGCGCTGTTCATCGACGACAGGCC
>JBBQXX010000298.1:0-2864 GCA_038209235.1 Sphingomonadales bacterium | reverse complement strand
TGGGCGGGGTGGACTGGTTGAGCCATAACCAGGCCGCAGACTGGTATCGCAAATTCAAATCCCGCCCCAGCTTTCGCCCGTTGCTGGCCGAACGGATGGAAGTTATCAAACCCCCCTCGCATTATGAGGAAGCCGATTTCTGAGGGGGCTGTTCGAGCGAAGGCCCCGCGCCAGACCAAACCAGGCCAGGCCAAGCCAAGCCAAGCCTAGCTCAAGCACTCAGCGCCATCTCCCGGCCGATCTGATAGCGTTTCATCTTTTCGACGAAGGTGGTGCGCTGGAGCATGACGAGGCGCGCGGCGGCGGAGACGACGCCGCCGGTGGATTCGAGCGCCTCGATCAGCACGCGCTTTTCCTCGTTTTGCAGGTGTTCACGCAGATCCATCGGACGGCCAAAGCGCGGGGCGGCAGGCTGGGCGAGCGCCACAACGTTCTGCGGCAATTCGATTGCAACCGGAGCGGCAGCAGCGGCGGCACGGCGCGCTGAGTGCGCGGGGCGCAGCAGCATCGCCATCTGGTCGCGGCCCACTTCCATGCCGCGAAAGAACACCGCGGCGCGCTCGACCAGGTTCTTGAGCTCGCGCACATTGCCCGGCCAGTCATAGGCCATCAGGATCGCCATCGCCTCTGCGCTGAACACGGGCGGGCAATCGCTGGCAAAGCCGCGCGACAGGAAGTGCGCGACCAGCATGGGCACATCCTCGATGCGCTCGGCCAGCGAGGGCAGTTCGATGGGCAGTACGTTGAGCCGGTAAAAAAGGTCGGCGCGGAACCGGCCATCGGCGATCGCGCTTTCCAGGCACTGGTGGGTGGCGGCGATCAGGCGGACATCGATACAGACATCGTCGTTGCCGCCGATGCGGCGCACCTTGCCGTCTTCGAGCACGCGCAGCAGGCGAACCTGCATATCGGTGGGCATTTCGCCGATTTCATCGAGGAAAAGCGTGCCGGTGCTGGCCGCCTCGAAATGGCCGGTGCGCCGCGCCACCGCGCCGGTGAAGCTGCCCTTTTCATGACCGAACAGTTCTGATTCGATCAGGTCGCGCGGAATAGCGCCGCTGTTGACCGCAACAAAGGGCGCAGCGGCGCGCGACGAGGCGCGGTGCAGCGCCTGTGCCACCAGTTCCTTGCCGGTGCCCGACGGCCCGGTGATCAGCACCGATGCACAGGTTGCAGCAGCAAAGCCGATCAGCCCGCGCACTTGCCCGATCGCGCGGCTCTCGCCGATGATCAGGTCGTCCATCGCGGTGAAATCTGCTGCGTGCATTGTCTTGCCCCCATCGGTTCCGGTGCCTTTCAGCGGCCCCGCCTTGGGTTAACGATTTGCAGGGATATGGTTAACAAGCCGTAAACCTGTCAGCGGCCTGGCCATATTCCGTCAATTTTTTGACGGGCCACCCGATGGGCCGATCAGCCCTTTTCGGCAGGCTTGGCCAGATTGAAGCAATGCTCGAAATCGATATCGGGCGAATCGTCGTCCGGATCGCGCACGCTTTCCACCGCGACGATCGTCTCGCGCGTTTCGATGAACTTGCGGTCGGCTTCATTGCCGCTCAGCCCCTCGTCGCGCATGATATCGCGGGCGCGCGATTCGAGCACCGTGGCGAGTGTCTTCATGTCGCGCGCGGTGCTGGTTTCACCTTCGCGGTCGCGGATGTCTTCATAGGCAAGTTGCACATAGATCGCACAGTGCAGCATCGATGGCGGCGGCGGCAACGGGACGATGGCATCGAGCCGCTCGAGACACGGCTCCATCACTGCATCGATGACGCCTGCCGGATCGTTCGATTGCGCTGCGTCGGCCTGCAACTGGCCGACGATTGTCTTGAGTGCCGCGCCGACAGCCGCGTCATCCGATGCGGTTTCGGTGACGACGCGCTCGGCAGTGGTGACAAAAAAGGTGCGCCCCCGGCTGACCAAAGTCGGATATTCGAGCGCTGACGTAACTCCGCGCTCCTGCTCCGATGCGATGATCGCAAACGCCGCAGCGCAGGTCAGGTCCCGCCGCTGGGCCGGGGTCAGTATAAACGGTGCGGCAGGCGCGAGGGGCAGCGAAGCCGTCGGGGTCTGAAGACCGAGCAGCAGCGGAAACAGGCTTATCATGCCGCAGCTTATGCGCAGGCCGTGGCGGGCTGTCATCCCCTTTTGCGGGCGAAGCCGCGTGGTTGCGCAAAAAATATGGCTTTGTATGACAGACCCGTTGCAAGGCCGATTGCCAGCATAGGGCGGCACAGGCATAGGCTCAGCGCCATGATCATGCGCTATCCCCGATTGCTCGCGCTGCTGGCTGGCGGACTTTGCGCCACCGGCTTTGCGCCTTTGGGGCTGTGGCCGGTGACGATCGCGTGTCTGGCGCTGCTGATTCACCTGATCGCAATCGCGCCCAACCGGCGCAGCGCGTTTGGGCGCGGCTGGCTGTTTGCGGTGGGCCATTTCACCATCGGGCTGAACTGGATCGCGACTGCCTTCACCTATCAGGATGCGATGCCGCACTGGCTGGGCTGGGTCGCGGTGGTGGGGCTGTCGCTGTATCTGGCGGTGTTTCCAGGGTTTGCAGCATTGGCGGCCTATGCCGTGTCCCAACTGCGGTTTGCCCGCAAAGGCGCGGACCCATCGCCTGACGGTGAGGCATCGGTAGGCCGGGAGAAGGGGGGAGCCGACCTGACGCTTGTCATCGCCTTCGCCGCCTTCTGGCTGGTCACCGAATGGATGCGCGCCTGGGTGTTTACCGGCTTTGCGTGGAATCCGCTGGGCGTGGTCGCGCTTGAGGCAGGCTGGGCGTCGCGGCTGGTGGGAACTTATGGTCTGGGTGCGCTGGTGATGCTGACTGGCGGCGCGCTGCTGTTGCTGGTCCGCCGCAGCTT
>JBBQXX010000297.1:0-2871 GCA_038209235.1 Sphingomonadales bacterium | reverse complement strand
AGGCGGATCAACGGGCCGGGCACCGTGCCGTTGATGCCGATGGCGTGGCTGGCGCGGCCATCGATGGTGATCATCTGGTGCGCAATCTTCAAGCGAATCTCTTCGCCCGATACCGTCGGCAGATCGCGTACGATCCCCGTTGCATTGGTCTGTGCCCATGCCGGAAACCAGGGCGCAAGTGCAGCGCTTCCACCGAGCAGCGCAGCACCGCGCAGCATATTGCGACGATCAATTGTGGCAGTCATGTTCAATCCTGTGCGTTTATCGCTGATGTGTAGGATACGCAGGCAAGCGCTCGTGCCCTCATAGCCAAGCCGATTTCTGAACACCCTCTTGGGCCTGACATGATGGTAAGCTCAAGCCTCAATATGGGCTGTCGAGCAGCGCGATCAACTTTAGACGCGCACGATACAGCTTCACCTCGACCGCCTTGGCGCTGATCCCCAGCATCTGGGCCACTTCAGCTTGCGCCATGCCCTCAATGGTGCGCAGCACCAGCACTTCGCGCAGCGCAGCAGGCAGCCGGGTGATCGCCCCGGAAACGCGCGCGAGTTCCTCGCGATCTGCCATCACCGTTTCAGCGGTTGGTGTCGCATCGGGGGTGTCGGGTGGCTCGCCGGTCGGCAGCAGCGTCCAGACCAGCCGCCGCACGGCGCGGCGGCGTTGCCAGTCGCGCGCCTTGTTGATCGCGATCCGGTACAGCCAGGTCCGCAACGGCCGGTCCGCATCATAGCTGCGCAACGCCCGGTAGGCCGCGACAAACGCATCCTGCACAACATCGAGCGCTGCATCATCATCGCCGATCAGCCGGGCAACGGTGCGGTGCAGCGGCGCTTTGTGGCGGCGCATGATCTCGGCAAAGGCGCGCTCATTCCCCGCCAGACACCGGGCAGCAAGTACGCCGTCGGGTTGATCGGCAAGCGGCGTGTTCACCTGGCGTCTTCGGTCAGCGCCCCGGTGACGGCCGCGTCGAACTGTGCGGTCTGGTCGGGCCGCAGCAGCGCACGCATCGCAAAGATATGGGCCAAGGTTTCCTTTTGCAGCGTGCCCATCGTGTGATGCGATGCATCCACAGCGGCAGAGACTTGCGGGCCATTGTCCTGCTCGGCTGCTATTGCCTTGGCCAAAGCCTTGTTTTCGGCGCGCATTTCGGCCTCGAGCACGGCACGGCGCTTGGCGAATGCGGTTTCCAGCGCATGCAGTTTGCGTTCTTGCGCGGCATCCAGCGTCATTTGCTCATGCAGCACCGAATGCAGTTCTGCGCCGGGTGCAGTGGCGTCTCCCACCAACCCCCGGCCCAGCAGGACGCCCGCAACAGACGCCGCAAACGCCAGTAGCACGACCAGCGCGATACGCCCGTTGCTCATCGCGCATCCAGCAGCAAACTGGAAGGTGCAAGCACATCGGGTGTGCCCAGCGCGGCAAGCGAGGGAGCGCGGATTGGATTATCCGGCGGCACAAGGTTGCTGGTCAGCCCCAAGGCCAGCCCCAGCGTCAGGGCCAGCCCGATGGCGAAGACGCTGGCACCCCCAGTGCCGCCTTCGCCCGGCGTTGCCACCGCGTGCAGCACGCGCTCTTCAAGCCCCGCCAGCCCTTCATACGGGCTGCGCGCCGAAAGCTGTGCGAGTGTATTGTCGATATCGATAGCCATGGTTGCCCTTTCTTAACATCCTGTCCAGCATACGCAAAGCGACCGGCCAACCCTCGCAACTTGCCCAATGAGGGGTTTGCAGCGGGCTTGCGTAGTATAGCCAAGTCCACAAGGAGATTTTTGAAATGAAGCTCAACACCGTTGCCGCGATGGCGGCTATGCTGCTCGCCGCCCTGACCCCCGGTCTGGCGATGGCGCACCCCAAGCTGGTCTCCGCCACGCCTGCCGCAGACGCACAGGTCAAGGCGATGAAGGCGGTAAAGCTGACGTTCAGCGAAAAACTGACGCCCAAGCTGTCCAGCGCAACCTTGACCATGACCGGCATGCCCGGCGTGACCAACCATCCCGATATGAAGATGCCGGGCGTCAGCAGCGCGGTCGGCCCCGACAGCAAATCGATTGTCCTGACGATGGCCAAGCCGCTGCCCGCCGGAACCTACCGGGTCGATTGGGTCATCGTGGGCAGCGACGCCCACCGCATCACTGGCAAGCACAGCTTTACCGTAAGCTGATCCGTTGGAGGGCTGGCCGGTCATAGCCCTTCGCGCCGCTGCTTATGGTGATGGCTTGCTGCTGGCAGGGTTGCTGCTCGGCGGCGAGCTGAGGTTGCCGGGTCGCCTGTCGCCTGCGCTGATCATGGCGCTGGCGCTGGCAGGCGCGCTGCTGGCAGCGGGCCAGTTCGTGGCAACATCGCTGGCCATGATGGGCGGCGATATCGCAGCGCTCGACCGCGCCATGGTCACGTTCATGCTGCTGGAAACGTCCATGGGCATCTCCAGCCTGGTGCGGTTCCTCGCCTTCCTGCTGGCGGCTATCGCGATTTGGGGTGCACGTGGCAGGCGATCGGCGGCGGTGGCCGCGCTGGTGGCGCTGGGCTCGTTCGCGTGGAGCGGCCATGCCGGGGCTGGCGAAGGCTGGGCAGGGTATGCACACCGGATCAGCGACATTGCCCATCTGGTTGCCGCAGCGTTATGGACAGGGGCGATGGCGTTGCTGATCCACGCGCTTGGCAAATGGCGTCCCGGCGCTCCTCTGGGCGATATTCGCATCGCGCTGCAACGATTTGCGTCTGTTGGCAGCGCTATTGTGCTGGTGCTGATCGTAAGCGGTGTAATCAACCTGCTCATGATCGTTGGCTTTTCCGATCTGCCCGCGCTGGTCTGGTCCGGCTATGGCTGGACACTGGCGGTCAAGCTGGCGCTGTTCATGCTGATGCTGGG
>JBBQXX010000296.1:0-2876 GCA_038209235.1 Sphingomonadales bacterium | reverse complement strand
CTGCGACCAGAGCATCGAGCGCCGCCAGCAGCAGGATCGCTGCCGACCAAGCCGGCCCCAAAGCCCACAGCCCCGGCGCGAACGCTGCCAGCAGCACCGATGCCGGCGCTCCTGCTGCGATCAGCAATCCGGCGCGGAGGCTGGGATAGATCAACGCGGCGCCTCGGTCCGTTCGACCAGATCGGCGACGATCGACTCAACGCGGCGGCCTTCGATCTCGGCGGCAGGTGACAGCAAGGTGCGGTGGCGCAGCACCGATGCGGCCAGTTGTTTGACATCATCGGGGATCACATAATCGCGGCCCTGCAAAGCTGCGCGGGCGCGCGCCGAATTGGCCAGCATGATCGCAGCGCGCGGGCTGGCACCGCTCTCGAAATCCGCTGTCTCGCGGGTCGCGCGCACCAGCCGCACGATATAGCCAACCACCTCGTCGACAAGCTTGACCTCGCTCAACGCCGCACGAGCTGCTGCCAGATCGTCGCCATTGACCTGCGGCTGGATGTTGAACGCCGATGGCCGCTGTGCGCCGGTGCGCTTGCCATATTCGGCGACAATCCGCGTCTCCTCATCGGCATCGGGATAGCCGACCAGCAGCTTGAACAGAAACCGGTCGAGCTGGGCCTCGGGCAGCGGATAGACGCCCTGCTGCTCGATCGGGTTTTGCGTCGCCACCACCATGAAGTGCGGTGAGAGTGCATGGCGCGTGCCATCAAGCGTCACGCTGCGCTCCTGCATCGCCTCAAGCAAGGCGGCCTGCGTCTTGGGCGGGGTGCGGTTGATTTCATCGGCGAGCAGCAGATCGGTGAAAATCGCGCCGCGCGTCAGCGTAAACTGGCTGGTCTGGAAATTGAACAGGTTAGAACCGACGATATCGCCGGGCATCAGGTCTGGCGTGAACTGGATACGTCCGAAATCGAGCGACAGGCATGCAGCAAAGCATTGTGCCATAAAGGTCTTGGCGGTCCCCGGCGGGCCTTCCAGCAACACATGGCCCGATGAAAACAGCGCGATCAGCAAATGATCGATGATCTCTTCCTGCCCGATGATCGCCTTGGCCATTTCAGCGCGGATCCGCCCCGCCAGCGCGTTGATATCGGCAATGTTCATCCAATCCGTTCCTTTTTCCAGGCATTGAGGGCGCGCGCCGCCGCCGCGATATCGGGACGGGCGCGAGCAGCGCGCATGGCAGCGACCAGAGCTTCGAAGTTGCGCCCATCGCTGTCGGGCGCGACCATCGCCAGCCGTGCCTCGACTTCCTCGCTTGCCAGCGCTGGTGGCAGGCCAAGAGCCCGCGCGGCGCGATCGCGCACCAGATCAGCATAAGCAGGGGCGACCAGATGATCGCGGCCCATCCGCCGGATCAGCCCGGCACTGCTGTTGATCAGCGCGGTCTTGCCAAAGCCGAACGGCTGCGCTTCTGCCAGCGCCGGGCCAAAGCGGTGAAAGGCGATCCAGCCAAAGGCGATGGCGGCAAGCGCCAGGCAGATTACCGCAGCCAGAAACGGCGGACGGAATGCAACCGAGAGCAGGTTATCGCTGGTGCCAAGGCCGTTCTGCGTCAGATCGAACACCACTTTTTGCCCGCCGCCCGAATAGGCTGCGTCGATCAGTTGCAACGCTTGGCGTGCAGTATCGCGGTTGGCCAGCCCCAGGTTGTTCATCAGATCAGCATCGGCAACGATGACCACCGGATAGCGCCCGCGTTCGATCTGCGGATCATCATCGGGCGTTTGGGTGGCACCTGCATCGAGCGAAGGATACCAGCCGCCATCATCGATCACCGCGACCCGCGCCTTGCCGGTCGGACCATCGGCGATAACGGTCTTCAGCCGGTCGCCGGTGATGGTGATACGGCTTTTGAGCGCCTGCTTGATCATCGCCCCGCGATTTTGCGGCTTCTCAGGCTGGATGAAGGGGACCGGGATAAATGCGTTGTCCAGTCCTTCGATTTTGGTCCGCACCGGGATAAGCTCGGAAAGCACCTGCGACGACTGCAATGCAACAAACGGCGAATCCAGCCGGACCCAGCCGGACTTGAGCCCTTCTTCGGGCGTCACCGTCCATTTGGGAAGGATGATGATTGTCGGCCCGGCAAAAGCGCGCTGGTTGACGAGCGCGGCCAGTTCCATGGGATCGGCGCTGGGCTCGGGCGTCACGATCAGCAGATTCTGATCCTGCAAGGCCGATGGGCTGCGGCCATATTGCACTTGCGTCCCGGTTTTTTCGAGCAACCGCCCCAGCGCTGCATATCCTACCGAACTGGCCGACGCGCCGTGCGCTGCGCCATTGTTAGTCGGGCGCAACGATCCGCCCGCGCCAATCGCATACAGCAATCCCAGAAACGCGGCAAAACCGATCGCGACCATGAGCAGCACCGTGCCGCGTGCAAAGGGATTGCCGCCACCCGGTCCCGCCCCAACCGCGCCCCCATCCGCCATCGCTCAGCTGCCCTCGAGCGCAAAGGCGCGATACGCTTCGCGCGCCATGTCCCAGGCGCTGCGATCAAGCGGGCGGCGCGCAAAGAAGCTCGCCTCGACATGCCCGGCGATCACACCAAAGGCCAGCCGCGCCCGCTCCGACAGCGCCTGAAAGCCGGTGATCTCACGCGCTGTGGTCGATGGTCGCAGCAGTTCGGGTCGCCGCACCTCGATATCCTCGATCGAGCGGTAAAGCAGCAGGTGCGCCGCCTCGTCATAACGCCCCGCCTCGGCCAGCGCGTCGGCCTCTTCGAGCAGGCGGCGCGCGGTCTCACGGTCGGGCGTCCAGTCGGGCAGCGCAATGGCGCGGCGTTCGCGCCAGTCGGCAACATAGGGCGACACGATCACCCAGAGCAGCGCCAGCACGCCGATGATGAGCGCCACGATCAGCAGCTTGCT
>JBBQXX010000295.1:0-2903 GCA_038209235.1 Sphingomonadales bacterium | reverse complement strand
TTGCCATGCTTTTCCTTGAGCAGCTTGGCAATCTTGGCGGTGCTGGTGGTCTTGCCCGAGCCTTGCAGGCCGACCATCATGATCACCGCAGGCGGGGCGACGGCAAGGTCAAGCTCGCTGGCTTCAGACCCCAGCATTTCGGTCAGCGCGTCATTGACGATCTTGACGACCTGCTGGCCCGGCGCAACCGACTTGAGCACAGACTGGCCAACCGCCCGCTCGGTGACGGTGTTGATGAAATCGCGGACCACAGACAACGCGACATCGGCCTCGAGCAGCGCGATGCGCACTTCGCGCATCGCGGCGCGCACATCCTCTTCCTTCAGCGCGCCACGGCCGCGCAACTTGTCAAACACGCCGCCAAGGCGATCAGTCAGATTATCAAACATATCTGTGTCTCCTTCTGCCCGCCCGATTGGCTCGTTGTATCCTGCCGATCCGGCTTTGCGCCGAAACGCACAAAACGCCGGTGGGCGAAACCTCGCCGACCGGCGCACGCATGAACCGGCATTGCGGCTGTAGCGGCTGGACTGGATGCCATCACGCTACTCGAGCGTTAAGACTATGTGGGCCGATAGCGCAGAAGTGCCGCGCTGGCAAGTCTGTAGCCAATACCCCCCGCGCGCCGCCTCCAGGAACGGTGTTAACCCATGGTTTAGCATTGCAACCGGCACAATTGCTGGAAACCGGGCCACTACACTGCACCAAGCGTAAACGATGTTTTAACGGTCGATCCTTAAGCTACGCATTAATCAAACGGCTGCTTCACGCCGGTTGAGGGGAGTTATCGTGGCGCAGATGAAGAACCATCCAGGCAACACCAATCGCACCGACGAGCTTGCCGGGCGTGCGGTGAGGGGGCGCGATTTTGTCGCAGGCGGTATCATCACCGCAGCCATCCTGATGTTCGTTGGCACCGCCGGAAGCGTGCTGCCCGATATCGTTGGCCGCTATCAGGGGGCGCATGTTTCTCCCGACAATATCGCGGTGACCGCGCTGCTGCTCAACATTGCCCTGATTATCATGGGCTGGCGGCGCTACAGCGAGTTGTACGAAGAAATTGCGCATCACAAGAATGCCGAAGAGCAGGCCAAGACGCTGGCGGTGACCGATCCGCTGACCGGATGCCTCAACCGCCGCGCGATCGGCGAGGCGACGGCCAGCCTGATCGCGCAGGCCGGGCGCCGCGATATGACCGTGGCGTATCTGATGCTCGACCTGGATAATTTCAAAAATATCAACGATATCCAGGGCCATGACGCCGGTGACAAGGTGCTTGTCGAGGTTGCACGGCGGCTCAAACACACGATGCCCCCCAACGGCTATGTCGCGCGGTTGGGCGGTGATGAATTTGCCTGCACCTTCATCTTCGACGCGGATTTCCCCGAGACGGTGCAGCGTGTTGCCGAAGACATGATCGAACAGGTCAGCCAGCCGATCGTCGGCCCGGCGAGCAATGGCGATGCCGAACTGACGGTCACCGCATCGATCGGCGTTGCCCGCGCGGACCTGTGCGAAAACAGCCTCGATGTGCTGATGCGCCGCGCCGACATCGCGATGTATGCCAGCAAGAAGCATGGCCGCAACCGCTATTGCTGGTTCGATCCGCGCATGGAAAGCGAAGTGCAGTTTCGCAACAAGATCGAATCGGGAATGCGCATCGGCATCGGGCGCGGCGAATTTGTGCCCTATTACGAACAGCAGATCGATCTGGCATCGGGCGCGCTGATCGGCTTTGAGGTGCTGGCGCGCTGGAATTCACCCGAACTGGGCCAGGTTGCCCCCGACATCTTCATCCCGATCGCCGAGGACACCGGCATGATTGGCGATCTTTCCGCCTGCGTCATCCGTCAGGCGATGGAAGATGCGCGCACCTGGGATCAGAGCCTGACCATCTCGGTCAACATCTCTCCTGTGCAGTTGCGCGATCCGTGGCTGGCGCAAAAGGTCGTCAAGCTGCTGGTCGAGACCGGATTTCCCGCCAGCCGGCTGGAGATCGAAATTACCGAAAGCTGCCTGTTCGAGAACATGGGACTGGCGCAATCGATCATCGGCAGCCTGAAGAACCAGGGGGTGCGCGTCGCGCTTGATGATTTTGGCACCGGTTACAGTTCGCTTGCGCACCTGCGCGCGCTGCCGTTCGACCGGATCAAGATCGACCGCAGCTTTGTGACATCGATGAACGAGAGCAAGGAAAGCCGCGCCATCGTCGAGACCATCGCGCTGCTGGGCGAATCGATGGGCTTGCCGATCACCGCCGAAGGGATCGAGGACGGCTCGATGATTCCGCGCCTCACCGAAATCGGCTGTGCCAAGGGTCAGGGCTTCCATTTCGGCCAGCCTTTGTCGGTCGAACAAGCGCGCCGTCTGCTCGCCGATCAGAACATGCTGGGCCATCCCGTGCTGCACCAGATCGCCGATGACAACGACGACGAGCCGGTAGTGGCTGCGCGCCGCGCCGCCAACGGCGAGTAAGTCCAGCCAGCCGGATTGCGCTTCTCAATCGGGATTGCACCGTCTAGAGCGCGCAGATGGCGCACTATCGCTTTCACAAGATGCATGGCCTTGGCAATGACTTCGTCATTTTCGACTGCCGTACCGACGATCTGACGCTGTCTGCCGATCAGGTGCGCGCGCTGGCCGATCGGCATCGCGGTATCGGCTGCGATCAGCTTGTGGTCATGCGGGCACCGGACCGCCCGGACTCAAATGCCGACCTTGCCATGCAGATTTTCAACCACGACGGCAGCGAAGTCAGCGCTTGCGGCAACGCCACGCGCTGCGTCGTCATGCTGGCGGGCCGCGATGTGGTGATCGAAACCGGCGCAGGATTGCTGCGCGGATCGCTGGGCGATGGCGCGGTGACCATAGACATGGGGGCCCCGGGGCTTGATTGGGACGCC
>JBBQXX010000294.1:0-2918 GCA_038209235.1 Sphingomonadales bacterium | reverse complement strand
GCGCATGTCGATCCATGATCCATCGCGCGCCAGCACTTCCAGCCCGCCTTCTTCTGCACCCAGCAGCATGGTAATCAGGTTGATATCCTCATGCGCGCCAGCGCGAATCGCGCCTGCCTCGGCTTGCCCAGCGCCCTGTGCGGCATCTATGGGCGGATAATGCAGCAGCCGCAGGATCGAATTGCCCTCATGCACCGCAGGTTCGAACCAGTCGGCCTCCAGCCCCAGATAGACCGCGATCCGTGACAGGATGATGTTGCCGACGCGATCGAACTCGGCAAACAGCGGATCGAAAGTCTCGCGGAAGCCAGCTGGCCGGTCGGGCCAGACGTTCTGTGGCATAGTGTGGGCAATCGGGCTGGCGGGATCGACCTCACGCCCGACGTGCCAAAATTCCTTCAGGTCATGCGCCTTGGCATCCTTGGCGATCTCGGTGCCGAACGGGGTATAGCCGCGCTGTCCGCCCGCGCTGGCATCGTAATAGCGGCGCTTCTCGTCGGTCGGCAGCGCAAACAGCGCTTCGGTCTGGTCCCAGCCTTGGCGGACCAGAGCCGGGTCAAGCCCGTGGTCATTGATCATCGCAAAGCCATACGTGGAAAAGCTGTCGCCAAGCTTGCGCGCCAGCGCGGCGGGTTCATCGGCAAGCGAAAGGATCGGCAGTTGAATCATGGTGCGGCCTGCAATAGCTGAAAGGTTCGTGGAGGCTTTATGTAAGCGCGCTGGCAGGAAAAATCATGACCCAATATTGGCTGATGAAATCGGAGCCTGATGACTATGGCTGGGCCGATCTGGTGCGCGCGGGTAAGGGCGTGTGGGACGGGGTGCGCAACGCGCAGGCCGCCAACAACCTCAAGGCGATGCAGGTGGGCGATCTGGCGCTGTTCTATCATTCGCGCACCGGGCTTGAAGCGGTGGGTATCATCAAAGTCAGTGGTGCGGCTTTTGCTGATCCCAAGGATGCTACCGGCAGATGGGTAGCGGTCAAGGTGGTGCCCGTCGAGCGGTTGGAAAAGCCGGTGTCGCTCAAAGCGATGAAAGCCAATCCGGCGCTGGCCGGCATGGTAATGCTGCGCCAGTCGCGGCTTTCCGTCGCCGCGCTCACCTGCGACGAATGGAACGAAATCCTGGCAATGGCGCGGAACGCGGGAAGAGCAGATGCGTAATTACCCCTGAAGCCGAGCTTTTTGGCGTCGGCATTGCGGAAGGAGCAATTTTATGGGTGAATTCACAGACAAGGTCAAAGGCAACGCCAACGATCTGACCGGCAAGGCCAAGGAAGGCGTTGGCAAGGCAACGGACAATCACGAGCTCGAAGCCGAAGGTGATGCGCAGCAGTTCAAGGGCAAAGCCCAGAAGCTGAAGGGCGAAATCAAGGGCGCTTTGGGCGACAAGGTCTGATCAGGTAACAGACGGTTGAGGGATGGTTTCCCCGCTGAGGCGGGGAAACCATTTGCCACGCCTGCATCCAGTGGATCGGCGGGGAGAAGGGTGCTCGCACGCGCGGGCGCACCGGCCTTTAACCGTGCGATTAATTATCGTGCGCGCAATCCGCTGATCGTTGCCCCGCTTGCTGCGATATTCTCGATGTCGGTCTTCAGGTGCAGCAACTTCAGGCCAGGTTGCGCCAAGGCCTGAGCCAACGCAGGCGCGAAATCGGCGGTGCGCTCCACCGTCGCCGCCCAGCCCCCATAGGCTCGGGCCAGCGCTGCAAAATCAGGGTTGCGCAAATTTGTCGCCGATAGCCGCGCCGGGTATTCGCGTTCCTGATGCATGCGGATCGTGCCATAAGCCCCGTTATCGACAACGATCACCAGCAGACTGACCCCATATTTCACGGCGGTCGCCAACTCCTGCCCGTTCATCAGAAAATCGCCATCACCTGCCACAGCCACCACCTGCCGGTCAGGCATACGCAGCGCTGCTGCCACCGCAGCGGGCACGCCATAGCCCATTGCGCCTGCGGTTGGTGCGAGCTGGGAGGGTTTTTTGCCATAATGCCAATAGCGGTGCCACCAGCCCGAAAAATTGCCCGCGCCATTGCAGATCACGGCATCGGCGGTCATGGCCTCGCGCATTGCCTTGACACATTGGCCAAGATCCAGCGCGGCGCTGCCCGGTTGCGGATCGGACCACGCCAGCCACTCGGCGTGTGCCTGCGCCCCGCTTTCGAAATGCACCGCTTCTTCGTCCCAAAGCGCGGCGGCTTCGGCGAACTCCTCCATGTCTGCGCACAATGGCAGGTCGGTGCGATAGACCCGGCCCAACTCCTGCGGATCGGGATAGACGTGCACCAGCAGCTGTCCGGGATGATCGGGGGTGATCAGCGTATAGCCATCGGTGGTCGCCTCGCCCAGCCGCGCGCCGACTGCCACAATCAGGTCCGCCGCCTTGACCCGCGCCACCAGCCTGGGGTTGGGACCGTAACCCAGGTTGCCCGCCCAGACCGACGAATCATTGGGGAACGCATCCTGCTGGCGAAAGGCGCAGGCGACGGGTATGCCGATGCGCTCGGCAAATATCTGGAAATTCTCGCGCGCTGAGCCGCTCCAGTCCGCCCCGCCAATAATCGCCACCGGGTTTTTCGCCTGCCCCAGCATCTCCATCAGCACGGCAAAGCCATTCGGGCAGACGGGCTGGACAGGGCGGGTGACGCGCGGGCGGTCTACCGCCCCGACCACGTCCTTCAGCATGTCCTCGGGCAACGCCAGCACAACAGGGCCAGGGCGTCCCGCCATCGCCACGCAAAAGGCGCGCGCGACATATTCGGGGATGCGCGCTGCATCATCGATCCGCGCTGCCCATTTGCACAGCGGCGCAAACATCGCCTGAAAATCGACCTCCTGGAAGCCCTCGCGGTCGCGCATGCCGCGATCGACATCGCCGATGAACAGGATCATCGGCCTGCTGTCCTGCATGGC
>JBBQXX010000293.1:0-2925 GCA_038209235.1 Sphingomonadales bacterium | reverse complement strand
TCCACGCCCAGCGCGCGGCCCATCTCGTGGCCGATGACGATGCCGCCCATCGCGGGCGATACCACAAGCTCGATCTGACTGCGCAGGTCGCGCGGCATGCGGCTGGCAAGCGCGCTGGCGAGGCGCGAGGCGCGCATCGGATCCATCAAGACGCGGGCGCATTGCAGATAATTGGCGCTGTGGCGGCCCGAGGACAGGATGAAATGGCCCTCCAGCAGCGCCTGACTCGCGCGAAACTCCGCCAGAATCTCTACGTCCTGCATCGAAACTTACCTTTTTCGTAGCGTTCTTTGGCCCGGTTGGGCTGTAATGTGCATGTGCACAAAAAATATCCCTAGATTGGCTTGAGACTGGCGGCAAGCCTGCGTATAGGCAAGTCTGCTATGACGCAAACAAGGCAGTGATCCGGCACAACGTGGGACGTGGACGGATGCCCTGCCAATACAGGGACATTCTACGAATGGCGCTCGCATCTTGGACGAAATCATTTGGTTTCGCCGCCCTCGTTCTGATTACGTCGCCACTGGCGCTTGCCCAGAGTCAGGTTACCCAGACTCCGCCCGCGCCGCCGGTGACTGTGCCGACTGCCAGTACGCAGGCAGCACCTGCTGCTGCCACGTCTGCAACTTCGGCACCTGTTGCCGCGACCGAAGCTGCACCTGCCGATGCCGCCACCGGTCCGGCGCTTGATTCAAGCTACACCCCGATGGCGCCGACCCCGGGCAAGGGCATGCCGGTCGACAAGGGCATCGATTTTCAGGACCAGTATTCGGAGCTGGGCGAATATGCCTATTGGCTTGACACGATCGTGCTGCTGCCGATCATCGTGGCGATCTCGCTGCTGGTTCTGGGCCTGCTGTTCTGGGTGATGTTCCGCTATCGCGCTTCAGCCAATCCCATCCCGTCGCGAATTACCCACAACACCACGATCGAAGTGGTCTGGACGCTGCTTCCGGTGCTGATCCTGGTGGGCATTGCTGTCCCGTCGATTGATCTGCTGGCCAAGCAATACAAACCCGCGCCAGCCTCGGCGGTGACCGTCAAGGTCACCGGGTACCAATGGTATTGGGGCTATACCTATCCAGATAACGGCGATTTCGAAGTCGTTTCGAACATGTTGAGCAAGGAAGACGCGATCAAACGCGGCGAGCCCGCCCAGCTGGCGGTCGACAACCGCATGGTTGTACCCGCCGGAGAACCTATCCGCATCATCACTACCGGATCGGACGTGATCCACAGCTTTGCGGTTCCATCTCTGTGGTTCAAGATGGATGCCGTTCCGGGGCGTTCGAACGAGAAGATGCTGATCATCAAGGAACCGGGCGTCTATTACGGGCAGTGTTCAGAACTGTGCGGCGCGCGCCACGGCTTTATGCCGATCGCGGTCGAAGCGCTGCCGCGCGCCAAGTTCGATGCATGGGTGCGTTCGCAGGGCGGCACGGTCGCCAGCGATACGGCGGCTGCTGCTCCAGGAGCGGCAACCCCGGCAACATCCCAGGCAACAGCGGACGCCACCACCAATACAGCAACGCAGCCAGCGGCAACGCCTGCGCCTGCCGCAGCACAGTAAGGACAGGGCAACACCATGACCACGATTGCAGCCAATCCGGCCGATCTGCATGATCACAGCTATGCACATGATGCCGATCAGAAGCCCGCGTTTTTCCAGCGCTGGTTCATGTCAACCAACCACAAGGATATCGGTACGCTGTACCTGATCTTTGCGATTTTCGCAGGGATCATCGGCGGTGCGATTTCCGGGCTGATGCGCATGGAGCTTGCAGAGCCCGGCGTGCAGTATCTTCAGGGCTGGGCATCGATGATGCAGGGCAGTGAGGCTACGCTCGACCAGGCCTATCATATGTGGAACGTGCTGATTACGGCGCATGGCCTGATCATGGTATTCTTCATGGTGATGCCTGCCATGGTCGGCGGATTTGGCAACTGGTTTGTTCCGATCATGATCGGTGCGCCCGATATGGCCTTCCCGCGGATGAACAACATCTCGTTCTGGCTTCTGGTCCCGGCGTTCGCGCTGCTGCTCGGCTCGACATTCGTACCCGGTGGTTCGGGTCTGGGTGCCGGTACCGGCTGGACGGTATATGCGCCGCTCTCGACGAGCGGCTCTGTCGGTCCGGCGGTCGATCTGGCGATCCTGTCGCTCCACCTTGCCGGTGCATCGTCGATCCTGGGTGCGGTGAACTTTATCACCACCATCTTCAACATGCGTGCACCGGGGATGACGCTCAACAAAATGCCGCTGTTCGTCTGGTCGATGCTGGTCACCGCATTTCTGCTGCTGCTGGCGCTGCCGGTTCTGGCCGCTGCCATCACCATGCTGTTGACCGATCGCAATTTCGGCTCGGCCTTCTTCAATGCGGCAGGCGGTGGTGATCCGGTGCTGTATCAGCACCTGTTCTGGTTCTTTGGGCACCCCGAAGTCTACATCATGATCCTGCCCGGTTTCGGCATGATCAGCCACATCATCGCGACCTTCTCGAAAAAGCCGATCTTTGGCTATCTGGGTATGGCCTATGCGATGGTTGCCATTGGTGTGGTCGGGTTCGTCGTCTGGGCGCACCACATGTTCACCGTCGGCCTGTCGGTGAACATGAAGATGTACTTCACCGCAGCTACCATGGTGATCGCGGTACCCACCGGCATCAAGATTTTCAGCTGGATCGCAACGATGTGGGGTGGTTCGCTGAGCTTCAAGACACCGATGGTCTGGGCGCTGGGCTTCATCTTCATGTTCACCGTGGGCGGCGTCACCGGCGTGGTGCTTGCCAATGGCGGCGTCGATGACAACCTGCACGACACTTATTATGTGGTCGCGCACTTCCACTATGTGCTCTCGCTGGGTGCGGTGTTCTCGATCTTCGCGGGCTTCTATTACTGGTTCCCCAAGATGAGCGGCCGTCATTA
>JBBQXX010000292.1:0-2925 GCA_038209235.1 Sphingomonadales bacterium | reverse complement strand
CTGCGTTGTCTCCTGCCCGCCATGCTGGCTGGCGCTCGAGGTGAACGATGCGCCGACCTTGCCAACCAGACCGCCTTTGGCCCACAGCCCGCCGGTGCGGTCCCAGAACGCGGCCATCTGGCTGGACATGCGGCCAAACCGCGTGCCGGTGCCAACGATGATCGCGTCATAATCGGTCAGTTCTTCGGGCGTGGCGATGGCTGCGGCCTGATCGAGCTTGAAGTGATTGGCCTTGGCGACCTCTTCGGGAACGGTTTCGGGTACGCGCTTGATGGTCACATCAGCGCCTTCGCCGCGCCCGCCTTCGGCTATGGCCTGCGCCATGGTTTCGATATGGCCATAGCTCGAATAATACAGAACGAGAACTTTTGCCATGATGGGTCTCCTTGGGTTCGGGGTGGGGGCAAGAGGGTCCCGCCACCTGCGATGGGGATCGCAAGCGGCGGGCGGGGGGTCAGTGGGTCCGGGTTTCGGCAATCAGAAACTCGGCATTTTCGCTGGCCGAAACGGTGATCTCGGCTTCATGCGTGATCGCTGCTGCATCGCGTGTGCCAATGGCAACCCCGTTCACGCTGACGCTGCCTGCCGACACTACCAGATACGCCGACATGCCGTCTTCGATCCGGTGGGTGATGCTTTCGCCCGGTGCCAGCGTTGCACCGAACAGCCGCGCATCGGCGCGGATCATCAGTGCACCTCCCGTTATGTCGTCATCATACCCGCTGGCCAACACCTCAAGCTTGCCGGAGCGTTCGCCCCTGGGAAATGCCTTTGCATCCCAGCGCGGCGCACCGCCTGCTGCATTGGGGACGATCCAGATCTGGAACAGCCGGGTTTGCTCGCCTTCCAGGTTGAACTCGCTGTGCTGCACCCCGGTGCCTGCGCTCATCACCTGAACGTCGCCCGCTTGCGTGCGGCCCTCGTTGCCCAGGCTGTCGCGGTGGGTGATCGCACCTGAGCGGACATAGGTGATGATTTCCATATCGCGGTGCGGGTGGGTGGGAAAACCGCTTTTGGGGGCGATCTCGTCATCGTTCCAGACGCGCAACGCACCCCATCCCATCCGCGAGGGGTCATGATAACCGCCGAACGAAAAATGATGCCGGGCATTCAGCCAGCCGTGGTTGGCTTGGCCCAGCGTGGAAAAATCGCGTTTCTCGATCATGTCTGTGGCTCCTTTCAGGGCATTGGATGTTCGCCGATGCCTTGGCTTGAACACCAGATAGCCCGATGTTATCGTTTCCAAAATAGCCACTTTGGAAAAGGATTGTTTCCAATATGCGTCTCCCTGACTTTGAAGCCTGGGCAGTATTCGCCGCTGTTGCCGATACCGGCAGCTTTACCGAGGCGGCCAAGACGCTGAGCCTGTCCAAGGCCAAGGTTTCCAAGGCGGTGTCGCGGCTTGAGGTGCAGCTGGGCACGGTGCTGTTCCACCGCACCTCGCGCCGCCTGTCGCTGTCTGCTGCCGGGCGCGGGCTGGTCGATCACGCGCGGCGCATCCGTAGCGATGGCGAGGCGGCGGAAGAGGCGGCGCGCAACGAGGTGCAGCTGCTCACCGGCACGGTGCGGATCGCGGTGCCGATGAGCTTTGGCCTGCGCGCGGTCGCTCCGCTGGTGGCGCGGTTCATGGCGTTGCATCCGGGGATCGTCATCGACATGCACCTGTCCGATGCGCGGGTCGATCTGGTCGATCAGGGTTTTGACATGGCGCTGCGGATTGCCGCGCTACCCGACAGCAGCCTGCGCGCGATCCGGCTGCGCGGGGTGCACCTGTATATGATCGCTGCGCCCGGTTATTGCGCACGCCACGGCACGCCGCATCATCCCGCCGAGCTGGAGGGGCATCGCGCGGTGTATTACGCCAACTCTGGGCAGCCTGGGGTCTGGTCGCTGACCGGTTCCGATGGCAGCCGCGTGCAGGCGCGCCTGCAACCTGCGCTGATCGTCAACAATGCCGATGCGGCAATCCCAGCGGTGATGGACGGGCTGTGCATTGCGGCGCTGCCCGATTTCTTCTGCGATGACGCGATCGCCAGCGGCCGGCTGGTGCGTCTGTTGCCCGACTGGCGATTCGATGAATCGACGCTCAGCATCGTGACACCGCCCTCGCCGCATCGCCCGGCGCGGGTCGAGGCGCTGATCGCATTTCTGCGCAAGGAACTGCCGCAGACGTAGGTAAGCTTCGCAGCGATTTGGTTACGAATTGGAAACCTTGGCTGTTTAAAGGTGTAAAAAGCGACGGACCGTTGGTGCTCTGTAAATCGCACAAAAACGAGTCATTTCCGCGCCCTTAGCCGCGTTGAACCGCTTGCGACTCGTGGGTTCAGGCCGGTTTACCGAAAATTAACCTTTTGCGCCCAAAACTTTTATGGTTAATGTTTTCCTCGTCGATCCGTTCTTGGGTTTTGATGACTGAACGGTGCCGATGGCACGGGTAAAAAAGGGGCTGCACATGCGGGTGCTTTTGATCGAAGACGAGCCGACGACGGCCAAGGCGATTGAGCTTATGCTCACCACCGAAGGTTTCAACGTCTATACTACCGACCTCGGCGAAGAGGGTCTGGATCTGGGCAAGCTGTATGATTACGACATCATATTGCTCGACCTCAACCTACCCGATATGCACGGCTATGATGTTCTGAAAAAGCTGCGCGTTGCCAAGGTGCAAACGCCGGTGCTGATCCTGTCGGGCATTTCGGAAATGGACAGCAAGGTGCGCAGCTTCGGCTTTGGCGCGGATGATTATGTCACCAAGCCGTTCCACCGCGAAGAGCTGGTCGCGCGTATCCACGCCGTGGTGCGCCGCTCGAAGGGCCATTCGCAAAGCGTGATCCGCACCGGCAAGCTGGCGGTCAATCTCGATGCCAAGACGGTCGAAGTCGACAGCGCCCGCGTTCACCTGACCGGCAAGGAATATGCAATGCT
>JBBQXX010000291.1:0-2926 GCA_038209235.1 Sphingomonadales bacterium | reverse complement strand
TGCCTGGATCTGGCAGCGGGGCAGGCGATGCATGTCACCGGGCCCAACGGTCTGGGCAAATCCAGCCTGATCCGCGTGCTCGCCGGGCTGCAGCCAGCCTATGCAGGAACGGTGGCGGCGTGCGGGCGAATGGCGCTGGCCGATGAGCGCGTCGCGCTCGATCTGGGCCAGCCGCTGGCGCTCGCACTGGCCCACTGGACGCAGCTTGACGGGGCTGATGCGGCGGATATTCCCGGCGCGCTGGAGGCGGTGGACCTCTCGCATCTTGCCGATGTTCCGGTGCGATTCTTTTCGACCGGTCAGCGCAAACGCGCGATGCTGGCGCGGATCATCCTGTCGAAGGCGCCGATCTGGCTGCTCGACGAGCCCGCCAACGGTCTGGATACCGCCTCGATTGCGCGGCTTGGCGGCGTGATTGCAGCGCATCGCGCAAACGGCGGCATCGTGCTGGCAGCATCGCACCAGCCGTTGCCGATCGACGATGCGCTGACCCTGCCGCTGGCCGATTTCGTGCCGCAGGATGCCGCATGATCCGCACCCTGCTGGCCCTCATTCGCCGCGAACTGATGCTGGCCTTCGGGCTGGGCGGCGGGGTGCGCGGTTCGGGTGGGTTCATCATGCCGGTGATCTTCTTTCTGGCGGTGGCGACGATCTACCCGTTTGCGGTGGGACCCGATGCGCCGTTGCTCAACCGCACCGGCGGCGGGGTGATCTGGGTGGCGGCATTGCTCGCCAGCATCCTGCCCATCGACCGGCTGGTGCAGGCCGATGTCGATCAGGGGATGATCGACCAATATGTCGTGCGCGGGCTTTCCGAAGAGCTGATCGCGCTGGCCAAGACCATCGGCCATTGGCTGAGCTTTGGTCCGCCGCTGATGCTGGCTGCGATTATCTCGGCAGGGTTGCTGGGGCTGGACAGGCAGCAGCTGATTACGGTCGAGATCGGGCTTGCCTGTGCCACCCCGGCGTTGGCGGCGCTGGGCGTGATGATCGCGGCGCTGACCGCAGGGTTGCGCCATGGCGCAGCGCTGGGCGGGTTGTTGCTGCTGCCGCTGGCGGTGCCTTTGCTGATCTTCGGGGCGGGCAGCCTGTCGCCCGGTGGCGAAAACGGCCTGCTGTTACTGGCAGCGGCGAGCCTGCTGCTCACTGCCATCTGCCCGATTGCAGCAGGCGCCGCGATCCGTGCGGGGCGCGAGTGACCGGGCGTACCTCACACAAGCCCATCTGGACCCACGGACAGGGATGGCTGCATTGGACGTGAGCGCATGAACCATTATGACCTTGTGATCATCGGTGGCGGCATAAACGGCGCTGCCATCGCGCGCGATGCCGCCGGGCGCGGCCTCACGGTGCTGCTCGCCGAGGCGGGCGATCTGGCCAGCCAGACCAGCAGCGCGAGCACCAAGCTGGTCCACGGCGGTCTGCGCTATCTTGAGCATTACGAGTTCCGGCTGGTGCGTGAGAGCCTGCTGGAGCGCGAGGTGCTGCTGCGCGCCGCGCCGCACATCATCTGGCCGCTGCGCATCGTGCTGCCGCACCACAATGGCTTGCGGCCAAAATGGATGCTGCGGCTGGGGCTGTTTTTGTATGATCATCTGGGCGCGCGCAAGCTGTTGCCCGGCACCACATCGGCCAGGCTTACCCGGCCGCCGCACGCAGGCGTGCTCAAGCCCCAGTTCACCCAAGGGTTCGAGTTTTCCGATTGCTGGGTCGATGATGCGCGGCTGGTGGTGTTGTGCGCGCGCGATGCGGCGGATCGCGGCGCGGATGTTCGCACCCGCACCGCGTGCACCGGGCTGGCGCGCAGCGGCGATCACTGGGATGTCGCGCTGAACCGCGATGGAGCGCCGCCTGAAACCGTGCAGGCGCGCGCGGTGGTCAATGCCGCCGGTCGCGGGGTCGATGCGGTGCTTGGTCTGGCCTTCCCCGATCGCGCCGCCAACAACCTGCGCCTCGTCAAGGGCAGCCACATTATCGTGCCGCGCATCTATCCGGGCGAACATCTCTACATGTTCCAGAACAGCGATGACCGTATCGTCTTTGCGATTCCCTATGAGCGCGATTTCACGCTGATCGGCACCACCGATACGCCGTATGATCCGGGCGAGGGGCCACCTGCGATCACCGATGCCGAGGTTGATTATCTGCTCGATCTTGCCAACGGCTATCTGGCCAGGCCGCTGACCCGCGACGATATCGTGTGGAGCTATGCCGGGGTGCGCCCGCTGTATGACGACAAATCGGACAATGCTTCCACCGTGACGCGCGATTATGTGTTCGATCTTGATCGCGGCAGCGGCGGCGAGCCTGCGCTGCTTTCGATCTTTGGCGGCAAGATCACCACCTGCCGCAGGCTGGCCGAGCACGCGATGGAGCGGCTGTGCGCGCCACTGGGCCTCAGCGATCAACGATGGACAGCAGCGGCGTCCTTGCCCGGTGGCGATATTCCGGACGCTGATTTTGCAGGCTTCCTCGCTGAGAGCCAGACGCGCTTTGCGTGGATGCCGCCCGATCAGCTTGAACCGATGGCGCGCCGGCACGGCACCCGGATCGAGCGGATACTGGGCAATCTGACCCGGCTCGACCAGCTTGGCCGCTATTTCGGCGGCGGGCTGTATGAGGCAGAGGCGCGCTACCTGATCGCCGAGGAATGGGCGGTCAGCGCCGATGACATCCTGTGGCGGCGCACCAAATGCGGCTTGCACATGAACGCGGACGAAATCGCGGCGGTTACCGACTGGGTGTCATGAACGCGTAAATCAGCGGCAGGCGCGCCACCCCATAGTACCGCGATCGGCCAGATCGATGTGCAGATGATCGTTGTGCGCCGCGTTGTAATCGGGCGACAAGACGGTCGAGAACACCTCGCACGCGCCATCGCGCACCCGCTTGAGAAACAGCGCCTTGTCATCGCCGCCGGACCAGT
>JBBQXX010000290.1:0-2930 GCA_038209235.1 Sphingomonadales bacterium | reverse complement strand
GGCGGTTATCCGCAAAGCCGCCACGCCTGGCTGATCCAGCAACGACCCGCAGCGGTGCGCACCGGCGATTATCTGGGCAGTTATTATTTTACGATGAACACCCGCCAGCCACCATTCGATGATCGCAGGGTGCGCATTGCGCTGTCGATGGCGGTGGACCGCGCGTGGATTGCCGATGCGCTGCTGCCGATGGGCAATGCGCCAGCTTATGGCATCGTTCCGCCCGCGCTGACCGGTGGGAATGGTGCGCGCCCCGATTGGGCAGCATGGCCGTTGCTGCGGCGCAAGCAAAAGGCTTTGCAGCTGTTGCGCGCGGCAGGTTACCGGGCAGATCGCCCGTTGCGCTTTGAGATACGCATCAATTCGTCGGCTGAACACCGTCGCATGGCGGTGGCGCTGGCAGCGATGTGGCAACCTTTCGGGGTGGAGGCGAGCATCCTGAACAGCGAACCGGCGCTGCATTTTGCCGCGATGCGGCGCGGCGATTTCCAGATGGCGCGATCGGGCTGGATCGCCGATCTGCCCGCGCCCGAAAATTTCCTCGCGGTCCATCGCTCCGATGCAGGCGAGGTCAATTATTCAGGATATGCCAGTCCGGCGTTCGACGCAGCGCTCGATCGTGCGATGGCAACGCCCGGTCAGGCGGCACGCCTGGCCGCGATGCGCGCTGCCGAAGCGCGGTTGGTGCAGGACATGCCGGTCATCCCGCTGTGGTTTTACCGCAGCGGCGCTCTGGTCGCTGCGCGGGTTGGCGGATGGCAAGATAACGCTGGCAATATCCACCCCAGCGCCACATTGTCGCTACGGCAAGGCCCTGCTATCGAGGCGGGCAACGGCACTCCCCCGGCAAGAGGCAGGCAATGATACGCGCTTGGGCATTAACGGCACGCGCTTGGGCATTGACGGCACGCGCTGGCGCTGTGGCACGCGCCGAGGCAGGCGCGGCAGGTGCGACCGCAGCTTGCCTGTTGCTTGCAGCGTGCGGCGGATCGGACAGATCTCCGCTGGGCATATCGATCATCGACCCGGCCCCCACCAGCAATCTGGATGCAGCGCAGTTGGCACCAGCCGCGCAATATCTTCGTGCCGCCACCTCGCAGGGGCTGGTGCGGCTTGATGCGCTGGGCAACATCGTGCCGGCTTTGGCGGAACGCTGGATCGTCACCGAAGACGGCCTCAGCTACATCTTCCGCTTGCGCAATGCGCGCTGGGAAAATGGTGATACGGTGACCGCCGAGCATGTCGCCTCCGCCCTGCGCAAGCGATTGTCCATCGAGGCGCGCAGTGCGATTGGCGCTGATACCGCCGAGGTGCGCGATATTCGCGGCATGACCGGACGGGTGGTCGAGATTCGTCTGCTCGCACCCCAGCCCGATCTGCTGCGTATTCTGGCGCTGCCCGAACTGGGCATCCGCCGCAACGGTCGCGGAACCGGTCCGCTGGTGGCCGATCGCCAGCAGTACTGGACGGTGCTGACCGAGCGGGTCGATGACAATATCGATCCCGAATTACGACGTCCGGTGCGGCCCCTGCAAGTGCGCGTCGAAGGCGCGGCGCGCGCCGTGGCGCGCTTTACGATGCGCGAAACCGCCATCGTTCTGGGGGGCCGGTTTGAGCATCTGCCCTATCTCAGCGCCGCATCGGTGCCCGACAATACGGTGCGCGCCGATCCGGTGATTGGCCTGTTTGGACTGGTTGTGGTCAACGGCAGCGGTTTCCTGGCCAAGCCTGCCAACCGGGAAGCCATCGCGATGACGATCGACCGGGAGGATCTGATGACCCCCTTGGGGATCAGCGAGTGGCAGACCATGACCCGGCTGGTGCCATTGGGGCTGGAGCGATACACCCCGCTGGTGGGTGAACGATGGAGCGATCTGTCGCTGCGCCTGCGCCGCGAGCAGGCGCGCGGCCGGGTCGTGCGCTGGCGGCAGGAGAATGATGACACTCCGGTTCTGCGCATCGCCATGCCCGAAGGTCCGGGCAGCCGGTTGCTGTTCGACAGACTCCAGCGCGATCTGGCCGCGATCGGACTGGAAAGCCGCCAGGTTGCCATCGACCAGCAGGCCGACCTCAAGCTGATCGACGAGGTGGCGCGTTATCGCCAGCCTGCTTGGTTTCTCGATCAGCTAGCATGTTCGGTGCGCCGCCTGTGCGACGAAAATGGCGATGTGCTGCTTGCGCAGGCACGGCGCGCGGTCGATCCGCAAGTTCGCGCAAGCAAGATGGCCGAAGCCGAGCTGTCGATGACCAACGCCAACATCTTCATCCCGTTGGGCATGCCGGTGCGCTTTTCGCTGGTGCGTGGCAACATCCCGGGGTTTGCGATCACTGCAGATGGCTGGCACGCCTTGCCGGATATGGTCGTGATCCCCAGATAAGGCTGGGCTGATTGTCCAGTTTTGGGCTTTGCATTCGTGCCATCGGGCGCATGGGATGCAAAACGCAAAATTAATTCACCAGGGGGGCTATGGAGTTTGCAATGAAAACTATCCGGCCTGAACAGCTGGCACAGCTCAGGGCTGCGATGCCCGCGTTGGCCAGCGATCCATCATCGATCCGCAAACGTATCGAAATGATGGAGCAGGTGCTGGAGCGCAGCTTCACTGTGCCCGTCATCAACCGCAAAATCGGCCTCGATTTCGCGCTGGGCCTGGTTCCGGTGGTGGGCGACGTGGTTACAGGCGCAATGGGCCTCTACATCGTGTGGGAAGCGCGCAACCTTGGCATGTCCAGGTTCCAGCTGGCGCGGATGGTCGCCAATGTCGGCTTCGACAGCCTGTTGGGAGCGGTGCCGCTGGTGGGCGATGTGTTTGACATGTTCTGGCGGTCCAATACGCGCAATTTGAAGATAATTCTCAAGCATCTCGACAAACACCACCCTGCGACCCGCATCATCGATGTTTGAGCGATGATTCGAATCAGGTTTCAAC
>JBBQXX010000289.1:0-2942 GCA_038209235.1 Sphingomonadales bacterium | reverse complement strand
ATACACCTTATTCGGAAGCACGATGTTCGAGCCGTTCGATGTCATCATCCGTCAAAACGGCGAATATGGGGCGCGTAGTGACATACTGATATCACATGGTGATATCATGTCAACCACATCACTTCCGCTCGGCCTTCTTCCGCCGCATCGCATCGTGAAAGCGATCCGCCCAGCCCGGCTTGACCAGTTGCTCGGCGCGGACCAGGCGCAACTCGCCATCGGCGACGTCGCGCGATACCGCGCTGCCTGCTGCCACAATCGCATCGCGGCCGATCTTGACCGGTGCGATCAGCGAGCTGTTCGATCCGATGAACGCGCCCTCGCCGATGACGGTCTGGTATTTGAAGTATCCGTCATAGTTACAGGTAATCGTGCCCGCGCCGATATTGGCATTGGCACCGATCGTGGCATCGCCAAGATAGCTTAAGTGACTGGCCTTGGCCCCCGGCCCGAGCACCGCCTTTTTCATCTCGACGAAATTGCCCACTTTTGACCCTGTCTGCATCTGCGCCCCGGGGCGCAGCCGCGCGAACGGGCCAACCGAACAGCCGCTGGCGATGGTCGCGCCTTCAAGATGGCTGAAGGCGTGGATGATGACATCATCGGCGATGGTCACACCGGGGCCGAACACGACATTGGGCTCGATCACCACATCGCGGCCCAGTACCGTATCGTGCGCGAACCAGACGGTGTCCGGCGCGATCAGCGTGGCCCCATCACACATGGCTTCGGCGCGGCGGCGCTGCTGCCAGGCGGCCTCGACCGATGCCAGTTCAGCGCGGCTGTTGATCCCGGCGACTTGCCAGCCCTCGGTGGTGATCACCGCGCTGGTGGCCCCAGGCAGCATGACGATATCGGGCAGATAGTATTCGCCGGCCGCGTTATCGTTGCCGATCCGCTCCAGAAGATCGAACAGATCGGCAGAGCGCACCGCCATCAGCCCCGAATTGCACAAGGTCACCGCGCGCTCGGCCTCGCCCGCGTCCTTGAACTCGACCATCTTGCAGATCGCACCCGCGTCATCGGCAATGATCCGCCCATAAGCTGCGGCGTCATCGGGCCGAAAGCCCAGGACCACCGCGCGGGGGCTGTCAGCAGCGTGCAGCCGCTCGACCAGCGCGCGCATCGTGGCCGCACTGACCATTGGAACGTCGCCATACAGGATCAGCACATCGCCCGAAAAATCCGCCAGCGCAGCCTTGGCCTGCAACACCGCATGCCCGGTGCCAAGTTGCTCATCCTGCACCGCGATTGTAACGTTGCGCCCGGCGACGGCGGTTTCAACCTGCTCGCGTCGCACGCCCGCCACCACAACGGTCTGTGCCGCCCCCAGCGCCGCCACCTGGTCGAGCAGGTGCAGCAGCATCGGCTTTCCGGCTATCGGGTGGAGCACCTTGTGCAGGTCGGACTTCATCCGGCTTCCCTGCCCTGCCGCCAGGATGATCGCTGCAAGCGCGTGCTCGCCCATATTCCAAGTTCTCCGCGTTTCCCAAAGCAGACAGCCAAAGCTTTGCCATGAACCGCTTGCATCTTCCACCCTTTTCGGGCGATGCGTCGGTGGATGACCGACTTTCCTTACCAAATCATAGGCTTCGACCTTGATGGCACGCTGCTCGATACCAGCCCGGAGTTGACCGTATCGGTCAACCACACGCTGGCGCTGGCGGGGCTGCCGCCGCTGAGCCGTGAGGACGTCAAACCGATGGTCGGGCTGGGCGCCAAGCACATGCTGAAAGTCGGGCTCGAGCGTTCCGGCAACACCGACCCGCAGGCGCTGCGAGAGTATCTGCCGATCCTGCTCGATCATTATGGCGAGCATCTGGGCAGCGGATCGCCGCCCTATCCGGGCCTGCTCGATGCGATGGCGCGCTTCGACGCGATGGGAATCAAGATGGCGGTCGTCACCAACAAATACGAGCGGTTTGCGATCACGCTGCTCAGCGAAGTCGGCCTGCTCGACCGGTTTGCCTGCGTGATCGGCGGCGATACCATGGGCAAAGGCAAATCCAAGCCCGACCGCGCACCGATCGACGAGATGATCCGGCGCTGCGGCGGCGAACCCGGCGTGACCCCGGCAGCGTTCATCGGCGACAGCATCTACGACGTGATGGCCGCGCACAACGCCGGTGTCCCGTGCGTTGCGGTCAGCTTTGGCTTTTTGCACCAGCCCGTCGAGGAACTGGGGGCCGATGCAATCATCGACCATTATGACGAAACCATCCCCGCGCTGGAGCGGATTGCGGCGAGCCGCTAATCCCGGTGCCCCATGCGCCACTTGGTCCACAGGTGGCGCGCGAGCATCAGCGGGGGCATGCGCAGCGCGTGCGAGCGGATGAAGAATGCCTGACGGGTGAGCTTGCGCGTCTTGCGGCCCCAGCCATCGACAGCGGTGATGCGGCGCAGGAAAAGCGCATCGCTGATGTGTCGTTTGGCGCTGGTGCTCTCCGGCGAAAGCCGGATGCGAGGGCCGGACTGCTCTGCACCCGCACCGGGTTCCGGCTTTCGCCGGCAAACGGGGGGCGTATTGAACAGCTGTTGTGAAAGCCTCAACGCCCGCGACACCGCGCCGGTGAGGCCGTGGAGCCTGGCCCGGTCCGCCAATCGCTCGGCGAAATCGCGCTCCTCAGCCGCAAACTGCCGCACCAGCCGGTCGATATCCCACAGGTTGCGCATGCCGCCCGACAGGTCGCCATCGGCAAGCAGGTGCGCTGCAGCGTGGCAGATGATATCGGCTGGCGAGAGCACAAACAGCCCCGATGGAAGCGCCCGCGCATCGGCGATCAGCGCTGCGGCATCGGGCTTTGGCTTGGCGGTCAGCGGCAGGATCGTGTGGTGGACATCGATCATCCGGTCGCGGCTCGCATGGATCATCGGTGGCAGTTCGTGCATCCACTTGCGGTAATAGGCGTCGTCATATGGATCGGGCTTCACCCATTCCCAAC
>JBBQXX010000288.1:0-2947 GCA_038209235.1 Sphingomonadales bacterium | reverse complement strand
GACCATGTCGTGGCGATGGATTCGCTGATCCATTACGAGGCCGACGATATTGTTGCAGTGATTGAAGGGTTTGCCAGCCGCGCTCCCAGCATCGCTTTCACCTTTGCTCCGCGCACGCCGTTGCTCGCGGTGATGCACGCCACCGGCAAGCTGCTGCCCAGCACCGATCGCGCTCCTGCCATCGTGCCGGTCGGCGAAGGCAAGCTGCGCAAGCTGCTGGCCCAGCGTCTTCCCGGTTATAGCGTCGTTGCCAGCCAACGCATCGTCAGCGGCTTTTACACCAGCAACGCGATGCTCGTGACGCGCGGATGAAACTAAGCCGCATCTCGACCAATTTCTTCGGTAAGCTGGGCACCCAGTTTCTGCCGTTTGCCGATGCGGCAAGCGCAGAACTGCCGTTGGGCCGGTTGATGCGGCTGTCGCTGTTCCAGATCAGTGTCGGCATTGCGATCGTGCTGCTCAATGGAACGCTGAACCGGGTGATGATCGTCGAATTGGGCACGCCGGCATGGCTGGTCGCGATGATGATCGCCATCCCGTTGCTGGTGGCACCGTTTCGCGCGCTGATCGGCCACAAGTCAGACAACCACCAATCGATGCTCGGCTGGCGCAGGGTGCCCTATATCTGGTTCGGCTCGCTGATCCAGTTTGGCGGTCTGGCGATCATGCCGTTTGCGCTGGTGCTGCTGTCGCGGCCCGATACTTTTACTGTTGGGCTGGTTGCAGGCTTGCTCGCGTTCCTGCTCACCGGTCTTGGCATGCATACCACGCAGACCGCAGGATTGGCGCTGGCCACCGATCTTGCTCCGGATGAAAGCCGCCCGCGCGTCGTCGCCTTGCTGTTTGTGATGCAGCTGGTGGGTATCATGCTGGCCGCGCTCGTGATGGGATCGCTGCTCGCCGACTTCTCGGCGACGCGGCTGGTGTCGATCGTGCAGGGCGCAGCGATGCTGACCATGGGTCTGAACATCGTCGCACTGTGGAAACAGGAAGCTCGCCGTCCATCCACCACCACACCCAACCGCGTTATGCCCAAATTCTCGGTCGTTTGGCGTGAGTTTACCGGTGAGGCCCGCAATGCGCGGCTGCTGCTCGCCATCGGCTGCGGCACGGCAGCGTTCAGTATGCAAGATGTGCTGCTCGAACCGTTCGGCGGCGAAATCCTGGGCATGTCGGTAGGCGCAACGACGCTGCTGACCGGGCTTTGGGCGTTTGGCATGTTGCTGGGCTTTGGCTGGGCGGCGCGCCGCCTTGGCCATGGCGCGGACCCCTTGCGGCTGGCAGGCTTCGGGGCGGCGATCGGCATGGCAGCTTTTGCGATGCTGCTGTTTGCAGCGCCGCTCGAATCAATCGGCCTGGTCTTTACCGGAGCACTGACCATCGGTCTTGGCGCAGGCCTGTTTTCGGTCGGCACGTTGAGTGCCATCATGGCGATTGCGGGCACCGGCCGGCATAGTGGATCGGGTCTGGCGCTGGGTGCCTGGGGCGCGGTGCAGGCCACTGCTGCTGGCGTTGCCATTGCGCTGGGCGGGTTGATCCGCGACGGCGTCTCGGCGCTTGCGATGGCAGACCAGATCGGTGCCACGCTGGCCTATCGTGCCACCGGCTATGGCACGGTGTACCTGATCGAGATTGTTTTGTTGCTTGTTACGATGATCGTGCTGGGACCACTGGTTGGCGACAGCACACTGGATGCACCTGCGCCGCAATCGCGGTTCGGGCTGACTGAATTTCCGACCTGATGTTTGGTCCTGAAGTGTTTTTGGCAAGAGAGGAAGCGCCATGTTCAACGGCAATATAGTGGGCAATATCGATGTTGCGTCGATCGCTTTTTGGGCGTTTGTGCTCTTTTTCATCGGGCTGATCTATTATCTGCGACGCGAGGACCGGCGCGAAGGCTTTCCGCTCGAAGACGATCTGACCGGGCGTTCGCTGGGCAGCGGCGGCGCGCTGCTCCACGCCAAGCCCAAGACCTTCCAGCTACCGTTCGGCCGCGGGACGGTCAGCACGCCGACCATCGGTAAGGAACCGTTCGAGATTGCCGGTCGTCGTACCAGCCCGTTTGCCGGGTCACCCTATGTGCCCACCGGCAATCCGCTGACCGATTGTATCGGCCCTGCCTCTTATGCAGAGCGCAGCCGTCTTCCGGATATCGATGCCTATGGCCAGAACCGCATTGTGCCGATGGCGCTCGAGCCGAGCTTTTCGATTGCGCGTGGCGATCCCGATCCGCGCGGTATGACCGTGATCGGCGCCGATGGCGCGGTGGCCGGAACCGTCGTCGAAATCTGGGTTGACCGCGCTGAGCATCAGGTGCGCTATCTTGAGGTTGCCACTGCAGAAGGACCCCACGCGTTGGCCCCGATGCCGATGGCCAAGATTCGCAAGAGCGCCCGCCAGATCGTCGTCGACGCGATTAACGCTGCGCAGTTTGCCGGAGCGCCGCAGGTGGAAACCGCCGGACAGATCAGCCGGTATGAAGAAGACAAGATCTCGGGCTATTTCGGCGGCGGTTATCTGTACGCCAACCGCGCCCGGCAGGAGCCGCTGATATGAATATCACCGAATATGATGATGAACCCGTCCGGGGCCTGCCCGGCGATCTTCCCGAAGGCGAAACGCTGATCTGGCAAGGTTCGCCCGAATGGCGTCTGCTGGCGCGCAGTGCGTTTTTCACGCGTATCGTCAGCGTATATTTCATCGCGCTGGTGGCGCTGGCCATTTTTAATGGCAGCACCACAGGCGTGTTGATGACGGTAATTGCTGGCGTGGTCGGTATCAGCCTGATCATGCTCTATGCGTGGGCTGTGGCGCGCACCACCGTCTATACGCTCACCAGCCGCCGCGTCGTGCTGCGCATTGGTGTTGCGCTCAACATGTGCATCAACCTGCCGCTGGGCAAGATTGCTGGCGCCAATCTGCGCCCGCTGGGTCCGGTCGAGGGTGA
>JBBQXX010000287.1:0-2952 GCA_038209235.1 Sphingomonadales bacterium | reverse complement strand
GCCAGCACATCATCATCAAGCGCCTGCAAGCCCAGCGAGACGCGGTTGACGCCGGCTTGCGCCAGATCGGCAAAGCGCGCCGCCTCCACCGATGATGGGTTGGCTTCCAGCGTGATCTCGATATCGTCTGCAAACCGCCAGTACTGGCTCGCCTGATCGATCAGCGCCTGCACCAGATGCGGTGGCATCAGCGATGGCGTGCCTCCGCCAAAAAAGATCGAGCCCAGTTCGCGCCCTGGCAGCAGCGCCGCTTCGTGCGCCAAATCGGCGAGCAGCGCTGCCAGCCACCGGTCGATATCTACGCCATCGCGAACATGGCTGTTGAAATCGCAATAGGGGCATTTGGAGACGCAAAACGGCCAGTGGATGTAGAGCGCGAGCCGATCACCCTGGGCGCGCAGGTCGGCAACAGCGCTCAAAAGCAAGCCTCGACCAGCTTGGCGAATGCATCGGCGCGGTGGCTGATCGCGTGCTTGTGCGCAGGGTCCAGTTCGGCAAACGTCCGGTCAGAACCGTCGGCGACAAACACCGGATCATAGCCAAAGCCCAATGTGCCACGCGGCGGCCATGTCAAAGCGCCGCGCACCTGTCCTTCGAACACCTCGCTGTGGCCATCGGGCCAGGCCAGCGCGAGCGTGCAAATGAAACAGGCGCTGCGGTCGGCATCGGGGCCAAGTTCGGCCAGCTTGCCTTCCACCTTGCCCATGGCCAGATACCAGTCGCGACCCGGATCGCCCTCAAACCACTGGCGTTCGGCCCAATCGGCTGTGTAGACCCCGGGCGCGCCAGCCAGCGCGGTAACGCACAGGCCGCTATCATCGGCAAGTGCAACGCAGCCTGCGGCCTGCGCTGAGGCATGCGCCTTGAGCAGCGCGTTGTCGGCAAAGCTGGTGCCGGTCTCGTCGGGCTCGGGCAGACCCAGATCGCCCGCCGAAACCGGATCGATCCCGTACGGCTCGAGCAGCGCGCGGATTTCGCGCACCTTGCCCTGATTATGGCTGGCGATGACCAGCCGTCCGGGTTCAAGTTTGCGCAGCGCCATCCCGGATCAGGAAACCGCGCGGTCCTGCGCCGCAAAAATCTGGTTGCAGCCCATCCGCGCCAGACGCAGCAGCCGCAGCAGCGCCTCCTCGTCATAAGGCGCGCCTTCGGCTGTCGCCTGCGCCTCGGCGATATTGCCGCCTTCGATCAGAACGAAATTGGCATCGGCATCAGCGCCCGAATCCTCGATATAATCCAGATCCAGAACCGGTGTGCCCTGGTGGATGCCGCAGCTTATCGCCGCCACCTTGGCGCTGATCGGGTCGTCCTTGATCAGGCCCTTGGCGATCAGACCATTGACCGCGAGCCGCAGCGCCACCCATGCGCCCGAGATCGACGCGGTGCGCGTACCGCCATCGGCCTGGATAACGTCGCAATCGAGCGTGATCTGCCGCTCACCCAGCTTCTTGAGATCGACGACCGCGCGCAGCGAGCGCCCGATCAGCCGCTGGATTTCCTGGGTGCGGCCCGATTGCTTGCCTTTGGCGGCTTCGCGCTGGCCGCGGGTGTGCGTGGCGCGGGGCAGCATCGAATATTCTGCGGTTACCCAGCCTTCGCCTTTGCCCTTCAGCCATGGCGGCAGCCGCTCTTCGATGCTTGCGGTCACCAGCACCTTGGTATCGCCAAAGCCGATCAGGCAGCTGCCCTCGGCATGCTTGGTAAAGCCGGTTTCGATGCTGATCGTACGCATTTCGTCAGGGGCGCGGCCAGATGGGCGCATAAGGTGATTCTCCAATGCTCAAATGCAATCCCGCGCCGATACCCGCCGCTCGGTGGAATGGAAAGCACCAAGCCACTTGCCATGGCGGATCAGAAATGGCAGTGGCGCGGCTCGCCAGGGACCATGGGCGATTAGCTCAGTTGGTAGAGCATCTCGTTTACACCGAGAGGGTCGGCAGTTCGAGCCTGTCATCGCCCACCATGGCCCTTTATCCTTGCGATGGCGTTGAGCGGTGCCGTGATCGGTGCACCAACCATGCTCGCCCCGGTGGATTGCAGCCCGCCGACGCAGGGCGATTGTATCGGAAAGAAGCGGGTGCTCAACGGTCCGGCGCGAGCCAGGTGCATCGAACCGCGCCGCCGCTGTCATGTTATCGTGCCGATCCTGATGTAGCCTTAAGGCGTTCAGCTTCCCAAAGACGATCAACCTTTGGCGAGCGTTTCTTCCATCAGCGCAGAGGCCCGGCTGCCGTTCCAGTCCATCCCACCGATCATCCGCCATACTTCCTTGCCCGCAGCGTCATACAGCACCGTGGTCGGCATGACGCCGGTCATATAGCTGAAGCCCAGATTGTTTTCCGGGTCCATGAACGGCGCGATCTGCTTGAAACCCTTGGCGTCGAAGAACGGTTTTACCTTCTCAAGGCCCTGAATATCCTGCGACACGGTCAGCACCACCAGCCGCTCTTTCTCGCGCACGGCCAGCGCGTCGAGGGTTGGCATTTCCACCACGCAAGGCCCGCACCATGTCGCCCACAGGTTGAGCAGCACCGGCTTGCCCTTGAACGCTGCCAGCGTCACCGGCTTGCCATCCGGATCGGTAAAGCTGACATCGGGCGCGCTCTTGCCCCTTTGCGATATATCCAGCGTCCCGGACAGCGGCACCGAAGCACCATCGTTTTCAGCAGTTTTTTCAGCGTCTGGCGCTTGCTCCACAGCGGGCGATTGCCTATCGCACCCCGCACACGCCAGCGCGGCAACGGCCATCACCGGCCAGAGCCGGGCGCTGGAAAAATGGGCGGTACGCATGGGTAACAACTCCAACAGCATGTGGGGCGGACGGTTTGCCGCAGGACCATCCGATGTGATGCGCGCCATAAATGCTTCCATCCCGTTCGACAAGGCGCTGTGGCGGCAAGATATCGATGGATCGCTGGCGCATGTCGCGATGCTGTCGGCGCAAGGGATCGT
>JBBQXX010000286.1:0-2954 GCA_038209235.1 Sphingomonadales bacterium | reverse complement strand
GCATCGGGCTCACGCTCATACACCGCCAGCGCCACCACCAGCCGCAGGATATCGGCCTCGTCGCCAGGCCGCGCGGGCCTTACGACGACGCTCATTCCGCCGCCACGACCTCGGCAGTGCCTGCATCGGTGGCTTCGGCTTCGATTTCGGCCGCCTTGGCTTCGACCAGCCGGACGATATGATCGACCATGCCTTCGTCTGCGACATGATGGTCGGTGACCCCCGACAGATAGACCATGTGCTTGCCCTTGCCGCCGCCGGTCAGACCGATGTCGGTTTCGCGCGCCTCGCCGGGGCCGTTGACCACGCAGCCCAGCACCGAGAGCGATATTGGCGTGTTGATGTGCTTCAACCGCTCTTCGAGCTTCTGCACGGTGCGGATGACGTCAAAGCCCTGCCGCGCGCATGACGGGCACGAGACGATGCGCACACCGCGTGTGCTGATGCCAAGCGACTTGAGGATTTCATAGCCGACGCGCACCTCTTCTTCGGGCTCTGCCGAAAGCGAGACGCGGATCGTATCGCCAATCCCTGCCCACAGCAGGTTGCCGATGCCGATCGCGCTTTTGACGGTGCCGCCGATCAGCCCGCCTGCCTCGGTGATGCCCAAGTGCAGCGGGCAATCGACCGCATCGGAGAGCTGCTGATAGGCGGCGACCGCAAGGAACACATCGCTGGCCTTCACCGCCACCTTGAACTCGTGGAAATCATGGTCCTGCAGCAACCTGATATGATCGAGCGCGCTTTCGACCAGCGCCTCGGGGCATGGCTCACCATATTTTTCGAGCAGGTCCTTTTCGAGTGACCCGGCGTTGACCCCGATGCGGATCGCGCAGCCGTTGGCCTTGGCGGCTTTGACCACCTCACGTACCCGATCGGACGATCCGATATTGCCCGGATTGATCCGCAGGCACGCAGCGCCCGCATCGGCAGCTTCAAGCGCGCGCTTGTAGTGGAAATGGATGTCGGCAACGATGGGAACACGCGCCGCGCGCGTAATCTGCTTCATCGCGGCAGTGGATTCCTTATCGGGGCACGAGACGCGGATGATATCGGCGCCCGCCTCTTCGCAGCGGCGAATCTGGTCGATGGTCGCCTTGGGATCGGACGTCAGCGTGTTGGTCATGGTTTGCACGGTTATCGGCGCGTTGCCGCCTACCGGCACGTTGCCCACCATGATCTGGCGACACTTGCGCCGGTCAATATCACGCCATGGGCGCAGCGAGGGATTGTGGGCGGACATAAATTGCTCTCCGGTTCAGTTTTCTGGCTATAGTCGCTCGCCACAGCTTTGGCGAGACATGAGGGAGAAAGATTGCAATGAACGTTTTGGGCAAATGGGCGATTGCGACCGCCATGATGGGCATCGCCACGGCAGCACTTTGCCCAGCCTTGGCTCAGCAGCGTACGCCCGATGAGCTTGCCGCGCGGCAACTGTACAGCGACATCATCGCCTTTCGCACCGCGCGCGGTCATCAGCAGGTGCCCGCGATGGTCGCCTATCTGAAAGGCGCGTTCATCAAGGCCGGTTTTGCGTCAGACGATATCGCCGTCACCGATTATGACAGCGACGGCGAACCCACGCAGGGGCTGATGGTCACCTACCGCGCCAAAGGCAAGGCCAAGGCCGGGCCGATCGTGCTGCTTGGCCATATGGATGTGGTCGAGGCACTGCCTGAGGACTGGGAGCGCCCCCCGTTCACGCTGACCGAGGAGGAAGGCTATTTCTTCGGGCGGGGCACGCTCGACAACAAATACGGCATCGCCAGCTTGGCGCACAATTTCATCCGGCTGAAAAAAGAAGGCTGGGTGCCCAGTCGCGACCTGATTCTGGTGTTCTCAGGCGATGAGGAAACCGGGATGATCAGCACGCGCGCGCAGGCCAGGCTGGTCGCCGAAACGATCAAGCCCGCGCTGGTGCTGAACAGCGACGCCGGTGGCATCCGGCTGACCGAAGCTGGCGAGCCGATCATGTTCGGCGTGCAGGCGGCGGAAAAGACCTTTGCGACCTTCGACCTGACCGTGACCAATCCGGGGGGTCATTCGTCCCGGCCACGCGCCGACAACGCGATCTATGAACTGGCATCGGCGCTCAAGGCCATCGAGGCTTACCACTTCCCGGTCCGCGACAACGCCATCACGCGCGGCTCGTTTGCCGAACTGGGCAAGATCACGCCGGGCCCGCTCGGCGAGGCGATGCTCGCGTTTGCGCGCGATCCTGCCGATACGGCGGCGCGCACCACTTTGCTGGCCTCACCTGTGACATCCAACATGCTGTCGACCACCTGCGTCGCCACCATGCTGAAAGGCGGCCATGCCGAAAACGCTCTGCCCCAATCAGCAACGGCAACGGTCAACTGCCGCATATTCCCCGGTGAAGGCGGTGCAGCCGCGACCCAAGCCACGCTGAAGCAGGTTATAGGCAACGACAAGATCGCCTTCAAGCTGGCCACCGATGTCGTCGAAAGCCCTTCATCCACGTTGAACGACGAGGTGCTCGCGGCAGTGAAAGCTGGCGTATATCCGCGTTTTCCCGGTCTGGTGATCGCACCCTATATGGAATCGGGCGGCACCGATGGCATGCATTATCGCGCGCTGGGGCTGAACACCGTGGCGATCAGCGGCGCGGCGATGCGCGATGCGGACATGTTCGCGCATGGCCTTAACGAGCGCATCGCTGTCGAAGATTTTTACGGCGGTCTGGATCACTGGTACCTCATCCTCAAGCATCTGGCGGATTGACCGTTTAAGGAGAATTCCCATGCCAACCGTATTGATCACCGGGGCCAATCGCGGCCTGGGTCTGGAATTTACTCGCCAGTATGCCGCTGATGGCTGGGACGTCATCGCCACCGCGCGCGATCCTGCTGCGGCGACGAGCCTCAACGCCACCGGTGCGCAGGTGCTTGCGCTGGAGACGACCGATCCGGCCAGTCTGGATGCGCTGCAATCGG
>JBBQXX010000285.1:0-2957 GCA_038209235.1 Sphingomonadales bacterium | reverse complement strand
CCTGCTTCATGCCGCATTATTGCGCACCGCAGCTATTGCTGCGTCAAGCTGGTCCATCACCTCATCACGCGGCGTTACCCGGCCTGCTTTCATATCCGCCAGTCCGCGCTGGATGCCTTCGATGATCTCCAGTTCATTGTCTACGTAAGCCTCGACTGCTTCTGCTGCGAGCCAGGACCGCGTGCGGCGGGTGGTATGCGCCAGGCGGCCCAGTTTTTCCTTGAGATCGGGGCTGACCCGGATCGTCATCGTCGTGCTGGCAGCCATGTCACGCTCCTTGTGCGCGGATGTGTACGCCACAACACAATTGGCCGCGACTATCTTCACGGAAGGCGAAACCGCCTTGAATCGGAAAGCCCGCCAAACCCCGTTTGCAGGCATGGCGGACTCGATCCGAATCGCAATCTGATGGCCGCAGCGCGCGCCTTATTTAGGCGAGAGCACCATCAGCATCTGGCGGCCTTCCATGCGCGGATAGGCTTCGACCTTGGCGACCTCCTTGACGTCTTCCTGCACCCGCTGGAGCAGGGCCATGCCGAGCTGCTGGTGCGAAAGTTCGCGGCCACGAAAGCGCAGCGTCATCTTGACCTTGTCGCCTTCATCGATGAACGAATGCACCTTTTTCATCTTGACCATATAATCATGGTCATCAATGTTGGGGCGCATCTTGATCTCTTTGATTTCCTGCGTCTTCTGGTTCTTGCGCGCGGCATTGGCCTTTTTCTGGGCCTCGTATTTATACTTGCCGACATCGAGGAACTTGGCAACCGGCGGATCGGCGTTGGGGGAGACTTCGACCAGATCGAGCCCCACGGCGGCAGCGCGCTCCATCGCTTCTTCGGTACGCAACACACCGACATTTTCGCCATTTTCGTCAATCACCCGAACCTGGGGTGCCTGAATGAACTGATTGAAGCGCGGGCCTGATTTGGGTGGCATGGTAAGGCCGCGACGGGGGGCTGGCGGACGTATAGCAGATTCTCCTCAAAGTTTCGTAAGCGCGCCATATAGGCCAACTTGCTGGATAGATAAAGGGTGTCGTTCGTGCCTGCTACCCGCAAGCCCGCACAATGCCCCACCGGCGTTGCAACGATGCAACGCTGCGCGCCCGATCAGTCGCCCACTCGATCGCCCAGATCCGTTGCCCGCTCAGCCCTGCAGATCGGGCGGCAATGCCTCTTGGCGAAGCATCGCAACCACCTCCTCCAGGCTCACGAACTGCTGTTGCTGCTCGCCCAGACGGCGCAGCGCGACGGTGCGCTTTTCGGCCTCCTGCTTGCCCAGCACCAGGATGTTGGGGACCCGCCCGACCGAATGCTCGCGCACCTTGTAGTTGATCTTTTCGTTGCGCAGATCGGCTTCCACCCGGATACCTGCCGCCTTCAGCGCCGCGACCACCTCGCGCGCATAATCGTCGGCATCCGATACGATGGTCGCCACCACCGCCTGCACCGGGGCCAGCCACAGCGGGAACTTGCCCGCGAAATGCTCGATCAAGATGCCGATGAAGCGTTCGTAACTTCCCAGAATCGCACGGTGCAGCATGATCGGGCGGTGGCGGTTGCCGTCCTCGCCGATGTAGCTGGCATCGAGCCGTTCGGGCAGCACCGTATCGGTCTGGATCGTGCCGACCTGCCAGGTGCGGCCGATCGCATCGGTCAGGTGGAATTCCAGCTTGGGCGCATAGAACGCGCCTTCGCCGGGAAGCTCTTCCCAGCCCCATTCGGGCGTGTTGCGGCCCGTCGCGGCGACCGCATCGCGCATCGATTGTTCGGACCAGTCCCACATTTCATCCGAACCGAAGCGCTTTTCGGGGCGCAGCGCCAGCTTGATCGCATAATCGGCAAAGCCCATGTCCTTGTAGACCGCATCAAGCAAATCGCAGAACTTGCTGATCTCATCGACCAGCTGGTCCTCGCGGCAGAAGATGTGCGCATCATCCTGCGTGAACTGGCGCACCCGCATCAGCCCGTGCAGCGCGCCGTGCGGCTCGTTGCGGTGGCAGCAGCCCATTTCGGCAAGCCGTAGCGGCAGGTCGCGATAGCTCTTGATGCCCTGACGGAAGATCAGCACGTGCGCGGGGCAGTTCATCGGTTTCAGCGCCATCCATGCGGCATCGTTCGACACCACCGGGCCTTCATCCTCGGTATTGGGGACTTCGTCGGGGATGACAAACATGTTCTCGCGATATTTGCCCCAGTGGCCCGATTGCTCCCATTGACGCGCGTCCATCACCTGCGGCGTCTTGACCTCCAGATAGCCCGCCGCATCCAGACGGCGGCGCAGATACGCCTCAAGCGCGCGATAGATCACGAAACCGCGCGGGTGCCAGAACACGCTGCCGTGCGCTTCGGCCTGCAGGTGGAACAGGTCCATCTCCGCGCCGATCTTGCGATGATCACGCTTGGCAGCTTCCTCCAACCGCACCAGATGCGCCTCAAGCTGCTTCCTGTTGAGCCAACCGGTGCCATAGATGCGCGACAGCTGCGGGTTGCGCTGGTCGCCGCGCCAGTACGCACCCGACACTCGCGTCAGCTTGAACGCTGCCGGATCGAGCCTGCCGGTCGAGGCCAGATGCGGACCCCGGCACATGTCCATCCACGCACCCGTCCGTCCCGGCTCGCCCGACCAATAGACCGTCAATTCCTCACCATCGGGAAGCTCCGCTGCCCACTCCGCCTTGAAACTCTCGCCGGCCGCCTGCCAGCGCGCGATCAGGTCGCTGCGGCTCCACACCTCGCGGACCAAGGGCAGATCGGCGGCGATGATGCGGCGCATCTCGGCTTCGATGGCAGGCAGATCGTCGTCGGTGAACGGACGCTGCTTTCCCTCGATTGCCGGGGGCGCAAAGTCGTAATAAAAGCCATCGTCGGTCGATGGGCCGAAGGTGATCTGCGTTCCCGGAAACAGGCTCTGCACCGCTTCGGCGAGCACATGCGCAAAATCATGCCGGGCCA
>JBBQXX010000284.1:0-2958 GCA_038209235.1 Sphingomonadales bacterium | reverse complement strand
GGTAAAGCGCGGGCCGGCAGCGATGCAGTCACGAACCCGGTCTTGCGTCGCTCTCATGATACCGCCTTGTGGCGCAGCGCCCAGATCGCGGCGACACCGTCGCTGCTGGTCTGGTAGACGTGCGGGAAGAAGCCTTCAGCGGTCTTGATTTCCTGCGGGTCGAGCGGCTTGTCGGGCGCAAAGCTGTCAAAGCCGCAGCGGCGCAGGAAAACGAACTGATCGGCCAGCACGTCGCCGGTGGCGCGCAGTTCGCCGGTGTAACCAGCCTCGCGCACGATTTGCGCAGCCGAATAGCCGCGGCCATCGCCGAACGAGGGAAAATTCACCTCGATCAACTGGATCTGGCCCAGATGCGGCACCAACACGCGCGCATCATCACCCGGCTCGATCCGCACAGCAGCAGCGTTCGATCCGGCAGTAAAATCGGCAAAGCTGGCGGCGGCGGCATTTATCGGAGCGTCAGCGCGATAGCAAATCTGGGCCTCAGCCATAAAGCGCCTCCTTGAACGGGTTCACGCCGATGCGGCGGTAGGTATCGAGAAAGCGCTCGCCATCGGTGCGCGCGCCCAGATAGACATTGGTCACGGTTTCCACCGCATCGACGATGCCATCCTCATCGAAGCCCGGGCCGATGATCTTGGCGAGGCTGACATCTTCTGCGCCCGATCCGCCGAGCAGCAGCTGATAGTTTTCAACGCCCTTTCGATCGACCCCCAATATGCCGATGTGCCCGGCGTGGTGATGCCCGCAGGCGTTGATGCAGCCAGAGATTTTCAGCTTCAGCTCGCCCAGTTCGCGCTGACGCCCGGTATCGGCAAACCGCTCCGAAATCTTCTGCGCCACCGGGATAGAGCGCGCATTGGCCAGGCTGCAATAATCAAGACCGGGGCAGGCGATCATGTCGCCGATCAGGTCCAGATTGGCGCTGGCCAGGCCTTCGCCATCAAGCTGCTGCCAGATGGTGTAGAGATCGGCCTTGCGGACATGCGCCAGCACGATGTTCTGCGTATGCGTTACGCGCAGTTCGTCGAAAGCAAAGCGCGCGGCCAGGTCGGCCATCAGGTCCATCTGGTCGGCCGATGCATCGCCGGGGATGCCGCCTGCAGGCTTCAGGCTGATCGTCACCACCGCATAGCCCGGCACCTTGTGCGGGTGGGTGTTCTGATCGACCCAGACGGCAAAATCCGGGTCGGCGCGGTCGATCTCATCGCTCAGCCCCTGCTCGAACGCGGGGTCCGTGAAATAGGCGGTGATCCGCTCAAGCTCGGCGACCGGGGGATCGAGCCCCAGCGTTTTCATCTGCGCAAATTCTTCCTCGACCTGGCGCGTATATTCTTCCGCGCCAAGTTCGTGGACCAGGATCTTGATGCGCGCCTTGTACTTGTTGTCGCGGCGGCCATAGCGGTTGTAGACACGCAGGATGGCTTCGGAATAGCTGATCAGCTCTTCGGCGGGCACGAAGTCGCGGATGCATGGCCCGATCATCGGGGTGCGGCCCATGCCGCCGCCGACAAAGAATTTCGCACCCAGCACGCCGTCTGCGTTCCTGACCAGCTCGATGCCGATATCGTGCAGCCGCATCGCGGCGCGATCGGTGGGCGAGGCGATCACCGCGATCTTGAACTTGCGCGGCAGCAGCTGGAACTCGGGGTGAAAGCTCGACCACTGGCGCAGCAGCTCTGCCCAAGGGCGCGGATCGGCGATCTCGTCGGCAGCAGCGCCCGCGAAGTGATCCGAGCTGATGTTGCGGATGCAGTTGCCGCTGGTCTGGATGGCGTGCATCTCGACGCTGGCAAGATCGGCGAGCAGGTCGGGGGTCTCTTCCAGCTTCATCCAGTTGTACTGGATGTTCTGCCGGGTGGTGAAGTGGCCATAGCCGCGGTCATAGCGCCGCGCGATATGCGCCAGCATATGCATTTGCTCTCCCGACAGCGTGCCATACGGAATGGCGACGCGCAGCATATAGGCGTGGAGCTGCAGATACAGGCCGTTCTTGAGCCGCAGATGACGGAACTCGTCCTCGGGCAGCGTGCCATCGAGACGGCGGCGGACCTGATCGCGAAATTCGGCGACCCGCGCATCGACCATCGCCTGGTCATATTTGTCGTATTGATACATGGCTTAAACCTTCACGATGGGAATGCTGGTGTTGATCGCGAGATCGGGGCGGACGGTGGGGCCAAAGGCGCGCACCCGCTCCTTGATGTGCAGCGGCATCGGACCGCGATCGGTGACCTCGCCATCGACCGCATAGGATGCATTGACGCGCCGTGCAGCCTCTTCGCGCTGAAGGATGGCATCGGCGTCCGCGCCTGCGTCCTGCGCATCGGCAAGATGGCGCGACCACTCGGTCTCACCTGCCCACCAGACGACATCGCCGGTCTTCAGATCATTGCCGGTGAGGATTTTCATAAAGCTGGCTCCAGATGCCGGGCGAAAATAGATGGCAGGCAATCGGTGGCGCGCGCGCGCGTAACGACATCGCCGATGACGATCAGCGCCGGGCTGACCACGGCATGCCGCGCGATCATCGGGCCAAGATCGGTGAGCAGGGTGCGCAGGGTGCGCATGTCGGTGCGGGTGCCCTTTTCGAGCACCGCGACCGGCGTGTCGGGCGACAGGCCATCGGCGATCAGCTTTTCGGCAATCGCATCACCTGTGGCAACGCCCATGTAGATAACCAGAGTGCGGCCCTTGCCGGCTAGGCCAACCCAGTTCTGTTCGGTCAGCCCCTTGCACTGGCCGGCAACGAAGGTGACCGCGCTGGACAGGTCACGATGGGTGAGCGGAAGCTGGGCCTGGGCGGCGCTGCCGTTGGCGGCGCTGATACCGGGGATGACCTCGACCGGAACGCCCGCAGCGCGGCAATCGTCGACCTCTTCGCCGCCGCGCCCGAAGATGAACGGATCGCCGCCCTTGAGCCGAACGACATCATGGCCTTTGCGCGCCTCTGCGATC
>JBBQXX010000283.1:0-2983 GCA_038209235.1 Sphingomonadales bacterium | reverse complement strand
TTGCTGTTGAGGAGCACGATACGTGCTCGCCAAACATGCTTGTGCGGGCTCAACGGTGCCGCCGCTATGTCGCTCAATCGCTGCCAGTCGGCTTGGGACAGGCAGAAAGTGATACCATCGCGCATCCTCCCAGACTCGCACGCCAGCACGCCAGCACGCCAGCACGCCAATGGGAATCCCAATACGGACTCTATTTGTCCCGGTAAGTGGATTGTGAAATGGAGAACAGATTCTCAAGGTCAAAGTCGAACCGCGCCAGCGACCCGCTACCAGTACGCAGCCATCAATTGCGCTACCCATTCTGGTTGATGCACCTTGGTGCGAGGGAGAAACTCACGCATGACCGGCTTTATATCGATCACCGGACTGCCGTCGATCGCATCAAGGCCCTCCACGTGGAGCACGGTTCCTTCAACACGGCATATTTTGCACACCGTCACCCCAAGCCGGTTGGGGCGGTTCTTTCCGCGTTGCGCGAATATTCCTGTCAAAGGCCAGTCCTGCCGCCCGCGTGGATGACGAGCGCCCTGCTCAATCTTGGCTGGCATCACCTTGTCAAAAAGGAAGATGACCTCTGCGTGGCTGAAGCCATCCAGCCCGGCAAGCGCATCGGGGCCAAACTGCGCCGGGTCCAACTCAACCATGGCCCTGCTTTGCCCCCAGTTGTCGTCGGCAGCGTCAGCCCTGCCTCCCCGAACATACCCGATAGCTTCAACCGTGTAGGTCATCGCTCCGCCTCCACCCCGTTCGCGCGCCCACCGACCGGATATAAAAACAGCGCGCTTGCCAGATTAGTAGGTTCAGTCAGAAATGGCCAGCTAAGGCTCGTGACAAGTTGCCAAATTGCATCCCATAGGGACGACCCGCAAAAAGGCCCCTCCCGTTACCGGGAGAGGCCTTTTGGTGTCTCGATGTGGTCAGCGATCAGCGGCAGCTGACGCGGCTGCGGTCGATCGCGCGACCGGCTGCGGCTCCGCCAAGGCCGCCAACGACGGCACCCAGCGTCCTGTCGCCGCGACCGGCAATCTCGTTGCCGAGCAGCGCCCCGAGTCCGGCCCCCACCAGCAGACCAGTGGTGCCGTTGCTGCGCCTGCAACGATAGCGACCATCATCCCCCTGCCAGTAGCGGCCCTCATAACGGGCTTGCTGACGCGCCTCACGGCGGCCCTGCTTATCGGCGCGGCGGTTATCACGGCGGTTACCGCGATCGAACTGCGCAGCTTCCTGCGTGTAGACGTTGGTTGCGATCGGCAAAGCTACCAAATTGGCAGGCACCGGGCTCAATAAGGCAACGGCGCTGGCAAAGGCGAGGTTCAACATCATATTATCTCCACGTTTTGCTCCGGGCAGTGTGGCCCGGCTCGAACATAATAACATTCATCTCGGCATGCAGTTTCATGAACGGCTGACAACATACAGGAAACCGGGGCGAATGCCGATCAACCGGCCCAAAGGTGCGATGAAACGAAGAAGGGCTTGCAACGCATTGCTGTCTTATCCATATAAGACACATGCTTAACATTTTATCCATCCTGATCGGGATTGTCGCCCTGCTTCTGGCCATACCGGCGTTTCTGCCGCTGCTGGGAGCGATCAACTGGCTTATCATACCCATCGCGATGGTCGGCGTTTTGCTGGGGTTTCTTTCCAGCAGCAACAGCGGGCGCAACCTGTGCCTGGTGGTGCTGGTGATTTGCATAATCCGTCTATCGCTGGGCGGCGGCATCTTCTAATCGAGCGCGATGAGCGGTGACACAGCACGATTGAAGGGCCTGCCCGAAGCGCTTGGCGCCTATACTATCTGGGGTTTCATGCCGCTGTTCTTCAAACAGCTGCAGGGAATATCGCCGGTTGAGATCGTCGCGCATCGCGTCGTCTGGTCGGTGGTTCTGATCATCACGATTTTGTGGATGCGCAGCCGCCTTGGCGAATTTCGGGCCGCACTGGCCGATCCGCGCACCCGCTTTTATATGATGATGAGCACAACGCTGATCGCCGCCAACTGGCTGGTCTATGTGTTTGCGGTCACCAACGACCAGATTCTTGCAGCCAGCCTTGGCTATTATATCAACCCGCTGTTCAACGTGGCGCTTGGCGTGCTGTTTTTCAGCGAGCGGATGAACCGCACCCAGATTATCGCGATCGTTCTGGCGGCAGGCGGGGTGATGGTTCTGGCGAGCGAATCGCTAGCCTCGATCTGGGTCAGCCTGACGCTCGCGGCAACTTTCGGCCTTTACGGCATGGTCCGCAAAAAGGCCCCGGTGGGCTCGCTGCCCGGCCTTGCCTGTGAAACGACGCTGCTGCTGCCGTTTGCGCTTGGCTACGTTTACTGGGCCACCTGGTATGACCCGGCACCGGGGCTGGGTTTTTCGACCTATACCGACGCTCTGCTGGTTGCAGGCGGCGCGGTAACCACGGTGCCATTGCTGCTGTTTGCCAGCGCGGCGCGCAAAATGCCGCTTTCGACGCTGGGTTTTATCCAGTTTATCGGGCCGACGATCCAGTTTCTGCTCGGCGTGTTCGTGTATGACGAAGCTCTCACGCCCGCGCATGCGATATGCTTTGGGTTCATCTGGACCGCCGTCGCGCTGTTCTGCTTCGACGGGGTCAAGCGATCGCGCGTTCCGCCAGGCCTCCCGGCCCGATAAAATCCTCCCTCGATCGGGGAGGATTTACGGTCAGCCAGCCGCGACCAGCCCCTTTTCATGCATCAGCGTATGCAGTTCGCCAGCCTCGAACATCTCCATCATGATGTCGCTGCCGCCGACGAATTCGCCCTTAACGTAGAGCTGCGGGATCGTCGGCCAGTCGGAAAACCCCTTGATGCCCTGCCGGACTTCCATGTCCTGCAGCACATCGACGCTCTCGTAGGCGACGCCGCAGTGATCGAGAATTGCGATCGCGCGGTTGGAAAAGCCACATTGCGGGAAGAGCGGAGTGCCCTTCATGAACAGGACCACGTCGCTGGCGTTGACGAGATCGG
>JBBQXX010000282.1:0-2987 GCA_038209235.1 Sphingomonadales bacterium | reverse complement strand
AAGCCGGGACCGGGGCCCCATAGCCTTTCGATCCAGCAGACCCGCCGGGCCTGGGGCATTGAACCGCACCACCCGGTCCCGCACGATCTGCAAACCTACCCCGCCGATCCGCGCCGCCGAGGTCCGGGTGCCGCCATCGTAAACCTCGGCCAATGCCAGAAGCCGCCGAGCCTGGTTCGAGATCTTCGTTGCCCGGGCCAGTCGCCGCAATGCCGCACCGTCAAAATCTTCCCGCAAGCCGATCGCAGTTCCCGTGGTCACCCCCTCCGAACGCAGCGCGCTATTGATTTACGCTTTCGTCAGTTTGGGAATCTGAAATGTGAGTCAGCCTCAGCGCAGGTTGGTATTACCGGTCCCCGTTCGCATCATTCCGGAACGTCGCCTTCGTACCCCATTGTTGCCGCAGCACCACGGAGATGGGGAATTTTCGCAACGACCCTATGCTGTGGGAAAAGATCATCTTGATCGCTCAAAACGACCAAAATTTTGCCTCGGGACCGAAATTTTCCAATGATTTGAGCGCCCAGAGCTTTCGTGCCGGGCGCACCAAATTTCGGACCTGCTATTGCGCCGCCTCTCTTTGCGCCACGTTTTGCGGGCCACGGATGAGTCCGCCGGGACGGGCCTGCGTGACTTCGCCTTGCCGGAAGGTGACTTCGCCGGATTTGATCGTTGCGACATAGCCTTCCGCCTTTTGCAGCAGTCGCTTGCCGCCAGCGGGCAGGTCGAAGGCAAGCCACGGCGCGGCGAGACGCAGCCTGGCAAAATCGATGACGTTGATATCGGCCAGATAGCCTGGCTTGAGTACGCCGCGATCATTGAGGCCGTAGAGCCGTGCGGTGTCGTGGCACTGGCGCTTGACCGCCAGTTCGACCGGGATCGTTCCTGCCTTGCGGTCACGCGCCCAGTAGCTCAGCAGGAAGGTTGGCGCTGCCGCATCGCAGATGGTGCCGCAGTGCGCGCCTCCATCCGACAGCGAAACGACCGTGTCATCGCGTTCCAGCAGGCCCTTGATGAAATCGAGGTTGCCGTCCTGGTAGTTGAGGATCGGCAGATAGATAAAGCCGTTGCCTTCGTCTGCCATCATCGCGTCATAGGCAAATTCCGCCGGATCGCAGCCTGCACTGTCCGCCATCAGTGCGATGCTTTCATCGCGCGTCGGCTCATAGCTGAAATCGTCGTGCATTGCGAACTGGATCGCCCAGCCTGCCGTGACCAGCATGAACAGCGCAGCGATATCGGGCGATGGGGGCGGCAGATTGTCCTGGGCGAGCAGCTGTGCCTTGAACGCGGGGTCCTTGAGGCGTGCCAGCTGCTCGTCCCACGGTAACGCTGCAATTGCGTGCCAGCTTGGCCGTTGCACGAAGGGGTGCACCGTGCCGCGCCAGTTCATCACCACGCCGGTGCCGCGCAGCGAGATTTGCGCGACGACATTGCCGCCCGACCGGTTGGCGGCTGCGCACGCAGCCATCTGCTCGGTCCAGTGCATCTGCTTCATCGGTGATTGCAGCATCGAGAACGTGACGGGCAGGCCGGTTTCCTTCGACAGGCTTGTCATCCAGTCGAACTCGTTCCACTCGGGCAGAAGATCGGAGGTCATCTCGAACACGCCATAGCCGACCTGTCCCATCGCGCGGCCGATGCCGATCAGTTCCCTGGCGGTGGCGGTGGTTCCTGGCACGAGCTCGCCGTCGATCGACTTGTGCAGCACCGTGCGCGATGATGAAAAGCCCAGCGCGCCGGCGCGCAGGCCTTGCTCGACGATCCGTGACATGCCCGCGATATCGGCGTCTGTGGGTTCCTCATTGGCCGCGCCGCGTTCCCCCATCACATAGGCGCGCACCGCGCCATGCGGAACATGCGTGCCGATATCGATGGTGCGCGGCAGCCGTTCGAGCGAATCGAGATACTCGGGAAAGCTCTCCCAGTCCCAGGTCATGCCTTCGGCCAGCGCGGTGCCGGGGATATCTTCAACGCCTTCCATCAGGCCGATCAGCCATTCGTGCCTGTCAGGCGCAGCAGGCGCAAAGCCTACACCGCAATTGCCCATGACAACCGTAGTGACGCCATGCCAGGCCGATGGTGCCATGACGTCATCCCATGTCGCCTGGCCATCATAATGGGTGTGGATGTCGACAAATCCGGGGGTGACGATCAGGCCGCTTGCATCGATCTGTTCGTGCGCCGCGCCGACAACGGTGCCGACCGCCGCGATGGTATCGCCGGTGATGGCTATATCGGCAACGAAAGGCGCGCCACCCAAGCCATCATAAATGGTGCCGCCGCGAATGATGAGATCGTACATATCACTCTCCTGTGTTCTTGATCGCCACTTCCCGGATCGTGCGTCCGGCTATTGCGAGCACATATAGCTGCTTGCGCCGCCTGATGCTTTTGCGACGCTGACCGGGCATTGTTACGTTTGAGTGACGCGCTTGATGTCGGTCACAACCGCGTTGCCTGATATCGAGCCATCAGCTTGCAACTTCAGGTCGCTGGAAACAAGCTTTTCCCCCGACGCCCGGGTGCGCTGTTGCAGATAACGTGTCGACTCGGCGACGGCGTCCTGGGTTTTTTAAGGTTTGGCGACGCCAGAGCAGGCCGCCAGCATCAACACGGCGAGCACGTGTCGAATGTGGTTTGCGCTGATCATTCGGGTTATTCCATCCATCGGGGCGACCCTGCTGGATGAGGTAACCGACTAACGCAGCGCTGCGACCATATCGGCGATGCTGGTGAATTTCTCGCGCGGCGCGCCGCTGCGGGCGCGCGCTTCTTCAGCCTGCTCGATGCGCTTCCAGTCGCGGAACGACACAACCTCAACTGCGCGGCTGGCAAGCAGCTCATCAATCCCTGCCCGGCCAGGTTTGCCAGTGCTGTGCGGGACATCGTCGGCGATCTGTGCAGCCGCCAGCGCGCCATCGGGCTTGTTGGTGCCGATCGTGCCGCTGGGGCCGCGCTTGGCCCAGCCGACGCAATACAGCGAC
>JBBQXX010000281.1:0-3036 GCA_038209235.1 Sphingomonadales bacterium | reverse complement strand
GCCGGTAATCACCAGCCCGTCGGCGCGCTCCTCGACCGCTGCGCCAATCGCCGCCAGCCCTGTCGCCATCGTCGCCAGCCGGTCCGATTCCTTGACGCGCAGCTCGTCCAGCCCGCTGGTCGATGTGGTGCCATGCGCCATCGCGGCGGCCACGAAGAACACCGGAAACTCGTCGATCATGCTCGGTACGATGGCTGGATCGACGGTGATGCCGGTGAGCACGCTCGCCCGCACCCGCAAATCTGCAACCGGCTCGCCGCCGACGATGCGCAGGTTCAGCTGCTCGATCTGCGCGCCCATCGCCGCAAGCACGGTGATCAGCCCGCTGCGGGTGACGTTCATGCCGACATTCTGGATGGTGAGGTCAGAGCCCGGCACGATCAGCGCGGCAACGATGAAGAACGCTGCCGAGGATGGATCGCCCGGCACGGTAATATCCTGCGCCTGCAGGTCGCACGGCCCGGTCACCGCGATATGCCGCGCGCCGTCGCTGCCCGTCGCCACCGTCAGCGCCGCGCCGAATCCGGCGAGCATCCGCTCGCTATGGTCACGCGTTGCCACCGGCTCGATCACCGTCGTCGTCCCCGGTGTGTTGAGCGCGGCGAGCAATATCGCCGATTTGACCTGCGCCGATGCGACCGGCAGCCGGTAGGTGATCGGGATGGCGGGCATCAACCCGCGCACCATCAGCGGCAGCGTCCCGCCGGGGCTGGCGTTGAATTCCGCGCCCATCTGGCCCAGCGGATCGGTGACCCGCGCCATCGGCCGGCGGTTGAGCGAGGCATCGCCGGTGAACATCGCGGTGATCGGGTGGCTGGCGATCAGGCCCAGCAACAGCCGGGTCGATGTGCCGCTGTTGCCCATGTCGAGCGCTTGGCCCGGTTGCATCAGCCCGCCCACGCCAACGCCATGCACCGTCCACACGCCATCCTCACCGCGCTGGATATCTGCCCCCATGGCGCGCATCGCAGCGGCCGTGGCGAGCACATCCTCGCCTTCCAGCAATCCCGTGATCCGGCTTTCCCCCACGCACAGCGCGCACAGCATCAGCGCGCGGTGCGAGATCGATTTGTCGCCGGGCACACAGACCGTGCCAGTCAGCGGCCCTGATGCGGCAAAGCGATGCATTATCTGAATCTGGGTCTGAATCTGGGTCTGAATCTGGGCCGGGGTCTGGTCTGCGGGATGGGCCATAACGATAAGTCGATGTCCGGTTGGGCAGAACGCTGCCGGGATGAAATGCGACGCAGCTTTTGACAGCGGCATAAAGCTATGGCAAGGCGCACGCCGATTTTCCTCTCGCGGCGCGTGCCCGCATCGCTGGTGGAAATATGCGAACTTCTCCTTACATCTTTGATGTTACGAAACCTGAGGCATTATTCATGATCAAGCCTGAATGGGGCGCCAAGCACAGCTGCCCGAAGTGCGGCACCCGCTTTTACGACCTTGGCAAGGACGACCCGGTCACCTGCATCAACTGCGGCAACAGCTGGACTCCCGAGCCCGTACTGAAATCCAAGCAGCCGCTGCCGTTTGAAGAAGAAAAGAAAAAGGTGGTCGAGAAACAGGACGTCGATCTGGCCGATGAGGATCTGGACATCGACGAGGACGGCGATTCGCCCGACAACGATGTCGATCTGGGTGGCGACGATGACCTGGGCGTTGCCGCAGCCGACAACAAGGACGAAGAAAGCTGAGCTTTTTTCGGAATTGACCAACCTGGGTGGCAGGGGCAGCGATTGTCCCTTGCCACCACCAGACCGCTCGACTAAAGGGCGATCCTTCTCAGCGCATGGGCCACCCGGACCGGCGCACATGGGGCCTTAGCTCAGCTGGGAGAGCGCTACACTGGCAGTGTAGAGGTCAGCGGTTCGATCCCGCTAGGCTCCACCAAATCCTGTTCTGCTGACTGAACACACATAGGGCAACGCTGATGAAGCGGTAGTGACCACTCCTGGTACGGTCTTACGATTGCTTGGTCCCAGGCAGGTTTCCTGTATGGGGCGATCAGGCCCGTTATCGGCTTGTATTATCCAATCAGAATTAATGCCGTACAGGTGCATTTTGCGATGCTCAGAAAGTTCCCGAATAGCGGTGAGATACTGGTGGCAGCGGCACTCCTGTGCGTCATCGTTGCGACATTCTTGGTGAACCAGCCGATCGCGTTTCCACTGGATGACGCCTACATCACAATTGCAAATGCCCATCAGATCTTGACCGCCCAGGTTGACGGATTCGGCCAGAACCAGCCAACCGGAGCTACCAGCCTCATTCACCTGATCATGCTGGCGGCGTTGGGCACAGTTTTAGACCTGCCAACCGCATCATTCATTTTGGCCACCATCGCTGCATCACTTTACGTTGTCGGGCTTTATCGGTTGTTGCGCCTCCTGAGTGCAAACGAGGTGCTTGCATCGCTTGGAACGCTTGGCGGGTTTCTGGGGGGCGCTGCATGGTTTCAGCTGATGAACGGTCTTGAAACAGGTCTGGCAATGGCTGCCGTAGCCTGGGCAGCATATCTGGCTCAGTATCCGGACCATACCCGAATACAGGTCTTGCTTGCGGTACTGATCGGAGCGTTGCCCTTTATCAGACCCGAGCTGGGAGTTCTTAGTGCTACTTTGGTTGCAGCGGTATTGATCAGGCTGCACAGGCTTCCCTACAGATTGCTGGGCCTGGCGTTCTGTACGGCTTTGACTAGCACCATACTGGCAAGCATAGCGTGGATGGTCACCGGTGAACTTATCCCGCGCACCGCTGGCGCAAAGATTGCCTTTTTTGCCGAAAGCAGCCTGCCACTAGCTGAAAAAATATACAATGCAGCGCTGGCGGTTTTTCAAAGTCCACTTGCCGTGGTGCTGACAGGCATGGTTTTTCTACCAAGAATCAGGGGCGGCTGGGCATTTATCGGCTTTGCAATACTGTTTTGGACTATCACCGCACTGTCATTACCCAGCGGCCTTTCGCATAACCTTTACCGGTATCTATATGTCCTCGTACCTTTGGGACTTGCCGGATGGGCGGTTTTTTCGGTTC
>JBBQXX010000280.1:0-3050 GCA_038209235.1 Sphingomonadales bacterium | reverse complement strand
GTATCGCTGTAATAGGTGTCTTCGACGAACACCTCCATCGGGCTGATCGGCAGGCAATAGACGAAGCGATAGCCGTCGATTTGCTCGACGGTTGCATCCATCACTATCGGCCGGGTCAGGCCGTGCGGTTCGGACAGATGCAGCATCTGCCCCATGAACTTTTGCCAGCCACAGCGCAGATGGCGGATATTGCCGCCGCCGCGTGCATCGATCACCCCGCCCGCCTCGATCCGCGCGCCGTTTTCCAGCACGACAAAGGTCTGGCTGGCGGCGAGCGCGCGGGTGTCGGTGACGATACGGTGCGCGGGCAAAGTCTCGCGAATATGTTCGTCGAACCGGTCAGACATGATCGAATAATAGTTCTCGTCGAGCGCGCGTTCGTGGCCCGGAAACTTGACGTCATAGCCGCGCCAGCCGTGGCAAACCAGCGGCGCTACCAGCCAGCGGTGGTGATCGGCAACATCGGGTCCGAAAAACGACCAGATGTGGTTACCACCCAGCGAGGCGCTTTCCTCGATCACCAGAACGTCGAGCTCGGGCCGTTTCTTGTGCAACGCCAGCGCAATCAGCCCGCCGGCCAGCCCACCGCCCAGAATCGCGATGTCACATTTGAGCGTTTTGCTGGAAATATTGCGCGGCGATTTCATCTCGTTCTGTCCTAGCGCAGCGAGCGCCGCAGGGAAAGAGCATAGGGATCACTTTGCACGGCAACATAAACCGCGCTACAGCGGATGCATATGCTCGGCTCCTCGCACATCCTGCTGTCCGCTCTGGCGATGACCCTGATTGTGGGGTTGCGCTATCTGGTGACCAGCGCGATGTTCGCCTGGCTCACCGATAAGGTGCGACCCGGGCTTTATGCGGGGATGAAGCCGCAGATTGGCCGGGAAATTCGCTGGTCGCTATACAGCGCGGCGATTTATGGCGTTCCCACCGGCATCGTCGCATGGGGCTGGCAGAACCATGGCTGGACGGCGGTTTATACCGACTGGAACGCATATCCGCTGTGGTATCTGCCGCTGTCGGTATTTGCCTTCCTGTTTGCGCACGATACGTGGTTTTACTGGACGCACCGGTTGATGCACCAGCCCAGGTGGTTTCGCATCGCGCATGCCGTGCATCATGACAGCCGCCCGCCGACCGCGTGGGCGGCGATGAGCTTTCACCCGATCGAGGCGCTGACCGGTGCGGTTGTCATCCCTCTGCTGGTGCTTGTCATCCCCGTTCATGCCGCAATGCTGGGGCTGGTGCTGGCGATCATGACGGTGATGGGGGTGACCAACCATATGGGCTGGGAGCTGTTCCCGCGCTCGCTTGTTCAGGGTGTGTTGGGCAAGGGGCTGATAACCGCCAGCCATCATCAGCATCACCATGCCAGATACACCTGCAACTACGGGCTTTATTTCCGCTTCTGGGACAGGCTTTGCCGCACCGATTCGGGGCTGGGGTCATTCGCGACGAAGCGGCCGGCAGCGGCGGGGGTAACGGCAGGCGTGGCGGCAGGCGTGGCCGTTGGTGCGAGTGCGGTTCGATCCGGACCATCTGGGGAGTTGAATTCGTGAACCTTTCAAAAACGCGCCTGATCAAGACGCGCCTGATCAAGACGCGCCTGATCAAGACGGTGGCATTGGGCGCTGCTGCGCTGCTCGCGCTGCCTGGCGCGGCGCCGCTGAGTTATCTCGACATTACCGTCGATCAACTGCGCTCGCCCAAGGGCCTGCTCCAGCTGTGCCTGACCGCGAACGAACGCAGCTTCCCCGATTGCAACGACGATCCTGCCGCGCGCAAGCTGACCGCGCGTGCCAAGGATGGCGTGGCGCGGTTCACCGATCTGCCCCCCGGCCAGTATGCGCTCGCCATCGTCCATGACGAAAACGGCAACAGCAAGCTCGATACGTTCGCGGGCATCCCCAAGGAAGGCATCGGCTTCTCACGCAACCCCGGCTTCAGCTTCGGCCCGCCGCAGTTTGCCAAGGTGCTGTTCATCGCGCAGGGCGCAGGGACCAGCCAGCGGGTGAGGATCAAATACTATCTGTGAGGGCGGGGCTCGTTTCGGCCTTGAAATCGCTCGTCATTTTCAGGCAGCGATGACATTACTCACTCAACGCCCAATTCCCAAGGATTGAGCGTGGTTACCCCGGTCGCGGCAAAGTCTGCGGTGTTGCGTGTTACCACCGTCAGGCGGTGGACAGAGGCTGTAGCGGCGATCCAGCCGTCGCGTTCGCTGACCGGATCGGGAACATGCAGCCGCGCGCAGATGATCGCGACGGCGACATCCATCGGTAGCACCCGGCCTGCAAATCCGGGCAAGATGGTCTGATCGATCCATCGGCGCAGGCGTCTGGCCTGTGCGGGATCCCGGCGCTCGATACGCGCCACGCCGAGCTCCAGCTCGAACAGGGTCATGGCAGACAGGAATGTCGTGGCCGGGTCGGTCACCATCAGCCATGCTACAACGGCCGGCGCGGCACGCCCTGATGATAGTTTCCGACTTTCGGAGATGACGTTGGTGTCGAGCAGGAACATCAGTCCAACTTGGCAGGCCGAGCAAACGGGTTTGCTTTTGGTGGATCGAAGTCGAAGTCCTGATCGTCATCGGGCATGAGCACATCGAACAGCGACGCACCGCGCCCGGCGAGCCGCTCATAGTCCTTGATAGCCAGCACGACCAGCGAGGGCCGGTTGCGATCTGTGATGAACACCGGCCCGGCAAGCGCGGCACGTTTAATACTGCCGGGGTCGCGGTTGAAATCCCTGCTAGTGAACGTGACGGGCATCGCGTGACTTTCATGTCGTTACATACGGACGTTTAGGCATTGGGTCATGTTTTGTCAATCCGATGGCAAGCATATCGCAAAATGGTGTCGTCTGCTTGCTGATCCACTCCGACCAAATCCGGCCTTTATCATGCCATAATTTGTTGCGATGCAACATATCGTGCGAACGCGCGTTTCCCCAACCGCTGCAACATATTACGGGATTGCCTCACATGCTCACCAGATCGATTATCGCATTTGCCCTGCTTGCGGGCACCACTTCCCCTGTGCTCG
>JBBQXX010000279.1:0-3069 GCA_038209235.1 Sphingomonadales bacterium | reverse complement strand
GCGCGGCGGAAGCGTTCGAACAGGCGGGCCCACAAGACCACGTTGGTGACGCCGGTTTCGTCCTCGATCGTCACGAAGATGGCGTTGCCCTTGCCGGGGCGCTGGCGGACCAGCACGATGCCGGCGGTGCGCACCGCAGCGCCCGCCTTGGCGTTGCCGGTATCCTCGCAGCTCAGCACGCCTTCGCCGCGCAACACAGGCCGCAGGAAGGTCATCGGATGGTCTTTCAGCGAAAGCCGCAGCGTCTGGTAATCGGTAACCACCTCTTCGGATGCGGGCATGATCGGAAGCTGCATGTCGGGCTCATCGCCCAGTTCGCGCGCGCGCGCCGCAGCGAACAGCGGCAGTTCGCCCGAAGGCGTGCGCCGCGCCTCCCACAGCGCCTGCCTGCGGTTCAGCCCAAGGGACCCGAACGCATCGGCATCGGCGAGCAGGCGCAGCGCGGCGGGCGGCAGGTTGGCGCGCCGCGCCAGCGACTCGATGCTGGCAAAGCGACCCTGCGCGACGCGTGCTGCGACCAGCGCTTCGGCCCAGACCGCGCGAAATCCGTCCATCTGGCGATAGCCCAGCCGCAGCGCCAGCCGCCCCTGCTGGTCGCGCTCAAGGCTGTTGTCCCAGCCGCTGGCGTTGATGTCGATCGGTCGCACCTCGACCTGATGCTCGCGCACATCGCGCACGATCTGTGCGGGCGCGTAAAAGCCCATCGGCTGCGCATTGAGCAGCGCGCAGGCGAACACGGCGGGCTGGTGGCATTTGATCCACGACGAGACATAGACCAGCCGCGCAAACGACAGCGCGTGGCTTTCGGGAAAACCATAGCTGCCAAAACCCTCGATCTGTTTGAAACAGCGTTCGGCAAACTGCGCGGTATAGCCACGCGCGGTCATGCCCATGACCAGCTTTTCGCGGAAATTGTGCATCGTGCCGACATTGCGGAACGTCGCCATCGCGCGGCGCAGGTGGTTGGCCTCACCCGGGGTGAAGTCTGCCGCGACAATCGCCAGCTTCATTGCCTGTTCCTGAAACAGCGGCACACCATAGGTCTGGCCGAGCAGCGTCTTCAGCTCATCGGGGTCATGCGGCGGCGCAGGCGAGGGGTATTCGACCGGATCGATGCCCGAGCGGCGGCGTAGATAGGGGTGGACCATATCGCCCTCGATCGGTCCGGGGCGCACGATCGCGACCTGCACGGTCAGGTCATACAGCGTGCGCGGACGCAGCCGGGGCAGCATGTTCATCTGCGCGCGGCTTTCCACCTGGAACACCCCGATGCTGTCTCCCCGGCACAGCATGTCATACACCGCCGGGTCATCGGCCTCCAGATCGACGGTCAGGTCATGCTCGCCCAGATCATGCTCCCGCATCAGCGCAAAGGCCTTGCGGATGCAGGTCAGCATGCCCAGCGCCAGGATATCGACCTTCATCAGCCCCAGCGCGTCGATGTCATCCTTGTCCCATTCGATGAAGGTGCGGTCCGCCATCGCGGCATTGTGGATCGGCACGGTCTCGTCCAGCCGGTCTTGCGTCAGCACAAAGCCGCCGACATGCTGCGAAAGATGGCGCGGGAAGTGCAAGATCTGATCGACCAGATCGCGTAGCCGGGCAATCTGTGGGCTATCGGGGTCAAAACCGGCCTCGGCATAGCGCGTTTCGGTCATGGAAGACGAAAAGCTGCCCCAGATGGTGCTGCTCATCCGCGTGGTCACGTCTTCGGAAAAGCCCAGCACCTTGCCGACCTCGCGCACTGCGCTGCGCGGGCGGTAATGGATGACCGTGGCGGCAATCCCGGCGCGGTGGCGGCCATAGCGCTGATAGATATACTGCATCACCTCCTCGCGCCGCTCATGCTCGAAATCGACATCGATATCGGGCGGCTCGGCGCGCTCTTCGGAGACGAAGCGCGAGAACAACAGGTCGTGCGTCACCGGATCGACCGAGGTGACACCCAGCAGGAAGCAGACGATGGAATTGGCCGCAGAGCCGCGCCCCTGGCACAAGATCGGCGGATCGCGGGTCCGGGCAAAGCGCACCAGATCATGCACGGTAAGGAAATAGCAGGCGTATTTCTGCTTGGCGATCAGGGTGAACTCCTCGTCCAGCAGCTTGAGCACCTTGGGCGGCAGATCAGCGCCATAACGCTCGCGCGCTGCGCGGGTCACCATGTCCTCCAGCCAGTCCTGCGCCTCCCAGCCCGGTGGCACCGGCTCCAGCGGATATTGATAACGCAGGTCATCGAGCGTGAAAGCGATGCGCGCCAGCAGCGCGGGCGTCTGCGCGATGGAATCGGGGCAATCGGCAAACAGCCGCGCCATCTCGGCAGGCGCTTTGAGGTGGCGTTCGGCATTGGCCTCCAGCGCTCGCCCTGCATTGGCGATGGTCGTGCTCAGGCGGATGCAGGTGAGCACATCGTGCAGCGGGCGCTGGCCCGGCGTCGCATAAAGCACATCGTTGGTGGCGAGCAGCGGTGCGCCGGTCATGGCGCTTAGCCGCATCATCCGCGCCAGATGGCGGCGGTCTGCGCCGTGGCGCGGCATGGTCACGCCTATCCACACCCGGTCCGGTGCCGCCGCGCGCAGCCGATCAAGCAGCGGCGCATCATCGGGCGCGGCCATCACGATCAGCAGCAGATCGTCCAGATGATCGAGCAGGTCATCGCCATGCAGGATGCACTCGCCCTTGGTGGCGCGCAGGTTGCCCAAAGTCAGCAGCCGGGTCAGCCGCCCCCAGCCATGGCGCGTGGCGGGATAAGCGATGATATCGGGCGTATCATCGGCAAACACCAGCCGCGCGCCGACCACCAGCCGCAGCGCAGGCAGCGGCAGGCCCGCCTCGTTCGCCGCCTTGTGCGCCTGACGCAGCACGACATGCGCGCGCACCACACCCGCCACGGTGTTGCGATCGGCAAGGCCGATTCCCGCCAGCCCCAGTTCCAGCGCGCGCTCGACCAGATCAGCAGGATGCGATGCCCCGCGCAGGAACGAATAGTTGCTCGCTGTGACCAGCTCGGCAAAGCTGCCGGGTTCGGCTGCCTTGTTCACGCAAATGCGTCGCTTGTGGGACTTTTCGTCA
>JBBQXX010000278.1:0-3092 GCA_038209235.1 Sphingomonadales bacterium | reverse complement strand
TTGAAGTACACGGTGAGCGCGCCGAAGCCGACGACCAGCACCGCCGACAGCCACAGCATCGGCGAGACGCGGCCCAGCTTCCATTTCGATACCGCCACCGCAATCAGGATCGCGGCCATGAACGCCAGCGTGCCGTTGATCGCAGCGCGGGTCGAGGCGAGCGCTGCGCCGTCGTTCTGGGTCAGCTTGAACACCGCAAAGAAGATCAGCAGCGGCCCGAAATCGAGCAGCAGCGGCAGCAGGCTGCCTTGCGATTTCTTCGGCGCGACGACTTCGGTGGTTTCGGGCAGTTCTTCGCTCATTTTGCTCCTCCGGCGATCACATGCGCCAGATAATCGGGGTCAAACGGTCGCAGGTCATCGATCGTCTCGCCGACGCCGATGGCGTGAATGGGCAGGCCGAACTTTTCTGCTGCGGCGACAAGAATTCCACCCCGCGCTGTCCCGTCGAGCTTGGTCATCACCAGACCTGTAACGCCTGCGACCTCCTTGAAGGTTTCGATCTGCGACAGGGCGTTCTGGCCGTTGGTCGCATCGAGCACCAGCACGACGTCGTGCGGCGACGCGGGGTTGAGGCGGCCTAGCACGCGGCGGATTTTGGCGAGTTCGTCCATCAGCTCGCGCTTGTTCTGCAAACGGCCTGCGGTATCGACGATCAGCACATCGATGCCGGTCGCGGTCGCCTGCTTGACCGCATCGAAGACGATACTGGCCGCATCGCCGCCCTGCTTGCCGCTGATGATCGGGATGCCCAGCCGGTCGGCCCAGATTTTCAGCTGGCCGATCGCAGCGGCGCGGAAGGTATCGCCCGCCGCGAGCATCACGCCGTAATCCTGCTCCTGGAACAGATGCGCCAGCTTGGCGATGGTGGTGGTCTTGCCCGATCCGTTGACGCCGATCACCAGGATCACCTGCGGACGCGGGAAGGCAATGATGTCGAGCGGTTTGGCGACTTCGCGCAGGGACTTGCCGATTTCCTCGCCGACGATGGCGCGCAGGCCGTCTTCATCCAGCCCGCGCTCGAACCGACCCTCGGACAGCCGCGCGCGCACCTTGCCCGCCATGCCGGGGCCAAGGTCGCTGACGATCAGCGCCTCCTCGATCTCGTCGAGCTGGTCGTCATCGAGCCGCGATCTGGTCACCAGCCCGGTGATGTTCTGGGTCAGCTTGTCGGATGTCTTGCGAAACCCGCCCAGCAGGCGATCGCTCCAGCTGTTCTCGCTCATGCTGCAATCTCCGCTGTCAGCGTTGCGTCCGTGTGGCCGGTGATCAGCACGGACACGACCTGTCCGATATGGGCATCATCGGCCGCAGGCAAAGCGATGCGGGCAAAATTTGTCGCATGCCCGGTGCGCCCGTCGCGTTCGACCAGCATCATCTGACGCGATCCGATCAGGCTATTGCGCCAGTGGGCAGCGCGCGTCTGTGCGGCCTGACGCATTTGGGCGGCGCGCGCCTTGACCACCGCTCGGTCAAGCTGCGGCATACGGGCAGCAGGCGTGCCATCGCGCGCGGAGTAAGGGAATATGTGACCGTGGACGACATCGCAGGCATCCAGGATCGACAGGTTATTGGCGTGCATCGCTTCGTCTTCGGTCGGGAAGCCCGCGATCAGGTCCGCGCCGATGGCGATATCGGGGCGGCGCGCCTTCAGCCGCTCGACCAGCGCGATGGCGTCGCGGCGGCTGTGGCGGCGCTTCATCCGCTTGAGGATCATGTCATCGCCTGATTGCAGCGAGAGGTGGATATGCGGCATGATGCGCGGCTCGCCGGTGATCAGGTCGAACAATCGCTCGTCGACCTCCACCCCGTCGAGCGACGACAGACGCAGCCGCTGCAACCCGGGCACCAGCTTGAGGATGCGTTCGATCAGCATGCCCAATGTCGGTGATCCTGGCAGGTCGGGGCCATAGCTGGTGACGTCGACCCCGGTGAGCACGACCTCGGCATAGCCTGAATCGACGAGCGCGCGGATCGCATCGACCACCGCGCCGGCGGGCACCGACCGGCTGTTGCCCCGGCCATACGGGATGATGCAGAACGTGCAGCGATGGTCGCAGCCGTTCTGTACCTCGACGAAAGCGCGCGCGTGTTCGGCAAAGCTGGTGGCCAGATGCGGGGCGGTCTGGCGCACGGCCATGATGTCGGCGACGCGCACTTTGGCATTGGCGCGGGCGTCAAAGCTGGTGGCGTTCAACTTGTCGATGTTGCCGATCACCCGGTCGACTTCGGGCATGTTTGCAAACATCGCAGGGTCGGTCTGCGCCGCGCATCCGGTGACGACAATGCGCGCGTCGGGGCGGGCCTTGCGCGCCTTGCGGATCGCCTGGCGCGTCTGGCGCACCGCCTCGTTGGTCACCGCGCAGCTGTTGATGACGATCAGGTCGTCGCGCGCCGCCAGCATGATGCGCATTGCCTCGCCCTCGGCGATATTGAGCCGGCAGCCCAGCGACACGATCTCGGCGCCGGGGCGGCGTCTGGTCAGGCTGGCAGTCATTGCGGTCAGAGGTCGATCTCGCCGGTGAAGACATGGCTGGTCGGCCCGGTCATGCTGACGGTGCCGCCCGGTTGCCAGTCGATGATCAGCGTTCCGCCGGGCAGATGCACCGGCACCGGTCCGGTCACCAGCTTGCGGCGGATTGCAGCAACGGCAGTTGCGCACGCCCCGGTGCCGCAGGCCAGCGTCAGCCCGGTGCCGCGCTCCCAGACACGCAGATGGATGCCATCTTGAGCGATGGCATCTTCAGCGATTTTGGCGACATTGACATTGACGCGCTCGGGAAACAGCGGATCGTTCTCGATCAGTGGCCCCAGCCGCGCCAGATCGACAGCGCTCTGGTCCTCGACGAAAAAGATGACATGCGGGTTACCCATGCTGACGGCGGACGGATCGGTCAGATCCTCCCAGCCGACGGGCATGTGCGCGGTGTCCATCGGGTAAGCCAGCGGGATGGCGTCCCAATCAAGCCCCGGGGCCCCCATGTCTATGGTCACCGCGCCATCGCCCAGCGATCCGCGCAGCAATCCTGCGCCGGTTTCGATCACCACATCGCGGCCCGCCAGCATGACGACGCAGCGCGTGGCGTTGCCGCA
>JBBQXX010000277.1:0-3122 GCA_038209235.1 Sphingomonadales bacterium | reverse complement strand
GATGCAGCCGATCACCGCGCTGATCGACGATCCCAGCCTGACCTTCGATTTCCCCAGCCCGTCCGAGCTCAAACCACCGCTGATCACGCTTGATCTGGCCGCTGTCGGCTATACCGAGGCCAAGCCGATTTTGCAGCGGCTCAACCTGCGTATCGACCCCGATGACCGGATCGCGCTGCTCGGCCGCAACGGCAATGGCAAGACCACGCTGGCGCGGCTGCTTGCGGCGCAATTGCCGCCATCGGAAGGATCGATGGCGACCGCAGGCAAGATGCAGATCGGCTATTTCACCCAGTATCAGGTGGAAGAACTTGAAGGCGACAGCACGCCGCTTGAACAGATGACCCGCGCGATGGCGGGCAAGACACCGGGCGCGGTGCGCGCGCAGCTGGGCCGGTTCGGATTTTCAGGCAACCGTGCGATATCGAAGGTCGCCAAGCTTTCGGGCGGCGAGCGGGCGCGGCTGGCGCTGGCGCTGATCACCCGCGATGCGCCGCATCTGCTGATCCTCGATGAGCCGACCAACCACCTTGATGTCGATGCGCGCGAAGCTTTGGTGCAGGCGCTCAACAGCTATGAAGGCGCGGTGATCCTGATCAGCCATGACCGGCATATGGTCGAGCTGACCGCCGACCGGCTGGTGCTGGTCGATGGCGGCACCGCAACCGAATATGCCGGCAGCATGACCGATTATATGGACTTTGTGCTGGGCATCAACCAGCCCAAGGGCGAGCCCAAGCCCAAGATCTCCAAGAAGGACCGCAAGGCCGAAGCCCATCACCGCGAACAGATGCGCAAGGTCGAGAACAAGGTGAAATCGGCAGAAAAGGCGGTTGCCGAGTTGCAGGCGCAATGTTCGGACATCGACCGGGCGATGTTCGATCCTGCCACCGCCAGGGCTGATCTGGTCGCGCTGACGATGAGCGAACTTGCGCGCCGCCGCGCCAGGCTGGGTGATGAGCTGGCAGCAGCAGAAGCGGCATGGCTGGAAAGCAACGAGCGGCTTGAAACGATGAATTGACGCTTGAAGGCTTGGCACCCTTGGTTTAACTGATCGGTTAACCGCCGCACCACCGAGAGGATACCGTCCATGGCCGAGGCCTATATCATCGATGCCGTTCGCACCCCGCGCGGCATCGGCAAGCCCGGCAAGGGCGCGCTTTCGCACCTCCACCCGCAAGACCTGGCGGCAACCGTGCTCAAGGCGATCAAGGATCGCAACCACCTCGACACCGCTACTGTCGACGACATCGTCTGGTCGACCTCGACGCAAAAGGGCAAGCAAGGCGGCGATCTGGGCCGGATGGCGGCGCTGGCGGCGGGCTATGACGTCAAGGCAAGCGGCGTGACGCTCGACCGGTTTTGCGGCGGCGGGATCACCTCGGTCAACATGGCGACCGCATCGGTGATGTCGGGGATGGAAGATTGCGTGATCGCAGGCGGCACCGAGATGATGAGCTATACGCAATCGGTCGGCGCAGCAGAGGCCAACGCCGGGATGCCGCCGCCGCTGATGGGTTCGCACAATCCGGCGCTCGACGAACTGCACCCGCAGTCGCATCAGGGCGTGTGCGGCGATGCCATCGCCTCGCTGGAGGGAATTTCGCGCGAGGCTCTGGATGCGCTGGCACTGGTCAGCCAGCAGCGCGCGGCGCGCGCCATCAACGAAGGCCGCTTCGACAAATCGGTCGTGCCGGTATATAATCCTGATGGCTCGGTCGCGCTTGACCGCGAAGAGTTCCCGCGCCCTGAAACCACCGCCGAGAGCCTTGCCGGGCTGAAACCGGCGTTCACCGGTCTTGCCGATTTCGAGATAGGCGGCACCACCTTTCGCAAGCAGATCAACCGGCGCTATCCTGACCTTGAGATCGCGCATGTCCATCACGCGGGCAACAGCTCGGGCGTCGTCGATGGCGCTGCTGCGGTGCTGATCGCCTCGAAGGATTATGCCGACAAGCATGGCTTGAAACCGCGCGCGCGGATCGTCACCTATGTCAACATGGGCGATGACCCCACGCTGATGCTCAACGCGCCGGTGCCCGCCGCCAGAAAGGCTCTCGATCGCGCTGGCCTCACCAAGGACGACATCGACGTCTGGGAGATCAACGAGGCGTTCTCCGTGGTCGCCGAAAAGTTCATTCGCGACCTCGATCTGGACCGCGAGAAGGTGAATATCAACGGCGGCGCGATGGCGCTGGGCCATCCGATCGGCGCAACCGGATCGATGCTGATCGGCACCGCGCTGGACGAGCTCGAACGCTCAGGCGGACGTTACGCGCTGATCACGATGTGCGCCGCAGGCGGAATGGCGCCTGCGATCATCATCGAACGCATCTGATCATCTGAACCGGAACGGCGGGGTCATTGATCGATGCTCCGCCGGAAGGTTTCGGGCAGGAACAGCAGCCCGATCACCACGGTCGCAGCGGCGATCAGCACCGGATACCACAGGCCGTAATAGATATCGCCGGTCGCTGCGACCATCGCAAAGGCGGTGGTCGGCAGAAACCCGCCGAACCAGCCGTTGCCGATATGATAGGGCAGCGACATCGACGTGTAACGAATGCGGCTTGGGAACAGCTCGACCAGCAATGCTGCAATGGGCCCGTAGACCATCGTTACCAGCAGAACCAGATACGTCAGGATCGCTACGACCAGCGGCTTGTTGATCGCTGCGGGATCGGCCCTGGTCGGATAGCCTGCGCTGGCGAGCGCCGCCCTGACCTCGTCCTGAAAGGTTAAGATCGCCGCCTTGCGAGCATCACCAGTCAGCTGCGCAGGATCAGGGGCGATGTAGGTGTCTCCACCAAATTCGATACGCGCCACTGACCCTGCGGCGGCATTTGCGGACGAGTAGCTGACCGCAGCCTTGGCCAGAAACGCCTTGGCAATGTCACAGCTTTTGGAGTCGAACCGGTTCTTGCCCACCGGATCGAACTGCAACGAGCAATCGGCGGCGTTGGTCACCACGACAACCGGTGCCTGCGCCTGGGCTTGCGCAAGCTGCGGGTTGGCCGCTGCCGCCAGCATCTGGAACGCGGGGAAATAGGTGAGCGCCGCCAGCGCGCAGCCCGCCATTATGATCGGCTTGCGGCCAATCCGATCAGACAGCCAGCCGAAGA
>JBBQXX010000276.1:0-3166 GCA_038209235.1 Sphingomonadales bacterium | reverse complement strand
TTGAGCGGGATCAGCAGATCGCCGCCATCGCAGCGGATCGTGCCGCTCAGACCGCGTTGCAGGGTGATGCCGAACAGGCTTTGTTCGATGTTCACCCGCACCGCTCCCGATGCCGCCACGCATTTTTTGCCGACGAAGGCGATGTTGACGCCATCCAGGTTGAGGCTGCGCAACGGCAGCGGCGCGAACAGATCGGATGCGGCAACCTCCCCGGTCGCGTTGCGCATCGCCAGCGTGTCGCCGCTTTTGGCCAGATCGAACGCCAGCGGTGGCTGGCCGGGCATATCGCCTGCGCGCGCCATCGCCAGCACCAGTTCTCCGCCCAGCAATCCGGCGGGCGATAACGATGCATCCATGTCACCCATAGCCAGCCGGCCCAGCCGCAGATCACGCAGCGTCCCTGACCAGATGCTGCCCTCGACGCTGCGCGCGCTGACCCCGCGCTCGCCAAGACCGCTCGAATCGAAGACGATCCGCATCGGCAGCAGAACCAGCAGCAGCACGACCAGCGTCAGCGCAATGATCAGCGCGCGTTTCAGGTTGCGGTTCATGATGCGGCTCATGAGCCCAGCTTGGCCAGCCGCGCCGAAACCGAGACGGTGCCATTGTCCATCCGCCGGATCACCAGGGTTTCGGGAACCACGCCGCGTCGTTCCAGATCGGCCAGCCAGCTGAGGAACGCGGGCGAGCGCGCCGAGCCGATGGCGATCTCGGCGCGGTTCGATCCTTGCGCCTGGTTGCTGTCGAGCGTGAAGCCGCGCTCTGCCGCCTCGCTGGCGAGCAGCAGGTTGAGCGCGGCGATCGCCTCTGCCGGGCGCCGGTTGGCGGGCATCGAGAGCGCCTGCGCCTTGGCCTCGATCCGCCCGGCCTGCATCGTGGCTTCATAGAACGAGCGTTTGGCATCGGTCGCCAGATCGTAAAGCGGGCGATAGATGCCGAAAAAGCCGATGACGCCCAGCGCCAGCACGGCGGCGATACCAACCAGGATCTGCTCGCGCCGCGACAGGGCGATAAACCAGTTTCTTGCAGCTTCGGTCATGGCGCAATTACCGTGATATCGGCCACCGCCTGGCCGGTCGCGTCGCTGCGTTGGCTGGCGGTGACGGTATAGCCGCTGTTCTGCAGCGCGATCAGCACCGCGTTCAGGTCTTCGACGCGCGGCGCAGCGATCATCGCAGCGATGATACCACCGGGGCGGTAGTCGGCCTGGCGCAGCGTCACCCCCGCCACCGGCTGCATCGCCAGCAGCAAGCCCGAAAGTGGAACGCTGGCGACCGCGTTGCCGACACCGCGCGCCGCCAGTCTGGTATCGAGCAGCTGTTCGGCCTGCGCTGCACTGGTTGCTTCGGGCACCAGCCGCTGCGCGCTGGCGAGCGCGCGGCGTCCGGCAAGGTCTGCGCCCAGATAGTTCTTGGCGATCTCGATCAGCGGGATCGCAAGGCTGATCAGCAAAAGCGCGCCAACCAGCCAGGCGAGCGTGCGGGCCTGACCCGGTCCCAGCGCAAACAACGCGCTGCGACGGGCGAATTCTCCCTGGCGCAAATTGAGCGGCGGGTCGGCAAGCGCAGCGAGCATCGCGGCATCGCGCGCATCCTGATCGAGCGACAACGCCGCATGGCCGCCCAGCAACAGCGCGCCCAGCGCCTCATCGGGTGGCAACACCAGCTGGCCCAGCCTGTCTGCCCCCAGATCGCCGAACGTGGCGGTCATCGGCTGATCGCTGTGCGGCAGCAGAAGGCCCACGGGCACGATGATATCGGGGTCAAGCCCGCGCAGTGCCAGTTCGGCGAGATGATCGGACAGGCGCGCGCGCGCTATCGTCGCGCACAAAACCTGCATCGTGTCTCCTCCCGGCAGCGCGCGCACCGCAACGAACACATCACCGCCGATGCTGAGGTCTGCGGCGCGATACCGCGCGGCGGCCTCGGCCTGCGCAGCGCTCATCTCGCCCATGTCGAGCACCCGGATCACGGTGTCGGCTGCCGGTACCAGCGCGACGACGGGCGCGGCATCATCGCTATCGGTCAGCGGTGAAGATGCTTGAGCTGAAAGAGCCTGCGAGGACAGGACCTGCGATGAAAGCCGGGTGGGGGGGCTGAAATCCTGTCCGCGTCCGACGATATGGCCATCGTGCGCTTGCCACCAATGGAGCGCGGCATCAGCCGACGCCGGGCAGGTGACGATCAGGCCGGCGTTGGCCATCGCTCAGCGCGGCTCACAAGCCAGCGGGAGCGGCAGAAAACAGACCAAAGACAAGATCGCTAAACCCCCGGACGGCGACAGAATCGGATGACTACTGCCCTAGACAATCGGCTGCGCCAAGTCACTGTCCCTTTGCAGCTCGATTTCGCTTTGTTCGTTTTCGTCCGCCTTGTGTGCCGCGATCTCGCTGCGGCGGCGCGGGCTCAGGATGGCGAAGGCAGCCACCAGCAACGCGATCGAGATCGCCTCGATAATCATTGACTGGGCGATGTTGGCGGTCAGCCCATCACCGATCAAGCCGATGGCGCGCCCGGTAAAGGCCAGCGCCACCATCGCTGCGGCGCCCAACAGCCACTCGCGCCTGCCCGGGAACAGCCCGACGATGGCAGCCAGCCCCGTGCCGATGAAGAATCCGCCCATGTCGGCGCGGATCGCGCTGGTGCCGGTCACGCCCTGACGACCAAGCTCGAACTGGGTGATGATGCTCTGCGGATCGAGCGAGGCACGCACCCCGATGATGAGAAACAGTGCCGCAAATCCGGCGACGAGCAGACGAATTACCCAGATCATGACGATATGTCCTCTTGCTTCCGGCGTTTTTTGCTTCCGGCGGTTATGCTGCGACCGCGTGCCATGCGACGAGCGACCTTGTTATGGAGGCGGCAGACCGGTGTCCAGCCTTGCCACCAGACCGGGGCTGGCCGCGCCACAATCCGCCCACCCAAACCAGTAAACGCTTGCAGCTGACAATTGGCTGCAACGGCTTGGCGGATTGGATGCTGTCATTTTTGCTGGTTACACGGGGGTGGCAATTCCGATAGCGTCCGCACATAAAATCACGCGCAAAAAACGCACGAGGAGAGCGCATATGGATCTGGGGCTGGCAGGCAAGAAGGTCATCATGAATGGCGGCGCACATGGCCTGGGCCTGGCATCGCTGCGGCTGTTTGCTGCCGAGGGCGCC
>JBBQXX010000275.1:0-3184 GCA_038209235.1 Sphingomonadales bacterium | reverse complement strand
TGTGACGATTGACGATGTCGGCGGTGCCGGGCTGTATCTGTGTTCGCATCTGTCGTCAGGCGTCACCGGCGAAACACACCACGTCGATGCAGGCTATCATGTCGTCGGCATGAAGCAGGAAGACGCCCCGGATATTGCGCTGGATTAGGCGCAAATGCCGACCATCCTCAAAGACCGTGGATTTCGCTACTTCTTCTATTAGGATGAAGGCAGCCCGCTTGAACCCTGCCACGTCCACGTCCACGTCCACGTCAGCAACGGTGACGGAGAGGCCAAGTTCTGGGTTGGCGAGAATGTGTCGGTCGCCTACAACCATGGCCTTAACCGGCGTGATCTGGCGTTGGTCGTCAGAGCGAAACGCAGCCAGTTTGAAAGGGCATGGCATGGATATTTCGGTTAACCCCACATCGGCCCGATGCGATGACAATACCCTTTGGGTGGACCTTTCGGACGGCAGGACCATTGGTGTACCGCTTGTGTGGTATCCGCGTTTGCTGGACGCAACAGCAGAACAGCGCGCCACGGTAACGCTGTCCCCTGCCGGTCTGCATTGGGATGAGATTGACGAGGATATTTCCGTTGCAGGATTGATCGCGGGCAGGCGCGACATGACGCATCCGTCTTCGCGCGCCGCTTAGCCAACCGGTATCTGGACAGAGCGGTTGCGATCCCCCAATGCGGCGGCGCCGATTATGCCTCCGCCTTTGGACAACTGGAAAATCCATGAGCTTCAACACCTTTGGCCGCGTCTTTCGCTTCACCACCTGGGGGGAGAGCCATGGCCCTGCCCTCGGCGCGGTAGTCGATGGCTGCCCGCCGGGGTTGGTCATCAGCGAAGGCGATATCCAGCCCTATCTCGATGCGCGCCGTCCCGGCACATCGCGCTTCACCACACAGCGGCAGGAGCCCGATCAGGTGCGCATCCTTTCGGGCGTGTTCGAGGGGCGGACCACCGGCACGCCGATTGCGCTGATGATCGACAATGTCGATCAGCGCTCCAAGGATTACAGCGAAGTGGCCAGGGCCTATCGCCCCGGCCATGCCGATTACGCCTACGACAAGAAATACGGCTTTCGCGATTATCGCGGTGGTGGCCGGTCGAGCGCGCGCGAAACCGCAGCGCGGGTCGCAGCAGGTGCGGTGGCGCGGCTGGTGATACCCGAGGTCACGCTGACCGCCTATGTGGCAGAGCTTGGCGGCGACAGCATCGATCCGGCGCGGTTCGATCCGCACGAGATTGCCCGCAATCCGTTCTTCTGTCCCGATCCCGAGGCCGCCAGGCGCTGGGAGGCGCAGGTCGATGCCGCGCGCAAGGCGGGCAGTTCGCTGGGCGCGGTGGTCGAGTGCATCGCCACCGGTGTGCCCGCCGGATGGGGCGCGCCGCTCTACGCCAAGCTGGACAGCGAGCTTGCCGCAGCTTGCATGTCGATCAATGCGGTCAAAGGGGTCGAGATCGGCGATGGCTTTGCCGCCGCCCGCCTGTCCGGTGAGCGCAATGCCGATCCGATGCGGCCCGGTGCAGATGGCGACCCGGAGTTCCTTGCCAACCATGCAGGTGGTATCGCAGGCGGCATATCGACCGGACAACCGGTGGTGGTGCGCGTCGCGTTCAAGCCGACCAGCTCGATCCTCACCCCGGTCGAAACGATCACACGCGAAGGCGAGGCCAGCGAAATCATCACCAAGGGCCGCCACGATCCGTGCGTCGGCATTCGCGGCACCCCGGTGGTTGCAGCGATGGTTGCGCTCGTGCTTGCCGATCAGAAGCTGCTGCACAGAGCGCAATGCGGCTGACCGCAGGCCATCGACTCACCGAACGGTCATTGCCTCGCAAGCGGTTATGCGGCTAGCATGCGCGCTTAAAGCAGCACCCCGGCGAACCAGCCGAAGGCGGCGCGACAGGAGAGTGGATGTCTGTAACCCGCGAACGCGCGAGCACTGCGCTGCCGCCACCCGTATTGCCTGCGACCGGCCCTGACGCGATTCCCACCAGCGCCGCTGTTCCTCGGCTGATGCTGTGGACGCTGCTCGTCATCTATATCTTTAACTTTCTCGACCGGCAGATCGTCGCGATTCTTGCCGAACCGATCAAGCGTGAATTTAGCCTCAGCGATACGCAGTTGGGCCTGATGACCGGGCTCGCGTTTGCCTTGTTCTACACGCTGCTTGGCATCCCCATCGCGCGCTATGCCGATCGCAGCAGCACCAACCGGGTGGCGCTGATCGCAGGTTCGGTGGCGATCTGGTCGGCGATGACGATGGCGTGTGGCATGGCGCGCACCTTCCCGCAATTGTTGTTGGCGCGCGTTGGCGTGGGTGTGGGTGAGGCAGGCTGCACGCCTGCTGCGCATTCGCTGATCAGCGACAGCGTGCCACCCGAAAAGCGATCATCTGCCATCGCTTTTTATGGGCTGGGCATCCCCATCGGATCGCTGCTGGGCATGGTGATCGGCGGTGGGCTTGCCGATATCTATGGCTGGCGCACCGCGTTTCTGGCGGTTGGCCTGCCCGGCGTCATTCTGGCAGCGCTGGTGCCCTTCCTGATCAAGGAACCGCGCCGCGCAGGAATGGTGGCAGGCGCAGCGCGGGCCGCCGCCAAGCCGCAGATGCCGGTGCGCGAAGCCTTACGCGAGCTGGCGACTTCGCGGTGTTTCGTGTTGCTGTGCCTTGCGGCCGGGGTCACCGCGTTTCTGTCTTATGGCAAAGCGGTGTGGGTGGCGGTGCTGTTCATCCGCACCTTTGAACTCAGCCCCGGCGAGACCGGCCTGTATCTGGGAGTCAGCGCCGGGGTCGCCGGCATGATCGGCACGTGGCTTGGCGGCAAGCTGGCGGATCATTTCGGCAAGCGCGACCGCAAGCACCTGCTGACCGGCCCTGCCATCGCGATGGCGGTGGCAACGCCGCTGCTGTTCTGGGCCTATACATCGAGCGACTGGCGCATATCCTTGCTGCTGCTGTTTTTGCCGACGATCATGACCGCGATGTATTATGGCCCGACGTACGCCTGTGTGCAGGGGCTGGTCCGGCCAGAGCTGCGCGCGGTTGCTACCTCGATTATGGTGTTCTCGCAGAACCTGATCGGACTGGGTCTGGGGCCATTGCTGTTTGGCATGATGTCCGACGCATTCCAGCCGCTGGCGGGTGCCGACAGCGTGCGCTGGGTGCTCTATGGTGCGGCATGGCT
>JBBQXX010000274.1:0-3202 GCA_038209235.1 Sphingomonadales bacterium | reverse complement strand
CGGGCTGCTGCTGGGGCTGTATGCGCTGCTATATGTTTTGCTCAACCTCGAGGCCTATTCGCTGATCATCGGATCGGTGCTGCTGTTTGTCGCGCTGGCAGCAGTGATGTTCGTGACCCGCAAGGTGGACTGGTCGGGGCTGGGCAAGCGTGATGAGGGGGCGCAGCCAGCTTAACGCTTGCCGGGCGCGTCAACCTGTCCATAGTGTATCCAAACGATGACGAGGATGTCAAATGGATTTTGCCCTGCCTGCGGAGCTGACCGCCTATCTGGCTGAACTCGACGCGTTCATCGCGGCCGAGATCCGCCCGCTGGAACAGGCGGACGACAATATTCGCTTTTTCGATCATCGCCGCGAATGGGCGCGGACCGATTTCGATAATGGCGGGTTGCCCCGGCACGATTGGGAAGAGCTGCTGCGCGAGGCGCAGCGCCGCGCCGATGCGGCGGGCCACTGGCGCTTCTCCGCACCGAGCAAATACGGCGGCAAGGATGGATCGAACCTGTGGATGGCGGTGATTCGCGAGCATTTTGCCGCACAGGGGCTGGGGCTGCACAATGATCTGCAGAACGAGCATTCGATCGTCGGCAACTTCCCGTTTGTCGCGATGTTCGAGGAATTCGGCACCGAGGCGCAGAAGCAGGAGTTCATCCACGGCGGGTTTAACCGCACCCGCATCACCGCCTTCGGCCTGACCGAACCCGATCACGGATCGGATGCGACGCATATGGAAACGCGCGGCGTTCGCGAGACCCGCGATGGCGTTCCGGGCTGGCGAATCGATGGCGAGAAGATGTGGATCACCGGCATGCATGTTGCCACGCATTGCGCGCTGTTCGTGCGCACCGGCGGTGATGCTGGCAGCGCCAAGGGAATTACCTGCCTGCTGGTGCCCTCCGAGACACCGGGGCTGAAAATCGAGGAATATCTTTGGACGTTCAACATGCCCACCGATCACCCGCGTCTGTCGTTCACCGACTGCTGGGTGCCTGGATCTGCGATGCTGGGCGAGGAGGGGCGCGGGCTGGCGCTGGCGCAATCGTTCGTCCATCAGAACCGCATCCGCCAGGCAGCATCCTCGCTGGGCGCGGCGGTGTTCTGTATCGAGGAAAGCGTCAAATATGCAAGGCTGCGCAAGCCGTTCGGCAAGGCGCTGGCGGAAAATCAGGGCATCCAGTTCCCGCTGGTCGAACTCGCCACGCAAACCCAGATGCTGCGATTGCTGATCTGGAAGACCGCGTGGGACATGGACCGGATGCCGCACAAGGCGATCGAGCGTGAACTTTCCGACAAGGTCAGCATGTGCAATTACTGGGCGAACCGGCTTTGCTGCGAGGCGGCGGACCGCGCGATGCAGGTCCACGGGGGCATCGGCTATTCGCGCCACACCCCGTTCGAGCACATCTATCGCCACCACCGCCGTTACCGGATCACCGAAGGGTCAGAAGAGATCCAGATGCGCAAGGTGGCGGCGTATCTGTTCGGCTATCTGGGGCCGAGGAAGGGCGAGTTTGAATGAGCTGGTAAATCCTCTCCCGGCACGGGGAGGTGGCATCGCGAAGCGGTGACGGAGGGGAAGCGGCATCGTGCCTCCATTTGGGGAACGTACCCAGCCGCTTCCCCTCCACCGCTGCGCGGTCCCCCTCCCCCAAGGGGGAGGATTTTAGCGCCACCGTCAATTTTGCCTGACCCTGCCGCTTGTCGGCGCCAATCAATCTGTTAGAGCACCGCGCATGCCTTTTCCATTTTCAGCTATCGTCGGCCAAGACGAAATGAAGCGTGCCCTTTTGATTTCTGCGGTCGATCCGCGCATTGGCGGGGTGATGGTGTTTGGTGATCGTGGCACCGGCAAATCCACCGCTGCGCGCTCGTTGTCGGCGCTGTTGCCGCCGATGCTGGCGATTGCCGGATGCCGTTATAACTGCGCGCCCGACGAGACGGATAAATGTCCCGATAAATGTGCCGAGGGCAGGGGTGGCAAGATCGCCAAGGTGCCGGTGCCGTTCGTCGATCTGCCGCTGGGCGCGACCGAAGACCGCGTGCTGGGTGCGCTCGATCTGGAGCGGGCATTGGGGCGCGGTGAAAAGGCGTTCGAACCCGGGCTGCTCGCCAAGGCGCATCGCGGTTACCTGTATATCGATGAGATCAACCTGCTGGAGGATCATCTGGTCGATCTGCTGCTCGATGTTGCCGCGTCTGGCGAGAACCTCGTCGAGCGCGAGGGGCTGTCGGTGCGCCACCCGGCGCGCTTCGTGCTGATCGGCAGCGGCAACCCTGAAGAAGGCGAACTGCGCCCGCAGCTGCTCGACCGCTTCGGGCTGTCGGTGGAGGTCAAGACCCCGCAGGATATCGAACAGCGCATCGAGATCATGCGCCGCTGCGATGCGCTGGAACGCGATGGGGCCAATTTCACCGCAACCTGGGCCGAGGAGGACGCCAAGATCGTCAAGCGGCTCGCCAAGGGCAAAAAGGCTTTGCCCAAGGTGACGATGCCCGAGACCACGCTGACCGACGCGGCGACCTTGTGTATGGCGGTGGGGGCAGATGGTTTGCGCGGCGAACTGACATTGATGCGCGCGGCGCGGGCCTATGCGGCGCTTGAGGGGGCCAAGTCAGCCGAGCGCAAGCACCTGCGCGCCGTCGCGCCAATGGCGTTGCGCCACCGGCTGCGCCGCGATGTGCTCGACGAGACCGGCTCGACCACCCGCATCGACCGCGCGCTGACCGAGCTGTTCGGATGAGCGATGCGCTGCTGGCGGCCGAGCTGCTCGCGGCTGCGCCGTCAAGGCTGGGCGGCATTTGGCTGCGTGGCCAGGCGGCAGAGCGCGATGCGGTGCTGGCGTTACTGAACGAAGCCTTTGCCGGTCGCCCCGTGCGCCGCCTGCCGGTGCATATCGATGAGGAGCGGCTGTGCGGCGGCATCGATGTCGCCTCCAGCCTGTCTGCCGGATACCGCGTCGAGCAGGCCGGGCTGTTGCAGGAGGCGGCTGGTGGGCTGCTGATCGTGCCGATGGCCGAACGGCTGAGCGTAATGGTCGCAGGGCGGATCGCGCAGGCGATGGATGACGGCGCGGGCTTTGCGCTGGCGCTCATCGATGACGGCGGCGAGGAGGAGATTCCGCCGGTCTCGCTGACCGAGCGAGCGGCGTTCTGGTGCGATTTTGCGGCGTCGCCGGTAGAGTCTGGCCCTGATCGGTTTGG
>JBBQXX010000273.1:0-3226 GCA_038209235.1 Sphingomonadales bacterium | reverse complement strand
TGTCTGCTCGGGGCTGTGGAATGGCAACAAGACACTGGCGGATATCGAGGGCGATGAACTGACCGGCATCTATCCGCATATCGCAGACATCGTGCCGACACTGACCGCCGATATCGACGAGACCACGCGCACCGTCAGCGTCGCTTTTACCGTGGATATGCCGCCGCGCATTGCCCGGCACAATCCGGTCACCGGCTGCACGTCGATGCCCATCGGCTGGCAGGACGATGCTACACCCAAGATCACCCAAACAATGGCGCGCGCGCTTCCCGGCAGCGCCGATGAGCGTGACTGGCCGCTGGGCGATGTCAACGCCAGTGACCCGCGCATTATGATGATCACTCCATTCGATACGCTGGTCGAGAGCGCGTTCGAGGCCAAAGTCTTCGGCGGCAAGACCAGCGGTGTGCTGATTGTTCACAAAGGCCGGATCTTGCAGGAACGGTACAAGCCGGGGCATGACCTGCACACCGCGCAACGCACCTGGTCGGTCGCCAAATCGATCGCCGGGACCTATGTCGGCTTTGTCCGGCAAAAGGGTTTCACCATCCCCGATAGGCCGGTGCGCGAATGGAATGTGGACGGCGATCCGCGCAAGGCGATCGGCATCGATCATCTGTTGCGCATGACCAGCGGGTTGGTCAGCGACACGCCGGGCAATCGCACCGACGCGGTCTACATGGCCGCCGGCGATGTGCGCCAGTGGACGACATTGTGGCCGATGCTCAGCCAGCCGGGCACCGGATTTCGCTATGCCAACAACGATATCCTGCTCGCCACCCTGGCCGCACGCGATGTCGCGCCGCATCTGCACCCGCACGACATGTTCGACGCACTGGGCATGACCCGCACGTGGGCGGAGACGGATTGGCAGGGCAATTACATCCTCTCCAGCCAGGTGTGGACCACCGCGCGCGATATGGCGCGCATGGGGTTGCTCTACCTCAATGATGGCCAATGGGACGCCGAACGCATCCTGCCTGAAGGCTGGCGCGATTATGTCACCGCAGCCAGCGGGCCGCAGCCCGCACAAAGCCCGTTTGGCTATGGGGCCAGCTTCTGGCTGCTCAACGCGTCAGCGGGCGTGCCAGCCGACGCGTTCGGCGCGTTCGGCAATCGTGGCCAATATCTGGTAATCATCCCCAGCCTTGATCTGCTGATCGTGCGGCGCGGCTACGACCAGGCGGGCGATGGTTTCGATATCGCCAAATTCACCGCAGACGTGGTGAAGGCCCTTGCGCAATAAGCTTTCAGCCAGATGCGCAATTTCGATCATTTCGCCTGTTTCGACTGGTCGGGCCAGGCGGTGGCGCGGCCCAAAGGGCTGGCACTGGCGACGCTGTCGGCGGCAGATGATGCCTGCCCCGTGCTCCACCGCCCGCAAGGCGGCTGGTCGCGGCAGGCGGCACTCGACTGGTTGATCGGCCATGCCGAAGCGAGCACCAATATGCTGATCGGCATGGACCTGTCGCCGACTTTCCCGTTCATCGATGCAGGTGCGTATTTCCCCGGCTGGCACCACAGCCCTGCCGATGCGCGCGCGCTGTGGGCGCTGGTCGATTCGCTGTGCAGCGATGATCCCCATCTGGCAGCGAGCAGCTTTGTCGGCCACCCTGAAGGCCGCCGCTACTTCCGCCACGGCATGGGCGATACCGGCGACCGGTTCGGCGAGACCGGCACCGGCAGGCTGCGCGCGGTCGAGCGGCACCAGCGCCTCACCCGACAGGCCAACAGCGCAAGTTGCTTCAATCTGGTGGGGGCAGCACAGGTCGGCAAATCGAGCCTGACCGGAATGCGCGTGCTGCACCGGCTGGCAGGGCGCATTCCCGTCTGGCCATTCGATCCGCTGCCCGACAGCGGCCCGGTGATCGTCGAGATCTACACCAGTATTGCGGCGCGTGCCGCCGGGCTTGGCAAGGCGCGCAGCAAGGTTCGCGATGCCGCCGCATTGCAACATGCGCTCGGCCAGCTTGGCGCTTTGCCGCCTGCGCCGCTGATCGCGTACGATGACCACAGCACCGATGCGTTGATCACCGCCGCCTGGCTGCGCGCTGCTGCACGGGATGCCGATCAATGGGCAGCGCTGTGGAACCCGGCGGCGCTCGATGAGACAATTCGCGTGACTGAAGGCTGGACCTTTGGCGTCAAATAGAGCATGGGCACCCCGCACATGCGCCTCAGCGCCGCTTTAGCTCAGCAGGTAGAGCAACCGCCTTGTAAGCGGTAGGTCGTTGGTTCGATTCCGACAAGCGGCACCATGGCGCTGATGTGACGTGGTGCGAGCCCCGAGACGCTCACCTGGCTCGCGCCGAATTGTCCCCTACCAGCGAGAACGGTGCCCAGGCAGATGGGTGCGCACGGCTGGGATCGCCCGGTGACATCCTGATCTGGCGCATCGCGGCTTGCAGGGCTTCGGCGCGAGAAATCTTGCCGCCCGATGCATTCTTGCGGCGGATTGCATCGACGGTGATTTCGGCGGCGACATCATCGCGCACCGGCCAGTGCGATGCCAGCAGGCTCCTGGCACCAGCATAGAAGAACGCAAGCGCCGGGCCCGGTTCGGCGGCACCCCCCTCGCGTGCACCTTCTGCTGCCTGCCGCGCCGCCATCTGCGCAACCGCTTGGCTGGTAGATCCGGCCATCGCGTCCTGAAGCGCGCCGAACGCTTCAAGACGAAGCCGGGGAAGCGTGTCACCCTTTTTCCCGGAATTACCGGATCTGGTCACCGCCGACCAATCTGCATCGGCAAGCGTGGTAAAAATAACTGCGCTGAGCCACGGCTCCCCGGCTGCGCTGCGCATCGTCGCGCGGAGTTGACCCGAAGGTGTCGCGCTTTGTCCGTACATAAATCGCTGCATCGCGGGCAGGTTCCAGCGCGTCGGCAGAGCGGGAAGGCTGGAGCAAGCGGTTGTGTGCCAGCCTTTGCCGCGCGATGTTGGTGTCCGGGTGTTGGGTGCCCAGCACCTCAGTGCGCAGTTGCAGCGCCTGCGCATAAAGCGGTTCGGCTTCGGCCAGCCGGCCCAGCATGTCCAGGAAACTGGCATAACCGATGATCGACACTAGTGGATTGATTTTGACATTCGAGTCCCGCTTGCGGTCAGGTCCCACTTCGAATGTCAAAATCATGCAATCCACTAGCACCATATAATTACTAGTGGTCCTGATGATTCTGACATTTGCTCCAGCGCAAGCCGGAATGGGATGCAAATGTCAGAATCGGACCACC
>JBBQXX010000272.1:0-3231 GCA_038209235.1 Sphingomonadales bacterium | reverse complement strand
GCATCTGCGTCAGGGCAAAAGCCCAGCCGCGCCGAATAGCGCATTGCCAGCACCATGCCAACGCCGACAGCCTCACCGTGCAGCAGCCGATCGCCAAAGCCTGTATCCGCCTCCAGCGCGTGGCCAAACGTATGGCCAAGGTTGAGCAACGCTCGGCGATCCTTGGTCTCGCGTTCATCCTCGCCGACAATCCGTGCCTTGGCAGCCACGCTGGTGACAATCGCATGCTCCAGAGCAGCGGGTCGCCGCGCAAGCACTTCGCGGCCATTTGCCTGGCACCAGTCAAAAAAAGGTGCATCATCGATCAGCCCGTATTTGACGACCTCTGCATAGCCGGCACGCATTTCGCGCGGTGGCAGGCTGGCCAGAACCTGCGGATCGATAAGCACAAAGCGTGGCTGGTAAAAGGAACCCACCAGATTTTTTCCAGCCGCAGCGTTGATCGCGGTCTTGCCACCGACCGAACTGTCCACCTGCGCCAGCAATGTCGTGGGCACTTGCACAAAGCTGCAACCGCGCTTGACGATGGAGGCGGCAAATCCGGCCAGATCGCCGACCATGCCTCCGCCCAGCGCAAAAATCGTTTCGCTGCGTTCCACCCCTTGCGCGAGCAGCCAGTCGATCAGCCGCGCCAGTTCTGCCCAGCTCTTGCTTGGCTCACCAGCCGGAACACTGTGCAGCGCGGCGCGGATGCCTGCCGCAGTCAACTGCGCCTCAATACGCGGCCAATGCAATGCGGCGACATTGCTGTCGCTGACCCACAAGGTGCGCGACTGTTTTATCCACGGGCCAACGTGCGCCGCGACATTGCCCAGCGCCCCTGCTTCCACCGCGATCTCATAGCTGCGATCACCCAGCGCGATGTTCAACCGTGCCATTGGCAGAGCGCCTCCAATATCATGTAAACGGTCTTGTGGTGGGGACCATCCTTGCTGCGCACGTGAATCTGGGCTTGCGCATAGATGGGGTTACGCACCTCTGCCAGCCTGGCCAGCACGGCTGCTGGATCGGCATTGCGCAACAATGGCCGGGTATCACGGCGGCTGACGCGCGCGACCAACGTCGACAGATCAGCATCCAGCCAGATCGCGATCGCTCCTGCCAGGATCAGCGCGCGCGTCTCATCGTTCATGAAAGCGCCACCGCCGGTGGCGATGATGCGCGGCACGCCGACAACCAGACGCGAAATCACGCGGCGCTCACCATCGCGAAAATACGGCTCTCCGAACCGCTCGAAAAGCTCGGCTATGCTCATCTGCGCAGCAGCCTCGATTTCCTCATCTGCATCCACGAAGGCAATACCCAGATCGCTGGCAAGCCGCCTGCCGACGGTCGATTTGCCCACACCCATCAGGCCGACCAGCACCAGCGGGCGGTCAAGCCACCCGTTGATCTGTTGGGCCAACCGCGCCGGATCTGATTTTCGGTTCTGCAGCATTGCCGCGCAGCCTATAAATAGGCTAGGCAATGGCGCAAGTTTTCTTGGATGTCGAAGGAGCCTTGCGGCAAAATGGTCATATTGGGACAGAATTACCAGCAACGTAGACGCCCTGTCGGTCCGCTGATCCTTGGCGTGCTGGTGCTGTTGGTGATCGGATTCCTGGTGTTCGCCTATGCGCGCGGCGGAGAAACGCCGACGCAGCGCGTGGAAAAGCAGATCGCACTGCCATCTGCAGCTACCTCCGGGTCAGTCACCGGGCCTGAATCCGCCTTGTCGGAAGGCTGACCAGCATGCGGCGGGGGATGCTTCTGGGTTGTGCCAGCCTGTTGGCGGTGGCCCTGGTATCTGCGCCGGGTATCGGCCAGAGCGAGGCACCGGAATCCCTGCTCCCACCCGGTTTCAACGATCCCGCACCCGCACCCGCACCATCGCAGGGCGAAACGGCCCCATTGCCTGAGCCAGGACGTGCGCCAGTTGCGCCGCCTGACGACGATCCACAGGCTGGTGGTGCTTTGCCGGGAATTGCGCTGCCATCGCTTGCCGGCCAGGACGAGAGCGACGACGCGCTGAGCGAAGAGCTCGCCGCGCTGCAGGACGAACTTGAACAGCAGCTGGCATTAAGCCAGGCGCTCCCCCCCGGTGCCCGGCGCTCGCTCGAGCTGATCGGTCCGATGACCCAGGCCAATGGCGGCTTTGGCGCGGCAGCGTTGGGCAATATTGGCGGCCGTTATGTGCAGACCATGGTGCGCCGCACCAGCGGACGGATTGTCTCGCGCTGGGGTGCCCTGCTGCTCCAGCGGGTATTGCTGAGCGAACTGGATACGCCGCAGGGCCTGAACGGGGCCAACTGGGCGGCGGAACGGGCCGCGTTGCTGCTGCGCATCGGTGCCGCAGATGGCGCGGTGCGCATGGTGCAGGCCATCGATCCACCCGCCGCCACTGCGCGCCTGTTGAACGTTGCTCTCGACAGCTATGTGTCTGCGGCCGATCCGCTCGGCATGTGTCCGTTGGTTCCCTTTGCGGGCGAAACCGCCAAGGGCAACCAGTGGCAATTGATCCGTGCGATCTGCTCGGGATTTTCGGGCGAGACCAGCGCCGCACGCGAACAGATCGACCGGGCATCGCGCCAAGGTGGTATGGACCGCATTGATGTGTTGCTCGCGGAGAAAATCGTCGGAGCCGGTATGAATGGCAGGCGGGCAGTGACTATCCAGTGGGATGACGTGAACCAGCTTACCCGGTGGCGATTTGGTCTGGCGCTGACCACGGGTCTTGAGCCGCCCGACAAGCTTTATGCCAGCGCCGACCGTAATTATCAGGCATGGCGGGTGCGCGCGCCGATGGCGTCACTTGCATCACGCGTTCAGGCAGCGGATATGGCCGCGGCGATGGGCATAATATCCAGCGCCGAGATGATCGATCTGTATGGCGCAGCCTACGACGATGCGGGCAGCGATGATGCGCTGCGGGACAGGGCGGCGTTGTTGCGCACCGCTTATGTGGCAGCGGATATCAATGACCGGATCAGCGCCATGCAGGCTTTGTGGACGCGGACCGACAACGCATTCGTACGTTATTCGGCGCACGTGCTGACGGCTCATGCTGCTGCGCGTGTCACCCCGTCCGAGGATCTTGTTGCTGCCAGCGATGACCTGATCGTATCGATGATCGCGGCAGGGTTTGATCGCAGTGCGGCGCGCTGGGGGCAACTTGTGCCGCAGGGCAGCCTGGGCTGGGCGGTGCTGGCGGTGGCATCCCCAACACAGCAATCACCGATTTCAGCGTCGCAG
>JBBQXX010000271.1:0-3250 GCA_038209235.1 Sphingomonadales bacterium | reverse complement strand
ATGATCGTGGCATCAACCAGCGTGCCGGTCTTGACCGTAATCGCTTTGGCTTTGAGCTGCGCAGTCACCGTCTCGAACAGCACGCGATCCAGCCCCTGAGTAATCAAGGCTTTGCGGAAGCGGACAAATGCCGTGCGCTCCGGCGTAGCCTCGGTGCCTGAGAATCCGCAGAACCGCCGGAATGAGGCACGATCATCAAGCGCTTCGGCCAACTTTACGTCCGACAGGTCATACCAGATCGACAGCAGCAGCGCCTTGAACATTGCCAGTGGCGGCCAGGCCGCTTCGCCCTTGGCATTGGAATAGATGCCCCCGAGCAGGGCGGCAATCTCATTCCAGTCGAGCATCCCGGCAAGCCCATCAAGCGACGAACCCGATCTCGCCTCTGCTGCAAAACCCAGACGCTCCTGACCAATAGAACGATGCGCCACTGCCGCCTCCGGTATAGCTGATTGCCGCATTGCATCACTCACCGACCAGCCTTGGCGCATCATGCCCATTGGACCGCGCCAATGGCCGCATGGGTTCTGATTAATCGGATTTGGTATAAGTCAGCCTTAGCGTAGGTGAGTGTAAGTGACTGTGGGGCCGTCAGCGTAGCGTGTCGGGAAGCTGAACTGGATACCGTTGTCGGTCAGCACAATGCCTATTGGGTAGGGCACAGCTTCGATCAAGAAAATCACCCCGGAGCGCAAGCTTCGGTGCTGCAATCGATGCGCTGTGAATTGCCGCTGGCAAAGTCGCTGATGCGCATCGTGTAATGCCATCAGAAACCGCCGTTCGAGAGGCTCCAGAGCGCTGAACTTACGCGATCGTGGCCAAATGTGCACGATCGTGATTGAAATCCTTTGGCAACACCGCCTGCCATGTTGCCACCCCCGACCCGTTCGTTTTATAACTTGTCCTGTGCCCGCTGCGTATTTTGCCGGGCGCAAGAGTGATCGGAATAACCGATGGGTCTGACAGGATTTAATCGCTTCAATTGATCACAGGCGGTGTTAGGCTGCAACCAACCAAAAAATGGGATGAGGAGCCGAACATGGACATGAAGACAGGCGATATGAGCGGGCAATGCCCGGTTACCGGTGATGGTGGGGTTCGTTCGCTGCTGGGCCGGACCAACCGCGACTGGTGGCCCGATGCGCTCCAGCTCGATATCCTCACCCAGAATGGTGCGTCGCCCGATCCGATGGGTCCAGATTTCAGCTATGCCGAAAGCTTCAAGGCGCTCGATTATCAGGCGCTGAAAGCCGATCTGACCGCGCTGATGACCGATTCGCAAGCCTGGTGGCCTGCCGATTATGGTAATTATGGCCCGTTTTTCATCCGCATGGCCTGGCATGCGGCAGGCACCTATCGCACCGCCGATGGGCGCGGCGGCTCAAGCAGCGGGCAGCAGCGTTTTGCTCCACTCAACAGCTGGCCCGATAACGGTAATCTCGACAAGGCGCGCCGCCTGCTGTGGCCGGTCAAGCGCAAATACGGAAAGCACATCAGCTGGGCTGACCTGTTCATCCTGACCGGTAATGTCGCGATCGAATCGATGGGCGGCCCGGTGTTCGGTTTCGGCGGCGGCCGCGCCGATGTGTTCGAGCCCGAGCGCGATATCTATTGGGGCAGCGAAGAAGCGTGGGTAGGCGGCGGCGCTGAAACGCGAATCCAGCCCGACAAAGGCCTGGAGCTGGAAAACCCGCTGGCTGCAATCCAGATGGGGCTGATTTATGTCAATCCCGAAGGACCCGGCGGCAACCCCGATCCGTTGCAATCGGCGCGCGATATGCGTTTGACGTTTGAGCGCATGGCGATGAACGACGAGGAAACTGTCGCGCTAACCGCAGGCGGTCACGCCTTCGGCAAGGCACATGGAGCCGTGCCCGCGGACCAGCTGAGCGGAAGCCCCGAATCCGAGGCGCTCGAACTGATGGGGTTCGGCTGGGCGACAGATGCCGGACAGATCGACGTTGGTCACATCACCACATCGGGCATCGAAGGCGCATGGACGCCAAACCCGACGCAATGGGGCAGCGACTATTTCCGTCTGCTGTTCAAATACGAGTTTGAACTCGTCCACAGCCCGGCCGGTGCGCAACAATGGCAGCCGATCAATCCGGACCTGGAAGACATGGCGCCAGATGCGCGCGATCCGTCGAAAAAAGTGCCGACGATGATGACCACCGCCGACATGGCGTTGAAGATGGATCCTGAATATCGCAAGATTTCCGAACGGTTCCGCGATGATCAGGCAGCGCTTGATGACGCGTTTGCCCGCGCCTGGTTTAAGCTGTGCCATCGCGATATGGGGCCCAAGATCCGGTATCTTGGGCCAGAGGTTCCCGCTGAGGACCTGATCTGGCAAGATCCGGTTCCGACCGGTTCTGTGCCTTCGGAAAGCGCGGTTGCCAGCTTCAAGACCGCCATCCTTGGCAGCGGGCTTGGCGTTGGCGTGCTCGTCAAGGCTGCCTGGGCGTCGGCATCGACCTATCGCAGGTCTGACCATCGCGGCGGGGCCAATGGCGCGCGGATCCGGCTGGCTCCGCAAAAGGACTGGGCGGTCAACGACCCGACCGAGCTGGCGCAGGTGCTGGACACGATCGACGCGTTGCGCGGCGATCTGTCAATGGCCGATGCGATCGTTCTTGCAGGCACAGCAGCGGTCGAGAAGGCGGCAAGGGACGCAGGCTCGGACGTGACCGTGCCTTTCATGGGCGGTCGCGGCGATGCGAGCGCCGAGCACACCGATGCCGAAAGCTTCGAGCCGATGGAGCCTCGCGCCGATGCCTTCCGCAACTATCTGGCGACCCGGCACAGCGTCAGGACCGAGGAAATCATGCTCGACCGCACGCATCTGCTGGGGCTCTCGATCCCGGAGATGACCGTGCTGATCGGCGGTCTGCGTGTACTGGGCGCCAATGCCGCAAACAGCGACAATGGCGTGCTGACGGACCGTCCAGGCCAGCTGACCAACGATTTCTTTGTCAATCTGCTCGATATGGGTGCTGCCTGGAAGGTGGTCGACACCAGCGGCGATGAGGAGTTCGTCGCTACAAGCCGTGCCAACGGCGAGGAGAGGTGGCGGGCGACGCGTACCGATCTGGTGTTCGGGTCCAATTCACAGCTGCGCGCGGTGTCCGAAGTCTATGCCGAATATGGCAACGAGCAAAAGTTCGTGCAGGACTTCGTCAACGCGTGGACCAAAGTGATGAACGCAGACAGGTTCGATTTGCGATGATCGCATCGGGCAAGTTGCCAG
>JBBQXX010000270.1:0-3260 GCA_038209235.1 Sphingomonadales bacterium | reverse complement strand
CCGACCCCAGCAGGCACGCGGCGATCACCGCGCTGACGATGCCTGCAACAAGCGCCGGGATGAGCAGGCGCGCGGTCATCCGGTTGGTGGCTTCGCGTCGGCTTTTACCCCGGCCTTCGACATAGCCTCTGCGGCATCAAGCACGAACCAGCCGCCGCATGCCGTCCACGCGCCTTCCAGCCCTATTGGCAGCCTGGTCGACGCCTGTCGCATCAGCGGGTGACGCGCCGCGCTCCACAGGTCAGGATTATAATCGCGCCGCCCGAACCACGCCACCGCCACGCGGTCGGGTCGCGCATAGGCGAGCTGTTCGAGCGGCAGCGGCTGCCAGCCCGGAGTGGACTGAAAATTGCGGTATCCGGCGACCTCGATCAGCTCATGGATCAACGATCCGGGGCCTGACGTGACTCCGCCGGGGGTGGCGTACAGCAGCGTTGGTCTGGAAGCTGCCAGTTCAGCGGCTTCTGAAGCATTTTTGAGCCGCACCAACCGCGCATCCATATCCGCGGCAACCGCCTGACCCCGCGCTGCCTCACCCAGCCCGTGCGCGGTCTCCAGCAGCACCCGCCGCACGCCCGCCAAATCTTCAGCATAGCCAAGCTGCAGCACCGGAACGCCGGCGCGGGCAAAGAATGCCCCCGCATCTGCCCCGCCGCCATAGCTGCGCACCACCAGATCGGGTTTCAGCACCAGCACATCCTCGGCGCGCGGCGCGACCTTGCGGATGCCACGCGCCGCGTTGCGCATATAAGAGAAATCGCGGGTGCCATCGGGCGAGAGCGCCAGGATGCGCTCCCGCCCGACCAGTTTCAGCACATACTGGTCCGCGCAATAGTCCAGACTGACGATCCGCATCGCGCGCACCGGTGGCTCGGCAGGCGCAGGCGTGGCAGCTTCGCCAAGCCCGCAACCAGCCAGCAGCAACAGCAACATCACGACAGGCGCGCGGACCGGGGTCACATCTTCAACCTGACCCCGGCATAGCCCGCCCGCCCCGGCACGCCAAAAGCAAATGCGGTCTGGTAAGCCTCGTCAAACAGGTTCTCGACCCGGCCGTAGACCTCAAGATTGTCCATGATCGCCCAGCTGGCGCGCAGATCGACGCGGATATAGCTGTCCAGCCGCCGGGTGTTGGCGACATCATCAAAGCTGTCACCGACCATCAGCACGGTGGCGCCCAGCGCCGGTCCCCAGGGCGATTGCCAGTCGGCCAGAAACGATGCGCTGTCCTTGGGCCGCCGCGCCAATGCATTGCCGAAATTCAAGCGGCCGAAGAAATCCCGTTCGGTGGAACGGTTCTGCGTATCGATCAGGCTATACTGCGCCTGCACCGTGAAGCCTGGTACCGGTTGCATCCATAGCCCCAGTTCCACGCCCTCGGCGCGCGCTGCTGCGATATTTTCAAGACTGAATGTGGCAGCCGAAAATACGATCAGGTCCTTGGTGTTGCGCCGGAAGTACGTCGCCTGTGCGCGCAGCTTGCCATCGATCAGCGATTGCTCGATGCCTGCATCATAGCTGCGCGCGGTTTCTGGCCGCAGGTCCGGGTTGCCGAACGCGGCGAGCTGTTCGCTCAGCGCCGGGGCGCGAAAGCCCTCGGCATAGGTAGCGCGCAAGACGGTGTCGCCATCATTGGGGGTGTAGGCAATGTTGCCGCCAAGGCTGGTCTTGCTGCCGAACACCTGCTGGTCGTCAAGCCGCACCCCGCCGGTCAGCGTCAGCCCGGTTAGAGGGCGAACGATGGCCTGCCCGTAATAGCTGGTGATATGCACGTTGCTGACATCGGGCGCGGTGCTGAACGCGGGGAAGAACGTGCTCGCCTCGCTTTCCTCATGCTCAATGCCAAACACCACGGTCAGCGCCTCTGCCGCCTCGACCACGCCCTGATATTCGAACCGGTCAAGGCTACCCCTGGCATCGGCGGGGTTGAACGATCTTGGGGTGGGATCGGCGGTGATGCGCTCGATATCGGTGCGGGTATAGGCAATCCGGCTTTTGAAGCGGCCATCGAACAGCGCGACGTTCAGGCCGGCATAGCCGACCAGCTGCTCGCTGTCGGTCACTGGCAATGTGTCGCGCGGCGGGTTGTCGAACTCGGTCTGACCATCGGAATAGAACGCGCGCAGGTCGAGGCTGATCGCATCGGTGAACGAAACCTTGAGCTTGCCGTTCAGCGTCAGGTTCTCGAACCCGTCCTGCTCGGTGCCGCCCGAGCGTTCGTCGAACGCCGAAATCCCATCGGTGCGAAAGTAGCTGCCACCGATGCTGCCCGAGACGATACCGCTGCTGCCCGAGACGCTGGCGACCAGTTGCCCGGTATCGCGATAGCCATATTCGGCGCGGGCATTGGCCTGCAACCCTTGCGTCGGCTCGATGGTGCGGATGTTGATCACACCGCCGATGGCCTGGCTGCCCCAGATCACCGAATTGGGTCCGCGCAGCACCTCGACCGAGCCGATATTGCCGGTGAGGATGGCGCTGAAGTCGAACGCGCCGGAAGGTGCGGACGGATCGTTGATGCGGACGCCATCGACCAGCACCAAGGTCTGCGAACTGTCGCCGCCGCGAATGAAAACGCTGGTCACCCCGCCGGGGCCGCCATTGCGCGCCACGCTGACGCCGGGCAGCGTTTGCAGCACATCGCTCAAGACCTGGGTCTGGCGGCGGTCGAGCTCTGCCTTGTCGACAACGGTGATCGACTGGCCGGTTTCGCTGCGGCGTTGTTCGATGCGGCTGGCCGAGACGATGATCTCGTCGCGCTCATCGCGGTCGTCGGTTTGTGCATGCACGGGGCACGCCGCTGCGATGGCGAGCACAGAGGCGGTAAGGCTGGTAATGAATTTGGACACGGTTTTCCTTCAGCCCTGCCGCCGCCGAAACGGTCAAGGCAATGAACGACATGAAGGCCCGTCAGAGAACACCCTGACGCGACTTTGGCCTTTGGCATGTCGTTACAAAGGAAACACGTTTCCCACCCGGACAGGCTGAACCCGGCCACCGGATGAACGACGCGATGGCAGGTCTCCTGGCTCGTCGATCAACACCTCGGACCGTCTTCCCGGAGCCAAAGCTCCAGTGACATATTGGCCGTCGGCTCCCAACTTACAGTTGCGGGCACAGCACCGGATTTCCACCGGCTTCCCTCTTCGCCTCCGCGCTAACGGAGGAACCATCTGGAACGGCCTTTGGTAGATTGAGAGGCTGATGTCAATTGTGACAGAAGATCAGGCGCAACGGGTTCTCTGGCAAAAGCCAGAGTC
>JBBQXX010000269.1:0-3274 GCA_038209235.1 Sphingomonadales bacterium | reverse complement strand
TCGTTGCGGCGCACATCGTTGAGCATCGGGATATGCCAGAAGGGCACCAGCTCGGCGCTCAGGCGGCGGATCTGGTGTTCGATATGGATGTTGCCCGGCTGAAGCGCCAGCGCGCGGCGGAACTGGTCGAGCGCCTCGCCCTTGCGCCCGGCATCGGACAGCATGACCGCCAGATTGTTTACTGCAACCGGGTTGTGGGGGTCAGCTGTGCAGCTCGATTGCAGACAGGCGATCGCCTCGGCAACCTGGCCCATGCGGCTGAAGATCAGCCCCTTTTCATGATGCGCCACCGCGTGATCGGGATCGATGGCAAGCAGGCCATCCCATGTCTCAAGCGCCTCATCGATGGCACCGCGATGGCTGAGGATCCCGGCCAGGATCGGCAGCACCTCGGCGGCGCGATAGCCTTGCTCGATGACCAGGCGATAGCGCGATTCGGCAGCGGCGAGATTGCCCGCAGCCTGCAACTGCATCGCCTCTTGCAACATGGTTCGTGCAGCGGCGGTTTCGGTGTGGGTGCCCGGCATATTTTCCCCGTTTGATGCGACGTTAAGACTGTTGAACAGACTATTAAGGAACAGGGTTAAGAAATGGTAACCTGTGCCAAGCGGGGATTTGCGACCGCCCATGTTTGACGTTGCGGGTTCGACGTTGCGGGTTCGACGTTCCGCGTTTGACGTTCCGCGAAATGGAACATAATAGGAACATATGTTGCACAGCGATTCTCTCGAGTCTCTCAAACACCGGATTGCCCGGATCGAACGATTGCGCGCTCCGGAGAAGGCGCGCCATGCCAAAGGCGGCCACACCAGCATCGGTCATGCGGATATCGACAACGCCCTGGGCGGCGGGCTGACGCGCGGGCGGGTGCATGAGGTGTTTGCCACCGAGGCCGGGGATGCGGGCAGCGCGGCGGGTTTTGTCGCGGTGCTGGCGCAGCGGCTGGGCGGCACCATCGTGTGGCTGCGCGAGGTGCAGGCCGAGCGGCAGGGCGGCACGCTGCACGCGCCGGGCCTGATCGGCATCGGTATCGATCCGGGGCAGGTCATTGTCGGGCTGATGCCCGATCCGCTGGCGGTGCTGCGCGCGGCAGCCGATGTGGTGCGCTGCCCGGAGGTGGGCGTGGCGGTGATCGAACTGTGGCGCAATCCGCGTCTGCTCGATCTGACCGCGAGCCGGCGGCTGGCGCTGGCGGCGGAAGGATCAGGCGTTACCGTCATCGCGCTGAGGATTGCGGCAAGCCCATCGCCCAGCGCCGCGCAGACCCGGTGGCAGATCGCCGCTGCCGCCTCTGCGCCGCTGGAGGCTAATGCGCCGGGCCACCCGGCCTGGACAATCGAACTGTTGCGTCAGCGCGGACGCCCGGCGGGCGGCGCATGGCGCGTGGAGTGGAATCGTGAACAAGCAAGTTTTGCAGACGCCCCAGAGGTTGACGGAGCGGTTGACGGAGCGGTTGACGGAGCGGTTGACGGAGCGGTTGACGGAGCCGTTGATCCGGCCAGAGACCCGCCGCTATCTGGCGCTGTTCTTCCCTTTTCTGCCGGTGGACCGGTTGATGCGGCAGGCACCCTGCGGCGCACCGGATGATCGCGCAGGCGACGCACCGCTGGCGCTGGTCGAAAAGATACGCGGCGCGATGCGGATCGCAGCGGTCGATGCGCAGGCGCTGGCGCTGGGGCTGAGCGCCGGGATGGCGCTGGCCGATGCGCGCGCGCAGGTGCCGTTGCTGAGGGCGCTTGAGCATGATCCGGCAGCCGACTTGCGCTGGCTGGAACAGCTGGCCGATCTGTGCGACCGGTTTACGCCGCTGGTTGCGCTCGATCCGCCCGATGGGCTGGCGCTCGACATTACCGGCTGCGCGCATCTGTTCGGCGGTGAGCCCGCGATGCTCGCCGATGTGCGGCGCTATATGGTGCGGTGGAGCGATGACCTGCGGCTTGGATGCGGCGACAGCCCCGAGGCTGCGCAGGCGCTGGCCCGGTTTCAGCCGGTCAGGGTAGCATCGGGGGTGGAGAGCGAGGATGCCGCGCTGCGCCGCCTGCCGATCGCCGCGTTGCGCATCGATGACGATACGCACACCGCGCTGCGTCGCGCAGGCCTCAAGACCATCGGCGATCTGGCAATGCGGCCCAGCGCGCCGCTGGCTGCGCGCTTTGGCGAGGATATGACCCTGCGGCTCGACCGGTTGCTGGGCAGCGCCGATAGCCGCATCGTGCCACGCCGCAGCGCCCCTGCGCTGCGTTTCGAACGCCGCTTTGCCGAACCGATCGCGCGCACCGACACCGCGATGGCGGCGATCGGCGAGCTGGCGCAGCAGGCAGCAACAGTGCTGGAGGAACGCCGCATGGGCGGGCGGCATTTCACCGCACGGTTTTTCCGCAGCGATGGCCGCACCTATGATCTGGCCGCCGAAAGCAGCCTGCCGATGCGCGACCCCGCCGTGCTGATGCGGCTGTTGAACGAGCGGCTGGAGGCGCTTGCCGATCCGGTTGATCCAGGCTTCGGCTTCGACATGATCCGGCTGTCGATCCCGCGCATCGAGCCGCTGACGCCGGCGCAGTTGCAGCTGGAGGGCGGCACCATTGGGCAAGAGGCGATGGCGGCGCTGGTCGATCGGCTGGGCACGCGGCTGGGGCGCGGCGCGATCCGCAGGTTCCAGCCGCGCGACACGCATATCCCCGAACAGGCCGCGCTCACCTTGCCCGCCATCGACCTGCCGCTGCCCGCTGCGTGGGCCGCCTCAGATTCTGGCCGCGATGCAGGTGAGCCGCCAACGCGGCCGATCCATCTGTTCGATCCGCCGCAGATGATCGACGTGATCGCGCAGGTGCCCGATGGCCCGCCGCACCGCTTCCGCTGGCGGCGCAGCCAGCACCATATCGTGCGCTATGAGGGGCCAGAGCGGATCGCCAGCCAATGGTGGCGGCAGGCTCCTGACAGCAGCGGGCTGACCCGCGACTATTACCGCGTCGAGGATGCGCGCGGGCGGCGGTTCTGGATCTTCCGCCACGGGCTGTACGACACCGAAAAACCCGATCCGCGCTGGTATGTGCACGGACTTTTCGCATGACGAAAAGTCCCATAAGCGAACCTTTTCGCATGACGACAAGTCCCACAAACAACGCATTTCGCATGACGAAAAGTCCCACAAGCGACGCATTTGCGTGAACAAGGCAGCCGAACCCGGCAGCTTTGCCGAGCTGGTCACAGCGAGCAACTATTCGTTCCTGCGCGGGGCATCGCATCCTGCTGATCTGGTCGAGCGCGCGCTGGA
>JBBQXX010000268.1:0-3284 GCA_038209235.1 Sphingomonadales bacterium | reverse complement strand
GTCAGGCTGTCCAGCGTCGCAAACAGCGTCACATCGATCCCGCGCGCAACCAGCGCTTCGGTCAGCAGGCTGGTGACCAGCTCCCACGGACCGTAATGCCTTGGCGGCGTTCGCCATGCAATCGGTGCGAGCATCGCGATCTTCATACGATCACCAGCCCCTCGTTAGGATACAGCATCCCCGGCTGCGGTTCGCCGCCAAGCGTCGAGAGCAGCACCGTCCCCTGCCAGGCCAGCGGCACAGTGTCCGCGGTCAGATTGAGCAAGATGCGCAAGGTCTGGTCGCCATCGCAGCGCTCATAAGCCACCACGCCAGCAGGCGCATCGATCAGCGTCATGCTGCCGCTCGCCAACGCCGGATACGCCCGCCGCAGCGCCAGCAAGCAGCAATAGAGCGCCAGCATCGATTGCGGGTTGCCCTGCTGCGCTGCGATATTGCGCGCCCGCCAATCGGCATTGAGCGGCAACCACGGCTCGGTGGTGCTGAACCCGGCAAAGGCTGTGCTATCCCAGGGGATCGGGGTACGCGATCGATCCCGGCCGATGTTCAGCTCAGGCTGCCGGAAATGCTGCGGATCGCAGATGCGGTCTGGCGGGATATCGACATGGCCAATCCCCAGTTCATCGCCCTGATACAGCGTCGGCGTGCCGCGCAGCGTCAGCAGCGCCATCGCCGCCACGCGCGCCTGCGCCTCGCCGATCCGCGCTGCGATGCGCGGGGCATCGTGGCTACCGATCACCCAGTTGGGCCAGCCATGCGCGGGCAGCGAGGCTTCATACTCGGCGATCACGCGCGTCAGGGTGCGCGCATCCCAGGTGTTCTCGATCAGCTGGAAATTGAACGGCAGATGCACTTGCGGCAATGCGGGCGTGCCGTACCAGCGGGCATGACGATCATTGGGCAGGAAAATCTCGCCGATCAACACCCGCGCGCCATAGCTGTCAGCCAAGGCGCGCATTTCGGCCGATATGGCATGCGCTTCGGGTTGGTCGGTCGAATAGGTCTGCAACACCCGGTCGCGTTCGGTGTGCGCGGTGGTCCAGTCGGGATTGGGCGGATTGTCGGGCAAACCAGCAGCTTTGATGATGTGCCACAGCACGTCGATGCGAAACCCGTCGACTCCGCGATCCAACCAAAAGCGCAACACGTCGATCATCGCTGCGCGCAGGTCCGGGTTACGCCAATTGAGGTCGGGCTGCTCTTTCAAGAACGCATGCAGATAATATTGGCCGGTGGCATCGTCCCACGTCCATGCCGATCCGCCAAAATCGCTGATCCAGTTATTGGGCGGCCCGCCATCTGGCGAAGCGTCTCGCCAGATATACCAGTCGCGCTTGGGGTGGTCGCGTGCAGACCGGCTCGCCTTGAACCAGCGATGCTGATCCGAACTGTGGTTGGGCACAAAATCGAGGATAAGCCTGAGCCCGCGCGCGTGCGCGCCCGCCAGCAAGCGGTCGAACCCGGCCAGATCGCCGAATATCGGATCGATATCGCAATAGTCAGCCACGTCATATCCGAAGTCGGCCATCGGCGATGGAAAGATCGGCGACAGCCAGATCGCGTCGATGCCCAGCGCAGCGAGGTAATCGAGCCGCGATTCAATCCCGGCCAGGTCGCCAACCCCGTCGCCATCGCTATCCTGGAAGGAACGCGGATAAACCTGATAGATAACGCCCGATTCCCACCATGGCGTTCGATGTTCACCGTCACTGCGCATCCAGCGCCCATACACCAGCTTTGCGCAAACCAGAACACGCGAACCGCGCGCAGCGCTTGGCGGCTTGCCATTCGCCTTTACGCCTAACCATGCCGCACCCGCGATCGACTTTGGAACGATCGCTTGATGCAGGCGTCATTGCAACATCGCCCAGGCGAAGTCGGCACAAGGCGATCGGGGCCCCAGCGGTCCAATAAGTGTTGGCGCTTCAAATTTTGGCAGTTCTGCGGGCTGCGTGCGGAGAAACCGATCATGAAGCTTATCGACCGAAGTACGGCGCATCCATACATGCTTACATTCGCAGGGCTTGGACTGGCCGCGTCCGGCATCGCGTTTGCGGCGTGGCGCCGACGCGACAAAGGCTTTTCAGGCGAATTGCAGCACATCAACACCGATGCGCCGCACTGGACGCTCGACAAACCGTCCGATCGCGCATTGTTCGGCAAATCGCTGCTGATCAATCGGCCACGGCTCGAATTGTTCGACGCGTGGCAGGTCGAGCGTTTTGCAGAGTTCATGGAAAACGTCGTCGCCATCAAGCGGCTTGATGACGATGTGTCCCGCTGGACGATCAAGGCCCCTGCCGGGCGCGAAGTCACGCTGGTCAACCGGATTACCAAGACCGTTCCAGGCGAATCGATCTACTGGCAGAGCGAGCCATCATCGGACATCGCCAACAGCGGTGAAGTGCGTTTTACCGATGCGCCCGCAGGTCGCGGCACCTATGTCAGCCTGATCGTTGCTTATGAACCCCCGGCGGGCAAGCTTGGCCAATGGGCCGCTAAAGTTCTGCAGCGCGAACCCGAGGTCCAGGCGCGCCGCGATCTGCACCGCTTCAAGCAACTGATGGAAACCGGCGAGGTCACCACCAACGCGTCGCCATCGGGCCGGTCTTCCGAGTCGGTCAAAGAACCCCATATCTAAGGAAATATTCTATGCGTGCAGTGACTTGGCAGGGCCGCCACAAGATCAGTGTCGATACCGTTCCTGATCCCGAAATCGTCAACCCGCGTGATGCCATTTTGCAGGTGACCTCGACCGCGATCTGCGGATCTGACCTGCACCTGTATGATGGCTACATCCCCGGCATGCGCGCAGGCGACGTGGTTGGCCATGAGTTCATGGGCGAGGTGATCGAAGTCGGCGCCCAATCCAGCCTCACGATCGGCCAGCGGGTGGTGGTGCCCTTCACGATCAGCTGCGGCCAGTGCTTCTTTTGCGAAAAGCAGCAGTTCAGCGCTTGCGACAACGCCAACCCCTCTGAAACCCGCGATGCATCCGAAATGGCGATGGGCCACGCGATGGGCGGGGCGTTTGGCTATGCGCACTTAACCGGTGGCTATGCAGGCGGCCAGGCAGACTATGTGCGCGTCCCCTATTCGGATATCGGCCCGGTCGTGATCCCCGATGACATGCCCGATGACGATGTGCTGTTTCTGTCGGACATCCTGCCGACAGGCTGGCAGGCGGCGATCAACGCCGACATCGAGCCGGGCGATACGGTCGCGATTTGGGGCTGCGGACCGGTGGGGTTGTTTGCCATCCAGTCGGCGCTGCTGCTGGGGGC
>JBBQXX010000267.1:0-3327 GCA_038209235.1 Sphingomonadales bacterium | reverse complement strand
ATATCGCCAGCGCCGCGCTTGAGCGGATCAAGCTCGGCCATCTGCTCCAGCCCCAGATCGGCGTTGATCGCGTTGAGGCGGCGCAGCAGCCCGCGATTGCCCTCGGTCGGAGCCATCGGCGGATAGCCTTGCTCGAAGACGATCTCGGCTCCAGCCCCCGGCAGATGATCGGCGACGATCGCCTGCATCTTGGCCTTGACCCGATCGGACTGCTCATCGCTCAGCGTGCGGAAATCGCCGCGCGCCACCGCCAGCGCGGGGATGATGTTGGTCTTGCCCGCCGCCTGCGCACGCACCAGATCGCCATCGAGCTGCGCTACCGATCCACCCGCGATCAGCCCGACGTTGAAGGTCAGCTTGTCTTCGGGCAATTCCTGATGAAACCGGTTGATGATCCGCGCCAGCTCGTAGATCGCGCCATGCCCTGCGCTGGCCGAAAAGATGCCCGAGCTGTGGCCTTCCTTGCCGGTCGCGTTGATCTGCCAGCTGTACGATGACCGCCGTGCAATCGAACCCATGTCCTTGCCATCGACCTGGCTCAGCCCCTCGAAATCCAGCGCGACATCGGCCCATTGACCCCATTTGACCAGGTCCGCGCGCGCCACATTGATCGGGTCGCCTGCATCCTCTTCATCGCCGGTGAGCACGATGGTGATCGTTGCGCCAGACAAGGTGCCCGCCGCCTGCATCGCTTCCAGCGCGGCGAACATGGTAATGACACCGCCCTTGTTGTCCTCGATCCCCGGACCTTCCATCACCGTTTCGCTGAGCCGCTTGACGCCCTGAAACGGCGAATCGGGTTCGAACACCGTATCGAGATGACCGATCAGCAGCATCTTGGTGCTGCCACTACGCCCAGGGCGCGTCGCGATCAGGTGCCCGGAGCGCTTGGCGGCGCTCTGGTCGATCCATTCGACCTTGAAACCCAGCTTCTCCAGCTCGGGCGTCACCATGTCGGCGACCTTCTTGACCCCTGGCAGGTTGCGGCTACCGCTGTTCTGCAGCGTGATTGCCTCCAGCACGTCGACCCAGCGATCGTGCCCCTCGTCCACCGCCGCCACCATGCGTTGCTCTTGCGAGGAAAGCGTGGCCTGCGCAGGTGCGGCAAGCGCGAGGCTCGCGGTGGCAATCGCGAGCCTCAAAGTCCTCAAAGTCATGACAGTCTGCTCCCGTTAGCCAATATCGAATTCGCGCACGCCGCGTTTCTGCCGGATCGCCTCGACCCGGTCGCGAAGTTCGGCGCGAATGGCGCGTGCATCGCGCACATTGGTTACTTCGATCATCGTGCGCGGATGCGGCGCGGCCGATGCCAGCGATCCGCTTGAATCAGACGATGAAATCTGGATGGTGCCATTGTCGAACATCTGCTGGATGAGCGAGAACGAAACCTTCACATCCTTGATCCGGTAAAGCTCGATCTCTTCTTCGCTGCGCATCAATATGCCGCGGCGCATGAACAGCCTCTGGTCATCGATCCAGAACAGGCAGGTGCGGTTCTCGATATGCGTCCAGCCGACAAAGCTGCCCAGCACAACCGCCAGAACCGCAAGCGTTTGCCACCCATAGCCGGCATACCAGCCACCTGCGATCACCGCGGCTGCCAGCGCCAGGATGATCCAGCCGCTGCCTGACTGGAACAGCCAGGCAAATGTGGAGGAGCGAAATTCGATGCGCGGCAGGCCATCCATGCGGCGGACGGCGGAGCGGTTCTCTATTGGGCGATGTTCGATAATGTCACGCGGCTCCATACGCACTGGCCCTCCCGTTGGCGCTGCTTACGCATCATGCTCTTACAGAGCGCCGCGTCGCGGGTAAATGGCCATGCAGGAGGTAACCAATTGTTGTATTTGGTCGAACAGCAAGGTGCGCCGGTCGAAGGCGCAGCGCGCGGCCAGCCCGCCTGGCACACTGGACGACCACGGGTGTGGTTGATACATGCAGCGCTGCACCAAGGCCGGGGAATTATCTTGTGAAACACCAATTGCTGGCAACCGCTGCACTGGCCGGCCTGGCATGCATGCCGGTGGCAGCGAGCGCGCAGGATGCCCCGCCCGCCCCTGAGTCCGCCCCTGAGTCCGCCCCTGAGTCCGGCCCTGCGCCAGCGCCCGCGACCACCGCTGCGCCTTCATCCACCGCGCTGCGCAGCTTCGACCCGGCCTATTTCGCGCAGTTCGCGCCGCGCACTGCGCTCGACATGGTTCGCCAGATCCCCGGGTTCTCGATTTCCGAGGGCGAAGACCGGCGCGGGCTTGGCCAGGGCGGCAGCAACGTGCTGATCAACGGCGAGCGCTTTTCGGGCAAGAGCAACGACGTCGTTTCCGAACTGGGCCGTATCGGCGCCAGCAACGTCATCCGCATCGAGCTGATCGACGGCGCAACGCTCAACCTGCCGGGGCTGACCGGACAGGTGGTGAATATCGTCAGCAAGGTCGATGCGCTGACCGGCCAGTTCCGCTGGAGCCCGCGCATCCGCTTTCGCCGCACCGATCCGCAACTTCTGGACGGTGAAGTTTCGGTCAGCGGCAAAGCGGGCAAGATAGGCTATACGCTGAGCATTTCGAACGACAGCTTTCGCAACGGCAATGCGGGAACCGAACGCGTGCTTGATGCAAACGGGGTGGTCACCGACCGGCGCTTTGAGGAACTTACCATCGATGGCGACATCCCCCGCATCGCCGCCAGCCTGAAATATACGGGCGACAGCGGCCAGATCGGCAACCTGAACCTAACCTATGAACGGCCAAGGATCAATTTTCGCGAGGATTCCGATGGCGAAGTGGTGCGTGACCGGGACTTTCTGGAGGCCGAAAACGAATATAACTACGAGGTTGGCGGCGACTATCTGTTTGCGCTGTGGGGCGGCAATCTCAAGCTGATCGGGCTGCGCAACTTTGAACACAGCCGCTTCTTCACGCGCATCTTCCTCGATTTCGAGGATGGCCGCCCGCGCGAAGGCAACAACCTGCGCACCCGCATCGACGAGACCGAGACCATCGCGCGTGCCGAATATGGCTGGAAGGCGGGCAAAACGGACTGGCAGCTGAGCCTGGAAGGTGCGATCAACAAGCTGGACACCGGTGCCGGTCTGGCGGTGCTCGACACGGCAGGAACGTTCGTTCCGGTGCCGCTGCCCGGATCGGACGCGGTGGTCGAGGAAAAGCGCGCCGAGATCGGCCTGAGCTATGGTCGTCCGTTGTCGGGCAAGCTCACCTTGCAGACATCGCTGGGGGGCGAATATTCGCAGATCATGCAAAGCGGCGCGGGCGGCCTGACGCGCAGCTTCATTCGCCCCAAGGGCTTTGTCTCGCTGGCGTGGAAGCCCAGCCC
>JBBQXX010000266.1:0-3340 GCA_038209235.1 Sphingomonadales bacterium | reverse complement strand
GTCAGCCGGATCACCATCGTCACCAACAGCCCGCCTGCGGTGATCGACCAGATCATCGCGCAGCTTGACCGGCTGGTGGCGGTGCACCGCGTCGCCGACCTCACCGAGCTTGGCCCGCATGTCGAGCGCGAGCTGGCGCTGATCAAGGTGGCAGGCAGCGGCGAACACCGGATCGAGGCGCTGCGGCTGGCCGATATTTTCCGCGCCCGGCCGGTCGATACCAGCACCACCAGCTTTGTCTTCGAGATTTCGGGGTCATCGGAAAAGATCAACCAGTTCATCGCGCTGATGCGGGAGGTCGGGCTGGTCGAGGTCGCCCGCACCGGCGTGGTTGCCATGACCCGGGGAGCTGCGGCAGGGTAGGCTATCATCCACGGATTTCCCGCGAAGGCGGGAATCCATCTCCAAAGCTATCGGCTATCGCACAGCGCTGGAGATGGGCTCCTGCTTTGGCAGGGGAGCAAGTTTTGAAAATGGGGAACTGACATGCGCGTTTATTATGATTCCGATTGCGATCCCAAGCTGATCGAAGACAAGAAGATCGTCATCGTCGGCTATGGCAGCCAGGGCCATGCCCATGCGCAGAACCTGCGCGACAGCGGCGTCAGGCAAGTGGCGGTTGCGCTGCGTGCAGGTTCAGCGACGGCCAAAAAGGCCGAGGAAGCAGGCTTCAAGGTGCTGGGCAACGCCGATGCCGCCGCCTGGGCCGATATCGTGATGTTCCTCGCTCCCGACGAACATCAGGCGGCGATCTATGCGGATGATTATCACGCCAACATGAAGCCCGGCGCAGCGCTGGCCTTCGCGCATGGCCTCAACGTGCATTTCGGGCTGATCGAACCGCGCGCCGACCTCGACGTGATCATGATCGCCCCCAAGGGTCCCGGCCACACGGTGCGCAGCGAATATGTGCGCGGCGGCGGTGTTCCGTGCCTGATCGCGGTGGAGCGTGATGCCAGCGGCAACGCGCATGACGTGGCGCTGGCTTATGCATCAGGCGTCGGCGGCGGACGCAGCGGCATCATCGAGACCAACTTTCGCGAAGAGTGCGAGACCGATCTGTTCGGCGAACAGGCAGTGTTGTGCGGCGGCCTCACCCATCTGATCCAGGCCGGGTTCGAGACGCTGACCGAGGCGGGCTATGCGCCTGAAATGGCGTATTTCGAGTGCCTGCACGAGGTCAAGCTGATCGTCGACCTGATGTACGAAGGCGGCATTGCCAACATGCGCTATTCGATCAGCAACACCGCCGAATATGGCGACATCACCTCAGGCCCGCGGATCATCACGTCGGAGACCAAGGCCGAGATGAAGCGCGTTCTGGAGGACATCCAGCAGGGCCGTTTCGTCAAGAATTTCGTGCTCGACAACCGCGCTGGCCAGCCCGAACTGAAAGCCGCGCGCAAGCTGGCCGCCGCGCATCCGATCGAAAAAACCGGTGCTCAGCTACGCGCGATGATGCCGTGGATCGGCGCCAACAAGCTGGTCGACAAGGACAAGAACTGACCGCTTTTTTCAGCGCAGGAGCAGCATGGGTAAGCCGCCTCGTGCTGCTCCTGCGTAACCGGCCAGGCCGCGCAAGGCGCTGTCATCGCGTTACAGACCTGTGCTGATGCTTTGTTGCGCGATCAGTGATTGACTCGCCCGCTGCGAACACCGCATTCTGGACCAGCAACACTTTCCCCAATGGAGTTCATCATGCGCAAAACCATCGCCATCCTCGCCCTTCTTGCTGCCACTCCGTTGATCGGCCAGGGCATGCAACTGCCCGGCCAGAAAGACGCCAGCCGCGTCACCGCCGGAACCTATGCCGCAGACCCTGCCCATTCGCTGATCGGGTGGGAGGTCAACCATTTCGGCTTCAACGATTATTACGGCCTGTTTGGCGATGTTGCCGGCACGCTGACCATCGATCCGGCCAATCTGTCGGCTGCCATGGTCGATGTCACCATTCCGGTTAGCAAGGTCACCACCGCCAGCGCGGGCCTGACCAGCCATCTGCTGCGCGCCGGCAAGGATGGCGGCAAGGCTGACTTTTTCGGTGCCGCGCCTGCCGATGCGCGCTTTGTTTCCACCAAGGTGGTGGCCGATGGCATGACCGCCAAGATCACCGGCAACCTGACGCTCAACGGCGTGACCAGGGAAGTGATGTTCGATGCCGAATTCACCGGCGCAGGCACCAACCCGTTCAACAAGAAAGAAACCATCGGTTTTGAAGCCGAGACCGAAATCAAGCGCAGCGATTACGGCATCGCTTATGGTTTGCCGGTGATCAGCGACGAAGTCGAGCTGGACATCAGCGTGGCGTTCGAAAAGCAATAACGTCGTTGCCCTCCCCGGTGCTGTGCCAGGGAGGGCATTTTTTTGCTGTCAGCTGGATCTTCTGCCCACGCCGGAGAGCAGCAGGTCTGACATGCGTTTATCCGCCAAATTTTGCATCATCGGGAAAGTCCGGCCAGTTCTTGTCAGCGCTGATGATAAAACCGGGGACATCCTTGACCCACATCTGCCTAACCTCGGCGTTGAAGTTCAAGTACAGCTTGCCATCGACGACGCGCGATTGCATCGGGTCACCGGGGGCGAGAGAGCCGCGCGCCATCGCCCATGCGCAATGCCCGCCATATTGCGGAGCGTAACGCTCCGGGTCAGCGCGAAACGTCTCCGCATTGGCTATTGAGACGAATTGATAGACCGCGCCCTTGTGCATGACCGCGTGCTCGGGCGATCCCTTGGCCGGGGTTCCATCGCCAGTGAAGTACGATACCGCATCATATCCGCTGACCGCAACCTCACCTTCCTGCCCGGTAAACACCGGTCCGGCCATCGCCGCGCCAGCCTGCGTCAGCCCGGTTAGAGCGACCGTCAACGCCAATGCAGCGAGTGCTTTTTTCATCATCATATCTTGTCTCCAGCGCCACCAGGGCAGCATTGTTTAAGCGAACTGCTTGGCACTGGTTCGCCAACGTTGCTGCAAAGGTTTCAGTCATGGGGCGCATTTTTTTGTTGCGCAGTCACGCCTGTTGTCGCAGTGAGGTTGCCGATATGACCGGATCGGCACTTGTTCTTCCACTGCGACTTACGCGCCCTTAGGCGTGTTCAGTTTCGTGTGCACACATGGTTGCGCGCTGCGCCTAAGGGCTTTTTCACCCGCCAGCCAAGACCAGCAGCCGTTCGCCGGTTACAGTCGCGCTTGGCCAGCCTTAGAGCACTTTCCAACAGAGGCGCAGTCCAGCCATGCCGATGCTCACCGATCCTTCGCCAAAATACCGACCTTTTCCGCGTGTCGACCTGCCCGATCGCACCTGGCCCGACGCGGTCATCACGGCTCCGCCGCGTTGGC
>JBBQXX010000265.1:0-3342 GCA_038209235.1 Sphingomonadales bacterium | reverse complement strand
GCTACAGCATGGGCGTGAAACGCTGAATGGTTCGGGCCAGGCCTGACCCATCGCCTCGATGACGAGCGACAGCTGGTTTGACAGTATGGAGCTTCCCAGCCTGGCAGCGACATGCGGCCCGGGGTCTTGCCCGGACGTGTGTGCGAACACGGCTATCCGCAGCGCCACAACCAGCCTGGCCTCGAACTGGCTCGAGGCGCGCAAATGAGCTGGCCGATCGAGTAATTGCTGCCACCAAATGCTCATCTGCGCCGATCCTTGCTGCGTTGCGGCGGAACCATCCGCTGCTACTGCAATCTATTTATTGCGAGTCGCTCGCATTAGCAAGAATTATCTTTTGGCGGCTTTTTTTCTGATTGCGGCCATTGAACTGTTCGCGGTTCTACCCTAGATTAGCTTCGTCGGGATGCTTCCCCCCCCTTTTTGCATCCCGATAGGTGCACTTGTGCACCTCCTCCCTGAACCTTGGCCACCTCGTGATCCGTCACGAGGTGGTTTTCTTTTTGGTGGGTGGCGAATTGCTATCCGGGGCTATTCGGCGGCGATGGCAAAGTCGCCCACACCGCGATCTGCGCACAGATTTGCGGCCAGAACGCGCGCCAGCCCGGCAATCGCATCGCGCACATCGCCAAGCCCCGGCCCTGCGTCACGCAGCGCTGCGTCCAGATACATGCTGCGATCGACCTCGACCTGTAGCGCATGGATTGCGCTGGCCGGGCGACCGTGGCGTTCGAGCACATAACCGCCAGCATAGGGATGGTTGAGCGCAACATCGAAACCGCGCTGCGCCAGTGTCTGGATCGCAAGATCGCACAAGCGGGCGCCAGCGGCACGGCCATAACGATCACCAATCACGATCCGCGCCACGGGCAGCGTACCTTCGGGCTTGAGCGGCGGCATGGAGTGCAGATCGATCAGCAAGGCAGCGCCGAATCGCGCGCGCAGTGCAGACAGCGCAACAGAAAGTGCGCGATGGTACGGCTCGTGCAAGCTGCTGATCCGTTCGGCAATTGCAGCGCGCGGCAACGGCCTTTGCCAAAGCTCGCCGTGATCGGCCAGACGGCGAGGTACCAGCCCCAGTCCGCCGCGCACCTTGGCGCTCGCCTGCGCATAAGCGGCGCGCGGCGCATCAATGATCATCTGCGGATCAACTTCATTGGGTGCGCGGTTCAGGTCGATCCACGCGCGGGCAACATGCGCGGTAAGTGTGGCGCAACCTGCAGCAGCGGCACCTGTCAGCAGCAAATCGGCATGGCGATCTTCCAGACGCTCAAGCACATGGGGCGCGACCCGCAGATTGGCCATCATCGCATCGGGATAATCGCGGCCGGCATGCGGAACCGCCACCAGCACCGGCAACTGTGCCTCTGCAATACGGCTGAGAGTGAATAGCCGGGAATGGCTGGCATGATCGGCTGGCGCAAAATCCATGGCTGAAAGGCATGCGGCAAACCGGTGCGCCTGTCAAAGCCACTCGTGGTCCGATTCTGACATTTGCTGTGGTGCGCTCCGGCCCGTTGGAGGCAAATATCAAAATCAATCCGCCAGTGACGCGCCGCTGCCTGACAGCGCGGCTTATCTGCGACGATTGTTGTGTCCTGCTTCGGGGCAGATGCCAGATTGATCAACGCCATGCTGGAAAATATTAACTGCATCCGGCATAAGCTGCGTCACGGGTATGGGGCAGAGGGAACAGGCGATGTTGCGCATATTGCTGGCAGAAGACGACGCGGCGATGCGGGCCTATCTGCAACGCGCGCTTCAGATGGCCGATTATTCGGTCGTTGCGGTTGATCGCGGCACCGCGGCGCTGCCTTTTTTGGAAACCGAGCATTTCGATCTGCTGCTCACCGATATCGTGATGCCCGAAATGGACGGGATCGAACTTGCGCAGCACTGCGGCAAGATCTCCCCCGACACCAAGGTGATGTTCATCACCGGCTTTGCTGCGGTAACCCTGAAGGCCGAGCAGGCGGCCCCCAATGCCCGGGTGCTCTCCAAACCCTTCCACCTCAAAGACCTGGTGCTCGAGGTCGACCGGGTGTTCGCACGCGGCACCTTTGCGCAGAGCCTGTGAGCGCCGGGTGGAAATTCCGGCAATTACCGCTTGCGTCACTGGCCTGGTCTTTGTAATGGACCGCCCTTGCCTAGACCTGTGTTCCGGGCATCACGGCATCAGAGTGGGCGTATAGCTCAGTGGTAGAGCACTGTGTTGACATCGCAGGGGTCGCAAGTTCAATCCTTGCTACGCCCACCATTAAAAAACCCGCCAAACCAATCGGTTGGCGGGTTTTTTTGCGTCCATTTGATGCCGGCGAATCACCCCTGAACAGCGGCCTTTGCCCAGAGAATTTTTTCGGTAAATTGGAGGAAGTTTGGGCAGATATTAGCCACGGCGGGCAAGGCAAAATACGGGCCAGCTGTCTAGGCCCGGCATTTGGTGGTGTAGTATTCAGCCATCGATGGAAAGGAGGCGTTATGGGACAGATTCTGCACGGGAGCGCCCGTACGACAGCGCCCACACGAGCGGCGGTCCATTAAGCGACACAACATAGTCAAGAGAGCCTGATCGCGCTTTCCAGGCGTTACAGCATCAACCCGAAGCTGACACGCTCGTCACTGCATCGCTGTTTGCAGCGCCACGGGATGAGCCGGTTGCCTGAAGTGACCGGGGACAAAGAGCCGAAGCAGAAAGTTCCAGACCTGCCCTATAGGCTACTTCCATATCGATTTCGCCCAGGTGCGCACGGTTGAAGGCAATCTGCACCTTACGTGGGTATCGACCGCACCAGCAAGTTTGCGTTCGTCCAACTCGTGGCTAACGCAAACAGGGTCATGGCCTGCGCTTTCCTGGTCGCCTTGATCGAAGCTGTGCCCTATAAAATACACACGGAGCTGACCGATAACGGTATCCAGTTTACCTTCCCGCCACGCTCCGCTGACGGCCCCCCAGCCACTTAATTGACCCACATGTTCGACATGCGGTGCAACGAAAACGGGATCGATTAAGGGCTCACCAAGATCAGACATCCCTGGACTGACGGGCAGGTCGAACGGATGAACGGGACGATCAGGGAAGCAACGGTCAAGCGCTACCATTACGACAGCCACGCGCCACTGACCGCGCACCTCCACGACTTCATCGACGCATGTAATTATGGCCGGCGGCCGAAGACTCTCAAAGGCCTCACGCCCTTCGAATACATGGGCAAATTTGGACAACTGAAGCGTCCCGGGTTTTCCGGAGGCTCCGATCTGTGAGAAGGAGCTACGATGAGCAACGCAAGGAACAAGTTTTCACCTGAGGTCCGCGAACGCGCGGTTCGGATGGTGGGTGAGCAC
>JBBQXX010000264.1:0-3378 GCA_038209235.1 Sphingomonadales bacterium | reverse complement strand
CGTCCAGCCCGCGCGCGTCGGGGAATACGGCCAGCGGATTACCGCCAAACCGGCGATCAGTGAAAACGTCGAGCGTTTGAAAGGCAAAGCGAGTCATCCGAACGAGTGTACGGGCTCAGGCGTTACTTGCGAACAAAATAGCTGATCACCGCCATCGCCGTTATTGATAATCACTCGCAATGCGCGTATTCGCTTGGCCGTGACCCAGAAGTTGACCCTCGAACACTTGCCGACCCGCCAATCCGCCACCGTGGCGGCGATCGATTGGGCACGGCTTGCCGAACCCGAGGCGCGGCGGCTGCGCGAGCTGGGGTTCGACGAAGGTGTGGGCGTAGAAGTGCTGCACCGCGCGCGACTGGGCGGCGGGCCGATTGCCTGCCGGATCGGGCGAATGACGGTGGCGCTGCGCCGTGTGGTGGCGGGCACCATCCACGTCCGGCCGCTTTCGCCGGCAGAGTGACACACCCAAAATGACAACCATTCCGCTGATCGCGCTGGTCGGCAATCCCAATGCTGGCAAGAGCGCGCTGTTCAACGCGCTGACCGGTGCGCGGCAGAAGATCGCCAATTATCCCGGGGTTACCGTCGAGCGCAAATCGGGCCGCTTCGCCTTTGCCGATGGCCGCCCCGGCGAACTGATCGACCTGCCGGGCAGCTACAGCCTTGACCCGACCAGCCCCGATGAAGCTGTGACCCGCGATGTGGTGATGGGCTGCCAGGCGGGCGAGCGCCAGCCCGATGCGCTGATCATCGTGCTCGATGCGGCCAATCTCGACCAGCATCTGGTGTTCGCGCTCGAACTGCTGGCGCTGGGCCTGCCCACGGTGGTGGCGCTCAATATGGTCGATCTGGCGACGCGCGACGGATTGACGCTGGACCCGGCGCGGCTTTCTGCCGACCTTGGCGTGCCCGTGGTCGAAACCGTCGCGGTGCGGCGCAGGGGCCTGACCGATCTGGCCGCCGCGCTCGATGCGGTGATCCTTGGCAAACAGGCCCCGCATGCTCTGCTTGGCGAACCCGACATGCGCGCACGGCGCAGGCGCGCCGAGACCATCGCCAACAGCGCGGTTGTCTCCGAGACGCACAGCAGGCGGTGGACCGACCGCGCCGATGCGTTGCTGCTGCATCCGTTTGCCGGGCCGACGATCCTGTTCGCGCTGCTGTTTATCATCTTCCAGGCGGTGTTCAGCTGGGCCACGCCGTTTGCCGATGTGCTCGAGGCAGGTGCCGCCGCGCTCAGCACATTTGCCAGCGCGACCATTCCGCAAGGCTTTTTCCGTTCGCTGGTGGTTGATGGCATCATCACCGGCGTCGGCTCGGTGGTGGTCTTCCTGCCGCAGATCATCATCCTGTTCTTCTTCATCCTGCTGATGGAGGCGACCGGCTATATGGCGCGCGCCGCGTTCATCATGGACCGGATGATGGCCAGCGTCGGGCTGTCGGGGCGTTCGTTCATCCCGCTGCTCTCCAGCTTTGCCTGCGCCATTCCCGGCATCATGGCAACGCGCAGCATATCGGATGAGAAGGACCGGCTGACCACCATCCTGATCGCACCGCTGATGACCTGTTCGGCGCGGTTGCCGGTGTACACCGTGATCATCGCGGCGTTTATCCCGTCCGGTGCGATCGGTCCGGGAATCGGTATGCAGGGGCTCGTGCTGTTTGGCCTTTATGTCTTCGGCATTATCGGCGCGATGGTGGTTGCCCTGGTGCTGCGCTCGACCGTCGCCAAGGGCGGCGCGAGCGGCTTTCTGATGGAGATGCCCAAATACCAGATGCCGCGCATCACCGATCTGGCGCTGGGTCTGTGGCAGCGCGCATGGCTGTTCCTGCGCCGCGCAGGCACGATCATCTTTGCGGTGACCATCGGGCTGTGGCTGCTGCTCACCTATCCGCAGGCCCCCGAAGGCAGCGGTTTGAGCCAGCTCGACTATTCCGCTGCCGGACGAATCGCCGGCTTGCTCGAGCCGGTTGTCGCGCCGATCGGCTTCAGCCGCGATATCGCGCTGGCGCTGATCCCGGCGATGGCGGCGCGCGAGGTTGCCGTCTCGGCGCTCGCCACCACCTACGCCATCGACGCGCCCGACGAAGAGGCCGAGGCGCAGGCGCTGGGCGAGCGGCTCGCCGGGCGCTGGTCGCTGCCAACCGCGCTGGCGTTTCTGGCCTGGTTCGTGTTCGCGCCGCAGTGCATATCGACCATCGCGGTGACCCGGCGCGAGACCAACGGCTGGAAATGGCCCGCCTTCATGCTTGCCTATCTGTTTGGGCTGGCATGGATTGCAGCGGGGATTACCTTCTGGACCGCGACCGCAATCGGGTTATAAACGCGCTTCGGGTTTGATCGCACGCGGTCGATTCATTCATGAAACTTTCGGGAAAAAGCTATGTCGGGCAGCGTCAACAAGGTCATTCTGATCGGCAATCTGGGCGCGGACCCCGAGGTGCGCAGCTTCCAGAACGGCGGCAAGGTCGCCAACCTGCGGATCGCCACCACCGAGACGTGGAAGGACCGCACTTCGGGCGAAAAGCAGGAGCGCACCGACTGGCACAATATCGCGATCTTCGGCGATGGCTTGGCCGGCGTCGCCGAACGCTTCCTGCGCAAGGGATCGAAGATCTATGTCGAGGGCCAGCTGCGCACCCGCAAGTGGCAGGATAACACCGGCAACGACCGCTATACCACTGAAGTGGTGCTGCAAGGCCCCGGCGCCGTGCTGACCATGCTCGACGGCAAGCCCGGCGGCGGCGGCGGCGGAATGGGTGGCGGCGGCAGCGATTTTGGCGGCGGTCGCAGCAGCGGTGGTTCTGGCGGTGGTTCAGGCGGTGGCTCTGGCGGTGGCTCAGGTGGTGGGCGCGGGTTCGATGATGGCGGCTCGGCTGGCGGCGGATCATCTGGCGGCGGATCATCTGGCGGCGGATCGTCCGGCGGGTGGAGCGGCGGCGGCGGCGGCTTTGACGATGACCTGAACGACGACGTTCCGTTCTGATCCAGCGCGGGGGTTCGAATTCTGATCGGGGAGCCGCACGCACGACGACCAGCAAGGCCCGCGATCCTGCAGATCACCAGCTACCGCAACCCTGAGTGCAGCACTTCGCGCAACGTGCTGGCCGCAATCCGCGCGGGGGGCCAAGAGCCGCAAATCATCGAATAGCTCAAACCCCCGCCCACCCCCAAAACGCTGGTGGCGTTCAATCGAGCGCACCAGCAAAGGCGTCCGCACAATCATGCGCGCCAACGAACCGGTGTTAACTTGGCGCGGCCTGGATGACGCGACACCAAGCGACGCCGCGCTGGCAACTGCAATGATCGCCCACCCAGCGCTGATCAACCGCCCGATCGTAGTGACGCATGCGCAGGTGAAACTGTGCCAGCCGAGC
>JBBQXX010000263.1:0-3416 GCA_038209235.1 Sphingomonadales bacterium | reverse complement strand
ATCCACCCAGTTGCGGTCATAAACGGTTCCGATGCTCGATCCCGAAATCGGAATGGCTGCTTACAGCGGAAGCAGACGTTCAATCTGGCGATGGTGAACGACCGGGTCTGGGTCGATGAGCGTCGCAGCATTTTCAATCATCAGGCCGACAGACATTCTTGTGGCGACCATTGTGGTCACTGGAGAATGATCATGGAGATGCCTGATACCGAAACCACTGCGACCAAGCGCCAGGTCTGGAACGCGGGGCGGACTGTTGGCGCCAAGCGCGCGCTCAAGCCCAAGCAAATATGGGAAATCCGATTCTATCTGAATGAACGGCGCCGCCTGCGCGATCGCGCTCTGTTCGACCTTGCCATCGACAGCAAACTGCGTGGCTGCGACCTTGTCCGGATGAAAATCGGCGACATTGTCAGCGGCGGTCAGATCCGAACCCGCGCGATTGTGATGCAACAGAAAACAAGCCGGCCCGTCCAGTTTGAACTGTTGCCGGACGCCCGGGCCAGTCTGCTGGCATGGCTTGAACGCCGGGGTGGCACTGTGGAAGATTACGTCTTCCCGAGCCGGATCGATCACAGTTGGCACCTCAGCACCCGCCAGTATGCGCGTCTTGTCGATGAATGGGTCACCGCTGTAGGCTTGGTGCGAAGCGAATATGGGACACACTCGCTTCGGCGAACCAAGGCGTCGATCATTTACAGGGCGACCGGCAACCTTCGCGCGGTGCAAATACTTCTCGGCCATAGCAAAATCGAGAATACGGTGCGCTATCTCGGGATCGACGTAGAGGACGCGCTTGCCCTCGCAGAAAACACTGAAATTTAAAACGTCGGCTCCTCGTTTACGACGAGGAGCCGACCTTGCTGCCCGTGGGACAAAGCCGTCGTTCCCAGTCGACATTTCGAATGACTTGTCCTGCTAAAAGCCGACAACCAACTTCCCTCCGACCGACACTGCATTGCGCCAGCAACTGGGCCGTTTGTTCAACGGCAGGTTCTGGCCGACGAATGGGCCATAGCCGCATTTCCGCTGTCAGGCTGGCCACGCTGCGCGCCGCGTGACCGCATGTGTTTGGATACGGGCAGTCATCAAACTGAGGATTGCTACGCACGACCTCTGGATCGGCGGTTGAGGGGCGTAAGATGATGGCAATCTATCCAACGCCATTTGATTAATATCAATATCCGCCCGCCAAAAAGATGGTATTATATTTTTAATGAGTAGTTTCTGATCCTAGTTATTGCTAAATAAATTAGATATTCGCGGTGCTAGCTACCTCTAATGAGACCGCTCATGCTTACCTATACAAGGTAGGTTACGCTATACATTAGGCTTTTGGATGAGGAATATAAGCAGTGGTCTAATCGTCCCCGGCGACCAGAGGATTGATGCTTCCAATTCACTCATAGGAAATCAGGCTCATGCAAAAACATACGATCAAACTCGCCGCGATCCTGTCGGTCGCCTTGGCCCCGCTGGCAATGTCCGCGCCGCTCCAAGCGCAGACGGAAGCGCCTGCAAAGCCCATGACCAACAAGGACTGGTGGCCAGACCGGCTCGACCTGTCGCCCCTGCGTCAGGAAGCACCACAATCGAACCCGCTGGGTGAAGATTATGATTACGCCAAAGAATTCAACACGCTCGATCTGGATGCAGTGAAGGCGGATATCGCCAAGGTTCTGACAACGTCGCAGCCCTGGTGGCCCGCCGACTACGGAAACTACGGCCCATTTTTCATTCGCATGGCGTGGCATAGCGCCGGGACCTATCGTGTGGCCGATGGGCGCGGCGGTGCTGGCGGCGGGCAACAGCGGTTCGAACCGCTCAACAGCTGGCCTGACAATGTCAGCCTCGACAAAGCGCGCCGGTTGATATGGCCGATCAAGCAGAAATACGGCCGCAAGCTGTCATGGGCCGACCTGATCGAGCTGAGCGGCACGGTCGCCTTGGAGCAGATGGGGTTCAAGACCATCGGCTTTGCGGGTGGGCGAACTGACGATTGGGAGCCTGATACGGTCTATTGGGGACCGGAAAACCAGATGCTTGCCGATCAGCGGCATGGCAATGACAAGACCCTGGAGCGCCCGCTTGCAGCGGTGCAGATGGGCCTGATCTACGTCAATCCCGAAGGGCCGAATGGCAACCCCGATCCTCTGGCAGCGGCCAAGGACACACGCGATACTTTCGCGCGAATGGCGATGGATGACGAGGAGACTGTGGCGTTGATCGCTGGCGGGCATACCTTCGGCAAAGCCCACGGCGCCCGTCCGCCAAAGAACTGCGTCGGCCCCGAGCCGACCGCTGCGCCGATCGAACAACAAGGCCTTGGCTGGAAGAACACCTGCGGCAAGGGCAATGCCGAGGACACGGTCAGCAGTGGGCTGGAAGGCGCCTGGACGTCCAACCCGATCGCCTTCACCAGCCAATATCTCGATAACCTGTTCCGCTTCGACTGGGTCAAGACAAAGAGCCCCGCTGGCGCCATCCAATGGATACCGAGTGATCCCAATGCAGGCAGTCTAGTGCCGGACGCGCATGTTGCAGGCGTAACCCACGCGCCGATCATGTTCACGACCGATATCTCGCTGAAGGAAGACCCGGTTTACCGCGAGGTCGCCTTGCGGTTCCAGAAGGATCCGCAGCTCTTCGCGGATGCCTTTGCGCGGGCGTGGTTCAAGCTGACCCACCGCGACATGGGGCCTAGCTCGCGCTATCTTGGCAAGGACGTGCCCAAGCAGGAATTCCTGTGGCAGGATCCTTTGCCAAAGGCAGATTACGTGGCCATCGACCAACGCGATATCGGCGTGCTCAAGGGCAAGATCATGTCCTCCGGGCTGACTGTCCCGCAGCTCGTGCGCACCGCTTGGGCGTCCGCTGCCAGTTACCGCGTTACAGACGGGCGCGGCGGTGCAAATGGCGCGCGGCTCAGGCTCGAACCGCAGATCAGCTGGCTGGCGAACAACCCCTCTGAATTGCGCGGTGTCCTGAAAACGCTGGAAGGCATCCAGACCGATTTCAACCGGTCGCAAAAGGGCGGCAAGCAGGTCTCTCTGGCCGACCTGATCGTGCTGGGCGGCGGCGGCGCCATCGAACAGGCGGCGAAGCAAGCCGGATCGAATGTGGCGGTGCCATTCACCCCGGGACGTGTCGATGCGGCCCAATCGCAGACCGATGCAGCCTCCTTCGCGGCGCTGGAGCCGAAGGCTGATGGGTTCCGCAATTACTACGCCGCCGACAGCCGCCTTTCACCGGCCGAAATGCTGGTTGAAAGAGCCGACCTTCTGGACCTGACCGTTCCGCAAATGACAGTGCTGGTCGGCGGAATGCGGGCCCTGAATGCCAATACCGGCAGTTCTGCCAACGGCGTCTTCACATCGCGGCCGGGCGTCCTGACGAACGACTTTTTCGTCAACCTG
>JBBQXX010000262.1:0-3432 GCA_038209235.1 Sphingomonadales bacterium | reverse complement strand
GATGCCAGAATTCTGATTCACGATGCTGGCTATTTTGCCTGGCGCACGCACTTTCATCTGGTCGATCTGGTCGGGCTGAAATCACCGTCATCGATCGCCGTTCACCGTCGCCTGACGTTAGCATCGAGCGGCACGAAACGGGGCGAGGCCATCAGTCAGATCGCGCACAAAGGCCGGGTTACGCACGCGATTATACTCGAACGGCCATTCTGGCGCGACATTCACCGCGATTTGCGTCAACAGGGCTGGCAGGTCGAGCCGCTGCGCGCTGACCCTGGTCAGCTATACAGGCTATACCGGCTGACCCCGCCGAAATGATATCGGTGGTGTGTTTCAAAACGGACGGAAGGACCTTGAGCCATGACAACGCTGTTACTGGTTGGAGCAACTGGCCTCACCGGCCGCATCGTCCTCACCGCGGCGCTCGCCGATCCGCGCATATCCCATGTCACAGCGCTCACCCGCACCCCGCTGCCCGCGCACCCCAAGCTTACCAACCCCGTTGTCGATTTTGACGCGCTGCCTGCTGACGCCGACTGGTGGCGGGTCGATGCAGCGATTTGTGCGTTGGGGACGACGCGGGCGAAGGCTGGGTCGGATGCGGCGTTCTGGCGGGTGGATCATGATTATCCGCTGGCGGTGGCGCAGGCGGTGCGCCGCCATGGCGCGGGGTGCTTTGTGCTGACATCGGCGATTGGCGCAGATGCGGGCTCGCAGCTGTTGTACAACCGCACCAAGGGCGCGGTCGAGGCGAGCATCGCGGCGCTGGATTTCCCCTCCTACACCATCGTTCGCCCCGGACTGATCGGCGGGGAGCGCGGCGAATTCCGGCTGGTCGAGCGGTTGTCAGCCGGCGTGCTCGGCGTGCTGGGGCCGGTGTTGCCGCGCAGGTGGCGGATCAGCCCGGCGGTCAATATCGCCCGCGCGCTGATCGAGGCGGCGGTGGCGGCCAGGCCGGGGCAACATGTGATCGCCGCCGACGCGCTGGCATAACCTACTGCTTTGGCGCGCTGCTCTGATCGCGGACGCCCTTGAATTCCGATCCCGCCTTCCACTGCGGCCATGTGTTCGAATTGGCCAGCTCTGCGCCAATCGTGCCGATCAGCTCGATATCCTGCACCGCGCCATCCAGGTTCCAGTCCGCCCCCCATTGGTCGCAGGCCTGATGATAGCATTGGCCGGTATAGGCATCGATCCACGCCTGCCCCGCCGCGCTGCCGCCCTGCTTGAGGTTGGCAGCACCGGCAATGCCCATCAGCAGCAGCACCGGCACGCCGCGCTTGGCGAAAGAGAAATGATCGGCGCGATAGAACAGCCCGCGTTCGGGAAGACTTTCGGGCGTGACCGTGCGGCCTTGCGTGGCCGCAACGCGCGCCATGTCATCTTCCAGCGTGTTCTGCCCCTTGCCGACCAGCACGACATCGTTGGCCGCCCCTGCGGTCTGCAAAATGTCCAGCCCCAGATTGGCGACCGTCCGCTCCATCGGGAACACCGGGTTGTTGGCATAATATTCCGATCCCAGCAGCCCGCGCTCTTCTGCGGTCCACACGCCGAACACCACCGATCGATCGGGCGCAGCCTGCGCCTTCATCGCGCGCGCAATCTCGAACATGCCTGCGATACCCAGCGCATCGTCATTGGCGCCGGCGCGATAGATGCGGCCCTGTGCATCGGGCGTGCCCTCGCCGTAGGCATCCCAGTGCGCGCCGTACATCACCACCTCATCGGGCCGTGTTTTGCCGGGGATTTTCGCCAGCACATTGTGGCTGGTGACGGTCTCGTGGTTCACCGGAATTTCGGCATCGAAGGTTACGCCCTTCATCTCCACCGGACGAAAGCCGGGCGCGCGCGCCGCGATCTCTTGCGCTGCCAGATCAAGCCCCGCAGACGCAAACAGCCGCTGCGCCATATCTGCCGAGAGCCAGCCCTGCAGCGCCAGGCTGGAAAGCTTGTCGGGTGTGCGCACGATATCGTAATTCTCACCGCCGGGGCTGATGATGACGTTCCAGCCATAGCCGACGCCCGCTGCGTTATGGACGATCAGTGCGCCGATCGCGCCTTGCCTTGCTGCTTCCTCGAACTTGTAGGTCCAGCGGCCGTAATAGGTCATCGTGCGGTCGCCGAACTTGCCCGCGACGGGTTCACCGGGTTTGGCGGCAAAATCAGGATCGTTGATCAGAAACACCACGACCTTGCCCTTGAGGTCTGCGCCCTTGAAGTCATCCCAGCCGCGCTCGGACGCCTTCACGCCATAGCCGACGAACACCAGCGGTGCGCCTGCGATGCGCGCTTTATCATCGGGGCGGATGGTGGAGAGGTAGATGTCTTTCGCGCTCTGCACTGGCATCACCCCCGATGGCGCATTGAACGCTAGGCGCGCAGGTGTGCCCAGCCGGGTGTGCAGCAGCGGCACCTTTTGCAACCAGCCGCCATCGGTGCCAGCAGGCTCAAGCCCCAGAGCCTCGAACCGCGCGATCAGATAGCCCAGCGTGCGGTCTTCGCCGCGCGTCCCCGGCGCGCGACCCTCAAACGTATCGGAGGCAAGCGTACGCACCGTCTCGGTCAGCCGCTCGGCATCGATGCTGATCTGCGCCTGCGCGACTGCGGGGTTCAAGGGTGCAGCGACAAGCGCGGCGGCGAGGATAAGGCGGCGGGTTTTCATGCGGCGGTCTATACCGCGAGCCGACCCTATGGCCAAGCCGTTCGGTTTGCACCATAAAGCGCCAAATTTTCTCACCACAAGGGTCGCATGCGCATGAAACGGATACTCGGCTTTGCATTGGCTTTAATCCTGTCAGCAGCGCCGATGGCGCAGGCGCAGCAAGGCGGCGACATTCCCAAGGAATTCACCCCGCCGACCGACAACCGCGATTACATCAAGCGCGAAGTGATGATCCCGATGCGCGACGGCAAGAAGCTGTACACCGTTATCGTCATCCCAAAAAATGCCGCCGATGCCCCGATCGTGCTGACCCGCACCCCGTATAACGCGGCCGCGCGCGCCAACCGGATGGACAGCCCAAAAATGCTCTCCACGCTGCCGCTGGCCGATGAAATGTTTGTCGAACACGGCTATATCCGCGTCTATCAGGACATTCGCGGCAAGTATAAATCGGAAGGCGACTATGTCGTCACCCGCCCGGTCATCGGCCCGCTGAACCCAACCAAGGTCGATCACGTCACCGATGCTTATGATACCATCGACTGGCTGGTGAACAAGGCCAACCTGCCGCAATCCAATGGCCGCGTCGGCATGATCGGATCGTCGTACGAGGGGCTGACGGTGGTCATGGCGCTGCTTGGGCCTCACCCTGCGCTGAAAGTCGCCGCGCCCGAAAGCCCGATGATCGATGGCTGGATGGGCGATGACTGGTTCCATTACGGCGCGTTTCGCCTTGCCAATATCGCATGGCTTGGCGGCCAGACCGGCTA
>JBBQXX010000261.1:0-3462 GCA_038209235.1 Sphingomonadales bacterium | reverse complement strand
TCTTCCCAGCGATGGAAGTCATCGCCGCCCATTCCGAACCGTAATCGGCACGGTGCTCACCCACCATCCGAACCGCGCGTTCGCGGACCTCAGGTGAAAACTTGTTCCTTGCGTTGCTCATCGTAGCTCCTTCTCACAGATAGGAGCCTCCGGAAAACCCGGGACGCTTCAGGTCGGCAAGTTGTCACGGAGCTATGATCTCACCAAGGCATGCCTCTATATGCTCAAGCGCTGGGATGCGTTTACCCGGTTCCTCGACGATGGCCGCATCTGTCTCACGAACAACGCCGCCGAGCGCGCACTGCGCTGCATGCCGCTCGGCCGCAAGGCCTGGCTGTTTTGCGGCTCTGACCGCGGTGGGCAGCGCGCTGCCATCATCTACACGCTCATCCAAACCGCGAAGCTCAACGACGTCGATCCGCAGGCCTGGCTCGCCGAAGTCCTCGCCTGCATCGCCGATTACCCAGCCACCAAGCTCGATGATCTCCTGCCCTGGAACTGGCGGCTTTCCCGTTGAAGGCGGATCGAGATTCCCATAGCATCCACGCATGCAATACGGCCCAGAACCCGAACTGATCGAGTCACCTCTTGGCCGAACGATTGAGCAAAATGGCATCAGGCTGACGATCAACATCGTTCGCCTCGCCACTCAACCGGGCTGGTCGCTAGAAGTCGTGAACGAGAACAACACATCGATTGTGTGGGACGATCCATTCCCAACTGACCGCGCCGCCGATGCTGCATTCCGTAAGGCACTCGCCGAAGAAGGCCCGGAGGCATTCCTCGACGACCGATAAGGAGCCTCACCGCGTCATGCCGCGGCCTTCACCGGATGGATACTTGCTGACCCGAGTAGCGATCCGATATCCAGACATCAGGCTGGTGCCCGGCCATGGTGTCGCGCACCACCTGAGCCGCTCTGCTGAATACAGCGGTATGAACGACAGCCTCAGGAGCGCAGAACACCCATTGATACCCGTTGCAGCCCTCGATCCGCATTCCGGTTTCATCGCAAGCCACTACGTCTGCGCGGCGTAACGCCACCAAAGCATCGTCGCGCTTGGTGGCAAAGATCGGCGCACTGCGTTTGAACATGTTCATCAGCGCGCCCTGGCTGATATCCAAGCCGAACAGGTCGCGAAATACGCCCTGCAGCCGCTGGTACGAAAACAACTGGTTGGTCTTGAGGTACAGCGCCAACGCATGGATGCGGCGGCCAAATGGTGTACCTTGCGCGGCCTGTGGCACAGGCGCCTTGGTTACCTTGCTGCATTGTGTGCAACGACAGGCCATTCTGCGGTGCCTGCGAACCAACGGCTTCACCTGGGGAAGGTCGATCTCGTCATATTCGCCGATAACCTCTCCCGCCACATCCGCGCCAAATGGCAGGCCGCAATGCTGACAGTGATCCGGGCGATGATCTTCGTGCGCATCAGGCGCCTCGGCCAGAACCCGGGCGTGTCCCTTGTGCCCCGGCTTGGCTCCACCGGGACGCGAACCTTCACGATTGGCTTTCTGGTCAGTCGATGGTGGCTTCGACGAGGTTTGCGACGTCTTTCCCGGGCGCTGCAGGCCCAGCAAAAGCTCAATTAACTCTGGCTTCGTAAGCCGCTCGAGTTCCTCGCGATTCATTGAGAGTTTGAATCACAACACCTCCCGCTTGGCAAGGGGGATGGGTCGTTTAATCGAGGGCTCGTCAAGGAATAATTTGGACGCCTTTTCTTGATCTACGATTGGGGTATCGTAGTTGGCATGGTGATCGCTGTTGTCCATGCTTTCAGCTTTGGCGACGCCGGCAATGCCGCTTGTCGGGTACATGGTCGTTTTCGCGGTCGAGACATGCTCGCCGCAGGATAGGTCTTCGAGGAACGAATCTTCCAATGTAATTAACGCGCTTTGCTACCAGAATAGTAGCAAGCGCAGCCCACATAGCGGAATGATCCTGTCCGCGTCCCGACAGGGACGGCTCGGCGCGTCCACAGCATGGACGCAAACGAGAGAGAAGTTCAGATCTGCAGATGCCAGTCCTTGTTTGTTGAGCGCCTCAAGCCTCGGCTGCGATCGAATGGTCAAATAATTCGCCGGTTCGAAGCATGGCATGCATGATCACGGCGAGTTTGCGCGCGACCGCAACGGCAGCTCGCTTGAAGCCGATCTTCTCCTTGAGCTTGAGGCCCCAGACCCGCAACGCGCTGTCCGCCGAGGTCCGCGTCAGGACCACGGTGGCCTCTTCATACAGCAGTCCGCGCAGATGGTTGTCGCCGCGCCGGGATATATGACCATTGTAATCGACTTCGCCCGACTGGTAACGCCTGGTCGTCAAACCGATCCATGCCCCAACCGAGCGCGACTTTTTGAAGTTTGCCGGGTCTTCGATCGCAGCAACAAAGGACGAGGCGGTCACCGCGCCGATACCCGGGATCGAGGACAGCAGTTGGCATTGCTCGCTGGCGCGCGCCGACGCGACCAGGTGCTTGCTCAGCTCAGCGGCGCGGGCGCGCAAACCACGCCAGGCTTCAAGCACCGGCAGTATGATCTGCTCGAGCCCTGCGTTGCTCGCCAGCAGGCTGCGCACATGGCCCTCGAACACGCGCCCGGTGCCCTTCGGAACGACCAGGCCAAACGTCTTCATCAGGCCGCGGATGTGGTTCGAAAACTGCGTCGTCGCCTTCAGCAGCTGATTGCGCGCCGCAATCAGCGTCCGGGTCAGCATGCTGTCATAGCTCTTGACGCGCACCTGGCGGGTAAAAGCCGACCTCGGCGAGATGCGCGAGGCCGTCCGCGTCATTCGCATCGGTCTTGTTCGGAGCCATGTCGAGCGCCGCCTTGGCATGGCGGGCATCAATACATATCGCCGGCAAGCCTTCCTGCTGCAACGCGTGATAGAACCAGACCGACAGTGGCCCAGTCTCGAACACAACGCGTTCCACGTTCGGAGCGCGCTTGCGGATGACCTCTGCGATAAGTTTGGGATCGGACGGGCATTTGCCGCGCCAGACCCGCCGACCGCCTTCGCGGACCGAGAGAAATGTCTCTTTCAAAGAAACGTCGAGGCCGATAAACTCTTGCATGGTTGTCTCCCGTTTGATGCTGGGCTCGGTCACAATCGTGAACCCGTTTTCATCCTATCGGGGGGCAGCCAACCTACCAACGCTTCGCAACCGCGCCGGTGTTCCCAACCCCGCGATTACCCTATGTAATTACAGTGCCAAATCGACATCACCGTTCTCAAGGGCACGGATCATTTCATGCATATGCAAGGTCACAACGCGATATCGGGCAAACGGGGCATGGATGTGTGCCAGAGGCGCAAAAATCGTGCTAGCCCGGATAATTCACCGGCGGGGTGATTTCGGGTTGGCGAATGTAGCGTAAGCCTTTGCTTTGCAGTAGGAATATGGGTGTCTAAACCAGTCCTGCCACGAGGCAAAAAATGCCACAGCCCACATCTGCCGAAAGCGA
>JBBQXX010000260.1:0-3485 GCA_038209235.1 Sphingomonadales bacterium | reverse complement strand
CTTGATGCCGCAGAGGCTATGTCGAAGGCCGGGGTAAAAGCCGACGCGAAGCCACCAACCGGATGACCGCGCGCCTGCTCATCCCGGCGCTTGTTGCAGGCATCGTCAGCGCGGTGATCGCCGCGTGCCTGCTGGGGTCGGTGCCGTTGCCGCCTGCGCGCATGGCAGCAGCATTGATCGGGCAAGGCGATGCAGGCGATATGCTGGTGGTATGGCAGGTGCGGATGCCGCGCGCGCTGGCGGCGCTGGCGGCGGGATGCGCTCTGGGTGCGAGCGGCGCAGCGCTGCAGGGGTTGCTGCGCAATCCGCTGGCCGAGCCGGGCGTGCTGGGTGTCTCGGCGATGGCCGCGCTGTTTGCCACCGTCGCGCTGTTCTATGGCCTTGCCGCCTATGTGCCGTTCGTGCTGCCGCTGTCGGCCATCGCCGGAGCGTTGAGCGCGACCGTGATCATCGCATGGGCCGCGCCGCGCAGTGCATCGGTTGTCACGCTGATCCTGATCGGCGTGGGCCTGTCCAGCTTTGCCGGGGCGGTCATGGCGCTGTTGATGAACCTTGCGCCCAATCCGTTCACATTGGCCGACATGGTGACATGGATGATGGGGTCGGTTGCCAACCGCAGTCTGGATGATCTGGCGCTCACCGGGCCGTTTCTGGGCGCGGGCATTGCGATTCTGGTCGCGTCGCGGCGTGGCCACAGCGCGCTGGCTTTGGGCGAAGAGGCGGCAGCGGCTATCGGGCTGAACGTTGGGCGGCAGCGGCTGCTGGTTGTTCTGGGGGCAGGGCTGGCGACCGGCGGGGCGGTGGCGCTGGCCGGTGCGATCGGCTTTGTCGGCATCGTCGCGCCGCATCTGGTGCGTCCGTGGGTTGGCCATGACCCGGGCCGCGCTCTGGTGCCAAGCGCCTTGTTGGCAGGGCTTATCCTTGTGCTGGCAGATATCATGGTGCGCTTGCTTCCCGGCGATACCGAGCTGAAACTGGGCGTGGTCGCCGCGCTGATCGGTGCGCCGGTGTTCGTGATGATCGCGGTGCGGCGGGGGGCGGGGCGGTGACTCGATGCAAGCCTCGATCGGGAGTGCTCTGAGGGATGACCCGTTCGGTCCTCAACGTCAGCGGTGCGAGCTTTTCGATTGGCGGAACGCTGCTGCTCGATGACGCCAGCCTCACCCTTTCACCGGGTGAGCTGGTGGTCCTGCTCGGCCCCAATGGCGCGGGCAAAACCAGCCTTTTGCGAGTCGCTCTGGGGCTGACGCGACCTGACAGCGGCACAGCGATTCTGGCCGGATCAGACGCTGCCAGCCTGCGGGCTGAGGCCCGCGCGCGCGCCGTATCGTACCTGCCGCAGATGCGCCCGCTCGCCTGGCCGATAACGGTGCGCGATGTCGTGGCGCTGGGCCGATTTGCCTATGGCGCATCGCCGGGCCGCTTGGGTGACGCAGATGCCAGCGCGGTCGATGCAGCGATCAACGCCTGCGATCTTGGCGCATTGGCCAACCGCGCGACCGATACGCTGTCGGGCGGCGAGCTGGCGCGTGTGCATATTGCGCGCGCGCTGGCCTCGCAGGCGCCGCTGATGGTCGCTGATGAACCTGTCGCCTCGCTCGATCCGCGCCATCAGCATGGCGTGATGCGGCTGATCCGCGAGTATGTCGATGGCGGCGGGATTGGCGGCGGGATTGGTGGTGGTGCGCTGGTGGTGCTGCACGATCTCGATCTTGCGGCGCGTTATGCCGACCGGCTGGTGTGGATGGCGAACGGGCGGACGCTGGCCGATGGCACCGTGTCAGAAACGATGACGGCAGACCGTATCGCGCAAGTTTATGACGTGCGGGCTGACATCGAACATCACGACGGCCGGGTGCGGGTTTGGGTTGAGGGTTAAGCGACCGCAGCTGGCGGCTGCCATCACCCCACCAGCTTCAGCTTGCGCAGCGCGCGCCAGCCGAACGACTTGGCGGTGTTGTGCACCGGATAGCGGCTGGGCGCGCGCGGATTGAGGCCCAATTTACGCAACACGCTGTTCATGGCGTGCGCATCGGTCTCGGCAAAGCTCCATTCGGACCGCCATGTGATCGACAGCGAGATCGATGGTGTGTCGCCATTGCGCACATAATGCGGGGCCATTACCGGCACGAAAATCGCCTCACCTGCGTTCAGCCGGAAACCGGTCCCATACGCAGCGAAATCCTCGTTCCATTCCAGATTGCGCGGTCCGCCCGAATGATAGGCTTCGTGCACCTTTGGCGGCGCAAAACGCGCGTCGCCTGCCGGAAAAACGGTCATCGTCTTCCACCCGCGCAGCTGCAACAGGATGTTGTGTTCGGGATCGAAATGAAACGGCGTCATCGATTGCGGCGATGATACGAAGATAAAGCCTTCAGGTCGCAGCATGGCGCCGGTGGTCGGACCGGACACGTCTTCCAATTCACCCAGCAAGGCGAGGAGCAGATCGCGATAGGCGGCGATCTGTTCGATGTTCTTGAGCACCGCCCAGCTGTCGGCGCTCTCGATGTTGCGGATGGTGTCGCCGATCGTCCTGCCGTTGGAGGGTATATCCTCAGGACGGATACCGATCGGCAGGTCGCCGCGATTATACTCCAAAGATTTCTCCGGCAGCGCCTCTCCGAGCTGCGCCAGCGCCTCCAGCTCCAGCAGCGGGTGCTGCAACAGGCTGTGCGTCAGGCGATGCGGTGTTTCGGGATAGCCCAGCGCAAAGCGCGCCAAGGCGTCCTGATTGAACACTGGGTTAGCGGTGGTGGCAAAGCCCGCCGGGTCTGGCCGCTCAGTCATCAGCAGTCTCCATCGGCTTTAGATCGACTGCGGGGGGCTGTCTGGCCACACGGCGACGATCCATGAAACGCTCACCATGCCTGAACAGGCTGAACAGTGCCGGGCGGCCAAAACCTTTTAATGCGACCGAAACGCGCGCGACATGGCGGCGTTCGGCCCACAGGCTGTCGATCATCGGGTGACCTTCAGCCGCGCAGCTGTCCATCCAGTCAAGCCCGTGCTTGGCAAGGATATCCAGATTTTCGATCTGCAACAGAACCCCGGGTGAAAAGCGCGCGAACGCTTCATCGAATGTGGTCTTGAATGAAAAGCCACCAGGTGGGCTGATGAAGTTGACCAGCATGGCAATCGCCCGGCCATTCAGCCGCATCGCGATCAGGTGCAGATGCCCGGCCTGATGCGCAGCGTGGGTAGCCGCGATGAACAGCCGATGCGTCTCGGGCATATCGGCCAGCGCCGATCGGTTGCGACCCTTCCATCCGGCCTGTTCGAGGCTGAGGAACTCTGCAAGCCAGGCCTGAGGTCCGCTATCATCGCAGCCTTCGACGGTCTCGATGCTACCCAGTTCGGCGAGCCGGTTGCGCAAACGCGCCAGTTCCTTGCGCTTCTTCTTGCGCACGACCTGTTCGTAATAGGCCTGGCCCGGCATTGTCGTGGCCAGCATGGCGCGTTCCTCGGCCAGCACGACATCACAGCTG
>JBBQXX010000259.1:0-3488 GCA_038209235.1 Sphingomonadales bacterium | reverse complement strand
CTGCGCGCGCAGGCCAACCCCGGCGAAATCAGCGTCGGCGCGATTGCCGCGCTGCAAGAGATGGTGCTGGACTCGCTGCACGACCGCGACGCCTTCGTCCGCTGGTTTGGGCGGTTCAACAGCACCCGCAAATATCCCGAGATCGACTGGCGGCCCGAGGAGCCAGCGCAGATCGCGGACCTGCACGCGTGTCTGGCCAGCGGCATGCCCTTGCAGCGCAATCCCGCCAGCCGCTTTTCCTTCGTCCGTCACAGTGCCGATATGCTGCTGCTGTTCGTCGATGGGGAATGCTTCGAATGCAGCAACGACACCGCCGCTCTGGCCGAGGCAATCTGCGCCGACGACCAGATCATGGTCAACGGCGACTGGCTGGAATCGCAAGCGGTGATGGGCCTGATCGCAGCGCTTTACAATCAGGGCAGCGCAGCGTTCGAGCCGGTCGACGAGGACTGATCAGCGTACATCGGCCGCGCGCCACTGGCCCGGCGCGATACCGTCAAGCGACCACGCGCCAATCGCCCAGCGCACCAGCCGCAGCGTGGGGTGACCGACAGCGGCGGTCATCCGTCGCACCTGCCGGTTGCGGCCCTCGCGGATGGTCAGCCTGATCCAGCCATCGGCGACGGTCTTGCGAAACCGCACCGGCGGATCGCGTGGCCATAATGCAGGCTCGGCAATGCGCTCGGCCTCGGCGGGCAGGGTCAAGCCATCCTTCAGCCGCACGCCCTTGCGCAGCGCCGCAAGGCTCTTCTCGCTGATCTCGCCCTCGATCTGGACCAGATAGGTCTTGGGCGTCTTGAACTTCGGGTCGGCAATCTGCGCCTGCAACCTGCCATCGGCGGTGAGCAGCAGCAGCCCCTCGCTGTCCAGATCGAGCCGCCCGGCAGGATAAACGCCTGGCACATCGACAAAGTCCGCCAGGGTTTGCCGAACGCGTTCGCCGGTGCCGGGTTGCGGGCCATCGTCGGTAAACTGGCAGAGCACCCCATAAGGTTTGTTAAACAGGATCAGGCGGGTCAAACTTGTGGCATCCTGCGCTTAGCGGTGGCTTTATTGCCACAGGCTTGGCACAGGCAAGGCATCTTAGACAATAACAATCCGGAGAGGCCGATCATGACTTTGCCCACCACTTATTTGCAGATGAAGTCCACCGCCAGCGCCGATGGCGCGCTGCTGATGGAACTGGTCGAAAAGCCGATGCCCAGCCCCGGCCCCGACGAGGTCGTGATCCGGGTCGAGGCGACACCGATCAACCCATCCGACCAAGGCGTGATGTTTGGCTGGGCGAGCATGGGATCGGCGACATCATCGGGTAGCGGCAAGGATAGCAAGCTGACCGCGCCAGTCTCGCCGCAAGGCATGGCGGTGATGAAGGCGCGCATCGGCCAGTCGCTGCCGGTCGGCAACGAAGGGGCAGGCACCGTGGTCGCCGCCGGAACGAGCGACTATGCGCAAAGCCTGATGGGCAAGGTCGTGGCGGTAATGGGTGGCGGTATGTACGCGCAGTACCGGCTGGCGCCTGCCGCGATGTGTCTGCCGTTGCAGCCGGGCCATAGCGCGCGCGATGGCGCATCGTGCTTCGTCAATCCGCTGACTGCGCTGTCGATGATCGAGACGATGCGTATGGAAGATCACACCGCGCTGGTGCACACGGCGGCCGCCTCCAACTTGGGCCAGATGCTCAACCGCATCTGTCAGGCCGATGGTGTGGATCTGGTCAACATCGTCCGCAAGCCCGAACAGGCGCAATTGCTGCGCGACATGGGCGCACGCCATGTCGTCGACAGCAGCAGCGCCAGCTTCATGGCCGACTTGACCGATGCGATCCATGCGACAGGTGCCACGCTGGCGTTCGATGCCACCGGCGGCGGCAAGCTCGCCTCGACCATATTGAGCGCGATGGAAGCAGCAGCGGCGCGCACTCCGGGCGCATACAGCATCTACGGATCGGTCAAGCACAAGCAGGTCTATCTCTACGGCGGGCTGGACACATCGGCGACGACGCTCAACCGCGGCTATGGCATGGCCTGGGGCGTGGGTGGCTGGCTGCTCCCCAATTTCCTCGCCAAGGCAGGCGGCGATGTCGCGCAGCGGCTGCGCGCGCGGGTTGCCGCTGAACTCAAAACGACCTTCGCGAGCCACTACACCGACGAAATCTCGCTGGCGCAGGCGCTGCAGGCCGATATGGTCAAACGCTATTACGCCAAGACCACCGGCGAGAAATTCCTGGTCTGCCCGCAACTGCCATTGGGATGATTGGCGCGAGGGCAGCGGACAACGCTGCGTCACCTGCCCTCGCCACCGATCCACCGCAATGCAGGGATAAACCCAAGATCGTTGATGCCATCACGATTGAACTCGCAAGTCCGTATCGTCGTGATATCGACGCCATTTTTGTGCAGCAGGACGTCAAGCCCGATCGTGCAGATCGCCGAATTTTTCAGCCCGTCTTATGCCGCTGTGCCGGTTCGCTCGACCAGGTTTCAAACCAGAAGCAATACACTGAAGCCGATAGCAGCCATCAGCGATGTCAAGGTCGCTGCCAGAACGGGCATCGCTGCGCGCCACCCCATTTGCATGATCAGATCGACACGCGAGCGCATCGCGGTTGCGGTCACCGCCAGAAGCAGCAGGCCCTTGGAGGTGACCAGCGTCCAGTCGCCAACCAGTTTCGGCAGCGTAATCAGCGAATTTGCGCACACCACCAGCAGGAAGGCAATGATGAACCACGGCAGCGCCAGTTGCCTGAAGCGTGCAATGGTGCTGATCTTTCCAGCGCTTGCGGTGGACGCACGCCGCGCCAGGACAATCGATACGATAGCCACCACCGGCGCGAGCAACGCCACCCGTGACAGCTTCACGATGGTGGCATAGCTTCCTGCGGAGTCGGAAAACGCATAGCCCCCGCCGATCGCCTGCGCGACATCATGGGTCGATGCACCGATCAGAAACCCTGCCTGCTGATCGGAGAAATCGAGCGCACTGGCCAGGATCGGATAGACCGTCAGCGCGGCTGCGCTGGCGAGCGAGATGCTGACCAGCGTCAACGCAAACTGGGCCTGGCTCAGCCTGTCCTTGCCGATCACCCCGTATAGCGCGAGCGCAGCAGACGCGCCGCAGATTGCGGTTGCGCCGCCAGCCAGAAGCCCTGCCTCGAACGGCTGGCCGATGATCCGCGCCATGATGATCCCGGCGGCCATGGTCAGCGCCATCACCACCGCCAGCGCGACAAAGGGTACCACCCCCAGCGTGCCGATCTGCGTGAACGTGACCTGTGTGCCCAGAACGACGATACCCCAGCGCAGACACGTCTTCGAGGCGAAATCGAGGCCATCGTGGGTGCGCGGGTCGGCGGCGACGAAGTTGAGCGCCAGCCCGATCAGCAGCCCCATCAAGATGATCGGCGCACCATAATTTTCGCTGAGCCAGGCCGCAGCGATACTGGCGATGACACAGATGACGACACCGGGAAAATAGGTTTTGCGCGC
>JBBQXX010000258.1:0-3502 GCA_038209235.1 Sphingomonadales bacterium | reverse complement strand
TACAACCCAACCACCTCCAAAGCCTGCCCCAGATCCTCGATCACATCATCGACATCCTCCAGCCCGACATTCAGCCGCAGCATGTCCTCGGTGATGCCGATCTGCAGCCGCGACTCTTCGCCAAGCCCGTGGTGGGTGGTTGAGCTGGGGTGGGTCATCAGCGAGCGGGAGTCGCCGATGTTGTTGGAGATATCGATCAGTTCAAGCGCGTTGAGCCAGCCGTGCGCCCTTGCCCTGCCACCGCCGACATAGACCGCCAGGATCGGGCCGGCGGCTTCCATCTGCGCCATCGCCAGATTGTGTTGCGGATGGCTGGGCAGGCCTGGATAGTTGACCCGCTCCACCCGGCCTTCCAGAAACCTGGCTACCTTGAGCGCATTTTCGCTTTGGCGGCGGATGCGCAGGTCGAGCGTTTCGAGGCCCTTGATCACCACCCAGGCGTTGAACGCACTCAATGACGGCCCGGTGTTGCGGGTGAACGGCAGCAGCGTGTTGGTGATGAAGTCATCGCTGCCGCACACCGCGCCCGCCAGCACGCGGCCCTGACCGTCCATCATCTTGGTGGCGCTGTAGGCGACGACATCGGCGCCAAATTCCATCGGGCGTTGCAGCACGTTGGTGGCAAAGGCGTTGTCGACAACCGATGTGATGCCGTGCGCGCGCGCGATGGTGCACACCGCCTGCATATCGACGATGTCCATCGTCGGGTTGGCCGGGGTTTCGAAGAAGAACACCTTGGTGTTGGGACGGATCGCATCTTCCCACGCCTGCGTCTCGCGCCCGTCGATGATCGTGGTCTGGATGCCGAATTTGGGCAGCAGTGTATCGGTGAGCCAGCGGCACGATCCGAACAGCGCGCGGCTGGCGACGACATGATCGCCCATTTGCAGCTGGCACAGCAAGGCTGCGGTCATCGCCGCCATGCCACTGGCCATGCAGCGCGTCGCCTCTGCCCCTTCCATCAGCGCGATGCGCTTTTCCAGCATCTCGACCGTAGGATTTTGCAAGCGGCTGTAGGTCATGCCTGCCTGTTCGCCATTGAAGCGCGCCGCGGCGTCCTCCGCGCAATCATAGGCATAGCCCGAGGTCAGGAACAGCGCCTCGGAGGTCTCGCCGAACTCGCTGCGCGCGGTGCCGCCCCGGATGGCGCGGGTGGCGGGGCGCCAGCGGCTGGTGATGGCGGGGTCTTGTCCGGCGTTACGCTTCATTTTAGTTCTTTTCACTCACAGGAGGCTATGATCACTGGTTCCGATATAGCCTTCTGGTTTCGGACGAAAGCGAGAAAATCCAATGCCACACCGTTCCAATCTGGCCCCCGGCTTTCGGCGAAGAACGGCCGAGGAGCGGGATGGGACGCAAAAGCGCAATTACCGCATCGAGAGGCGTCCGCGCCCGCGGTTGCCGCTGGGCCTGCGGATCAACCCCTAGAAATCGCCGCACTTTTGTCATAATTGCGTTCCCTTGTTTTCGTTCACGCATTTCCTTGCTATCGGGTTGCCAGGACAGACTTTTCCGTTTGCGGCTCCGTTTACTTTTCCCGTCCTGACGCTGTCCGCTGACCAGAAAGCGTGCCTTTTGCCTGAGCTTGTTTCCTTTGAACCTGCCACCGGCGCCCGATTGTGGGCAGGTGCGCATGGCGATGTCGATGCTGAGGTCGCAAAAGCGCGCGCCGCCTTTCCCGAATGGGTGGCCATGGCGGTTACCAAGCGGATCGAGCTGTGTCGCCGCTTTGCCAATCAGGTGCGCGCGCGCGCCGATGACTTTGCCGAATTGATCGCGCGCGAAACCGGCAAGCCGATGTGGGAAGCGCGCACCGAGGTGGAATCGGTGATCGCCAAGGTCGATATCTCGGTCACCGCGTATGCCGAGCGCACCGCGCAGCGCAAGCTGGACAGCGCGCTGGGCGGCACCATGGCGCTGCGCCACAAGCCGCACGGCGTGATGGCAGTACTTGGCCCCTATAACTTCCCCGCGCATCTGCCCAACGGCCATATCATCCCGGCGCTGATCGCGGGCAATGCGGTGGTGTTCAAGCCATCGGAAAAAACGCCCGCAACAGGCGCGCTGCTGGTCGAGTGCCTGCACCAGGCGGGCATACCTGAAGGCGTCGTGCGGTTGCTGATCGGAGGCGCGGACGAAGGCAAGGCGCTGGTCGTCCATGACGATATCGACGGCGTGCTGTTTACCGGCTCTGCCAGCACCGGTATCGCCATCAACCGCACGCTGGCCAGCCGCCCGGACAAGATCCTGGCGCTGGAAATGGGCGGTAACAACCCGATGGTCATATGGGATACGCCGTGCATCGCCGATGCCGCCACGCTGATCATCCAGTCGGCGTTCACCTCATCTGGCCAGCGCTGTTCGGCCGCCAGCCGTCTGATCGTGCGCGACACGATCTATGATGCGGTGATCGCCGAGACCAAGAAGATGGCCGACCGGCTGATCGTCGGCGCGCCGTTTGATGAACCCCAGCCGTTCATGGGGCCGGTGATCGACAACCAGGTCGCCGACGGGCTGACCGAAAGCTTCCTGTATCTGCTGAGCAATGGCGGGCGAGCGATCAAGCATCTGGTGCGGCTGGATGACAAGCTGCCGTTCCTGTCGCCTGCGATCATCGATGTCACTGCGATCAAGGACCGGCCCGATATCGAGCTGTTCGGGCCGCTGTTGCAAGTGGTCAGGGTCAGCTCGTTCGAAGAGGCGATTGCCGAGGCGAACAACACCCGCTTTGGCCTGTCGGCCGCGTTGGTCGGCGGCAGCCCGCAGCATTACAAGCAGTTCTGGGCGAATATCCGCGCCGGTATCGTCAACTGGAACCGGCCGACCAACGGGGCATCGTCCAAGGCTCCGTTCGGCGGGGTCGGCCTGTCGGGCAACCACCGCGCCAGCGCGTATTATGCCGCAGATTATTGCGCTTATCCTGTGGTGTCGAACGAGATGGAACAGCCGCGCGCGACCATTGGCATCGGCCTGAGGCAGGACTGAACGCAATTCGTTCCCACAGCTACCACAAGCAAAACTAACCCCGGACAAAGCCATATTGCTTTGCATGAAGCGGCCCGGCGGACCAGATGCACCGTCGCGAAAGGACCGCCCGGCAAATGGACTTGCATCATCAAAACGTAACGGATCAGACCGAACCTGCTCCCGGCACGGTATGGCTCGTCGGCGCAGGCCCCGGTGACCCCGATCTGCTGACCGTCAAGGCAGCGCGGATCATCGCGGGAGCATCGGTGATCGTGCACGACGGCCTGGTCGATGATGCGATCCTCGCGCTCGCCCGCCGCGATGCGCGGCTGATCTCGGTCGCCAAACAGCGCGCGCGGCACACATTGCCGCAGGATGGCATCAACGCGCTGCTGATCGCAGAGGCGCGCAAAGGCCATGATGTCGTTCGGCTCAAGGGCGGCGATCCGTTCATCTTCGGGCGCGGCGGCGAAGAGGTCGACGATTGCCGCGCTGCGGGCGTTCCGGTCGAGGTCATCCCCGGTATCAGCGCCGC
>JBBQXX010000257.1:0-3513 GCA_038209235.1 Sphingomonadales bacterium | reverse complement strand
CCAGCTTTGATCGATGAATTGATAAAGCCCGGTGGCCGACGACGTGCCGGCCTTCGCGTCGGGATTCATCCCGCTCTCCACCCGCGCCTGACCCATCAGATAATCGAAATCGACCCCGGTACGCCGCGCCGACGCAGCAATTGCACGCGTTACGCGGTCTCCACTGTTGCCGACACTGCCAAGATACGAGGACAAAACGGGTCTCCAGAACGGTTCTGGAGCTTAACAGAGCAAGGGCTGTGCCAGTTTGGGGCGGGGTGGGTGCGGGGAATGGGTGCGGGGAATGCGGGCGGGGGGGTGCGAGGCGATAGGCAAACACATGAAGATACTGCAATATCCAAACACGTCGACGCGCAGCTGGTTCTTGGTGAAAAAAGTTCGGTCACCTTGTTGGCACCAAACGGGGGCTAAACGGATCCACCGTGACCGACGCAAAAGCGAACGTCCCACTTCAGGCGTATCCTCGTTGCCTGTATAAACGTTTGACGTCGCTATCCAGCCCTTGCCAATTGTTGTTGTCAATCATGCAATGATGTGATCTCCTCTTTCCAAGGTCGTGCCTGGGTCCATGAGACCTGATGAGACGTCTGCCCTCTCCATCGGCGGACCCGACCAACTCCATGAGGGGAAACACCATGAAAATGCCGTCAGCACTGTTTGCGGTTTCAGCCGCCATTCTGCTCGCCGCGCCGTCTGTCGTCTCGGCGCAAATGCCAAACTGGTCGAAAGAGCAAATGGAGGTATGGGAAGTCGTGTCGGAGTCCTGGGCCGATGATGTGGCTAAAAACGGCAAATGGCCCGAGGCGTATGCCGATGAGCAGATGGTCGCGTGGGAAGCGGATTTCCCCATTCCGCGCAGCAAGGCGTCGATTGCCAAATGGTCACGGTTTTACGACAGCCAAGGCAAGACGCTTCAGTACGAAATTTCGCCCGTCGCGATCGCCGTCAGTGGCAACACCGCCGTCGCGAATTACATGGCGGTGATGGTCACCCAGCGGGCGGACGATAAGCCCGAACGGGAAGTCATCGGAATTACAGAAACCCTCGTGCGAACGGGGAACCGCTGGAAGTACCTTGCCACGTCGGGCTTCAATATGAAGAAATAGCCTGTTGAAACCCCGGCCGGGTCGGTCGGGGTTTCAGTTACAGATCGGCGGACGATTCAGACTGACCCTGCAAGGCATCCAGACACTGGATCATCCTTCAAGCCCCTTGGGAACCCACAAATCCGATTTTCCAATGTGCCCAGAGATGGATAGAAGCCGTTAATTCCAATGAGGCTCAGCTGCCCGAAGTGGCTCTCACAGCAGGCGCGCGATACGTTGCGGCGGCGTCTGCCCCGCGGAGCGCGGTGATGCGCTGGGCGGCGTTGTCGCGCAGGAAGCGCAGGCGCTGGGCGGCGGCGGTGTTTGATCTGAGCAGGCTGTCGAGCTGGCTGCGGGTACTGGCATCGGCGCGCAGCACGCCCTGGCTGCGCAGGGCATCGGTGAGCCCGCCCAGATCGCGGGTGTGCGCGATCATCGCGGCGGTATCGCCTGCATCCAGCGCGGCAATCAGCGCGCCTTGTGTATCGGCGAACCGTTCAAGCAGATCGGCTTGCATCAGGCGGCAACGCGGCCAAGGTCGAGCTCGATCATCTTGGCGGCCAGCTTGCCGGTGTCGATGACATAGCTGCCATTGCCGAGCGCTTCACGGATCGCGGCAACGCGGCCCTCGTCGATCGGCGCGGAGGCAGCAGCGCTCTGCGCGAAGCTGGTTGTCGCAGGCGCATTGCGGACGGTGTTGTCCGATGCAGCAGCGGTGGTGGCGGCTCCGACCATCTTTTCGATGGCACCACCCTTGCGGGTCGCGCTGATCGCCGGGCTGCCGTATGCGGAAATGCGGGACATCGAATTGAAACCTCGTTCTAGCATGACTTACGTCCTTTAACGGCCATCGCACAGTTTGCTTAAGGCCAATTTTTTATAAAAGGTTAACGCGGGCTTCCTCGTTATGCTTAAGCCGTCAGTTACCAAGTATGGTGGCGCGGCCCGGCTCGACGATACGCACGAATATCGGTTTGCCCCTGGGCTCGTCGCGCACCGGGATAACCTCGCCGACGCGGCCATCCTTGTCGGCGATCATGACACGCGACAGCGAGAACGTCGGGCGATCGACGGTGAGCAAGATCGGTTCGCCGCGCTTGACGCCTTCTTGACCGTTGGCCTGGCCGGGTGCTGCGCCTGCGCCATAGCCGCGCTGTTGCGACGCGCGCACGGCGGCGGTGGCTGCACGATCAGCAGACAGGTCTAGCGGCACGCGGATCCGCCAGCCCAAGGTCGGGCAGCGCACCGCAGCAGCGCCCATCTCGGGGCCGGTGATCTCGAGCGCAACCGGGCAGGCCTTGAGTTTGAGCCGCCGGTCAACCGGGGCGCGGGCACCACCGGGCTGACCGACTTCGGCGCCCATGGTGGCTGCGACCAGCACATCGATCTCACCCAGATTCTGGATCGCCTGGGCTGATGCTGCCCGGGTTGAAGCTGGCTGCGCTGATGCTGGCTGGGCTAACATTGGCATAGGCAAGGCCAACGCCGGGGCGATGATCAGCGCGGCGATGGCAGGGTGGCGGGCAAACATAAGCGGTCCTTCGATAACGGTCTGCCATCACCACAGCAAAGTTCGTGCCAGAACGCAGCTATTGTGGTGCTGGGGTTTCGCGTACGCTCAGCAACACCAACGGCTTTGCGCCGCTGCCGCCGGGCCGGGCAAGATCGGGCACCATCGCGTCGTCGGCTATCCCCTGTTCGCCCAGCACCCGCATGATCGCAGCGGTGCGCGCGGCGGCCAGTTCCCACCGGTCCAGCCGCGATACGCCGGTTTCGCTGACCACCGGCACGGCGATGCCAAATTCGGCGTGCTTCGATTTTGCTCCGACCGCAGCGATCTGCCTGATCCCCGCCTCGGTCAGACGCGCTTCTTGCGGTTCGAATATGCTGGCGAGCGGCAGCGCGATCTGCTGCGCGGCTGCCGCATCCGACCCGAAGCCTTCGGCCAGCGCCACCGCTGCGCCTGGATGCCTGTCGCCGACGCTGGCGATCATCGCCATCACCCCGGTCATGATCAGCGCAAGATCGAGAAACGACATGGTGGTGCGCTGCGCCGGGGTCATGATGGCACGGCGGCGTTTTTTGAGGGGCGCGGTTCGTCGGTTGCAACGCACAGCCCGCTGGCGGTGATATCGGCATATTCGCGCCTGCCGATCTCGACCAGGCGGCGCGCGGCGTCTTCCTCCCAGCCGATCTGGTCGCCTGCGATCCGCGCCAGACGCTGCGCGATCGGTCCGGCGATCAGGTTGGAGAGCACCAGCCCGTATAAGGTGGTGAGCAGGGCCACCGCCATCGCCCGCCCGATCGAGGCTGCATCCTCGACATTGCCAAACAGCATGATCAGGCCGATCACGGTCCCCAGCATGCCCATCGCGGGCGCACAATCGGCGACATTCTCCCAGAAGCGCACCATCGCGGTCAGCCGCGC
>JBBQXX010000256.1:0-3540 GCA_038209235.1 Sphingomonadales bacterium | reverse complement strand
AGCGGTTGGGCCGGACAATGGATGGTGCCCTGAAGCATTGATCCGCGCCGTGCACAGGTCCATGCTGGGGCATGACCAAAGATCCCTCCCCCAACATCGCGTTGCTGATCGATGCGGACAACGCCAGCCCATCGGGTATCGACCCGGTGCTGACCGTGCTGGCTGAGCTTGGCACCGTCAACATCCGCCGCGCCTATGCCAACTGGCGCAAGCCTGCGCTCAAGGGCTGGGCCGATATCGTCCACCGCTTCGGGATCGAGCCACAGCAGCAGTTCGATCTGACCAAGGGCAAGAATGCCACCGATATGAAGATGACCATCGATGCGATGGACCTGCTGTTCCGGGGCCGGATCCAGGGCTTTGGGATCATGAGCTCGGACAGCGATTTCATGCCGCTGGCGCAGCGCATTCGTCAAGACGGCCTTCCGGTCTATGGCTTTGGCAGCGAACGGACACCCGAAGCCTTCAAACAGGCGTGCACGCGCTTTATCGAAGTCGGCGCGCTGATCAAGGTGCAAGGCGCCGAGAAAAAAGCCGATCTCGCTGCCAAAGCCAAGGAACCTGCCAAGACCGACCCAAAACCTGCGGCGGGCGGCGCGGTGATCGATGAGGATGTGATCAAGCTGCTGATCGACGCCTATCAGGCGAGCAAACGCGACGAACGCGGCTTTGCTTCCCTCAGCGAAGTGGGCAATATCGCAGGCAACCGGTCAAGTTTCGACGCCCGCAACCACGGTTTTTCCCGGTTGTTCGATATGTTCGAGGCATCGCCGCTCTTCACAACAGAGCGCCGCGACAACGGCGGCTTGTTCGTCAAACGGCTGCGTTGATGCTATGCGCTATTCCCACTCGATCGTGCCGGGGGGCTTTGAGGTATAGTCGTAGACCACGCGGTTGATGCCCTTGACCTCGTTGATAATCCGCGTCGCGGTGCGCTGCAAAAAGCTCGAGTCGAACGGGTAGATATCTGCGGTCATGCCATCGGTGCTGGTCACGGCGCGCAGCGCGCAGACGTTGTCATAGGTGCGCGCGTCGCCCATCACGCCGACGGTCTTGACGGGCAGCAGCACGGCAAATGCCTGCCAGATCGCATCATACAGCCCGGCATTGCGGATTTCATCAAGATAAACCGCGTCGGCCTTGCGCAGGATGTCGCAGCGTTCGCGGGTCACTTCTCCGGGGATACGGATGGCAAGACCAGGGCCCGGGAATGGATGGCGACCGACAAAGATGTCCGGAAGCCCCAGTTCACGCCCCAGCGCGCGCACCTCGTCCTTGAACAGCTCGCGCAATGGCTCGACCAGCTTCATGTTCATCCGGTCAGGCAAGCCACCGACATTGTGGTGGCTCTTGATCGTCACCGATGGTCCGCCGGTGAACGATACGCTTTCGATGACATCGGGGTAGAGCGTACCCTGCGCCAGAAACTCTGCCCCGCCGATCTTGCGGGCCTCGGATTCGAAAACGTCGATAAACGTCTTGCCGATAAACTTGCGCTTCAGTTCGGGGTCGGTGACGCCTGCCAGACCACCCAGAAACAACGCCTCGGCCTGCACATGAACCAGCGGTATGTTGTAATGGCCCTTGAACAGGCTGACCACCTGATCGGCCTCCGCCATGCGCATCAGGCCATGATCGACAAATACGCAGGTTAGCTGGTCACCACCGGAATCCTTCAACGCTTCGTGGATCAGCACCGCGGCAACCGCGCTGTCGACGCCGCCTGAAAGTCCGCAGATGACCCGGCTGTTGCCGACCTGAGCGCGAATTTCGGCGATCTTGGCGGCCTTGAACTCGGCCATCGACCAGTCACCGCGACACCCGCAAACGTGGCGGACGAAGTTGGCGATCAGCTTGCCGCCGTCGGGGGTGTGCACCACCTCGGGGTGGAACTGCATCGCATAGAGCCGGCGCTCGTCATCTGCGATCACAGCGAACGGTGCACCGGGCGATGCGGCGACGGCGCGAAAGCCGGGGGCAAGCTGGGTCACCTTGTCGCCATGGCTCATCCAGACCTGGTGCGCCTCGCCCTCTTTCCACAACCCATCGAACAGGCGGCAACGGTCGGTTATCTCGATGAACGCACGGCCAAATTCGCCGCCATTTTCGCCGCCGCCCTCAACCTGACCACCCAGTTGCTCGGTCATCACCTGCTGGCCATAGCAGATGCCCAGGATCGGCAACCCCGATTGCAGGATCGCATCGGGCGCGCGCGGGCTGCCCGCCTCGGTCACCGATGCAGGGCCACCCGACAGGATAATACCTTTGGGTTGCAACCGCGCAAAAGCCGCCTCGGCGCTGCTGAACGGAGCGATCTCGCTATACACCCCCGCCTCGCGCACGCGGCGGGCTATCAGCTGCGTCACCTGGCTGCCGAAATCGATAATCAGTACGGACTCGTCATGGGCGATGGTCATGGCAGAGCGGATAGTTGGCGCGGCGCTGCGAGTCTAGCTTGCTGTGCCGGTCAACAGCGCGCGCAGTTCGGTCTTGAGGATCTTGCCGATATGGCTACGCGGCAGTTCGCCGATCGGGTAAAGCGCCGACAGCCGTTGGGTCTTGCCCAGTTCGGAATTGACCGCCGCAAGCAGCCCGTCAAGATCGAGCGTTACACCATTTGTGGCGACGACAAACCCCACCGGGGTTTCGCCCCAGCGCTCCGATGACATGCCCACCACCGCAGCATCGGCAACACCCGGTTGTTGCATCAGCGCTTCTTCCAGATCCTTGGGGTATATGTTGAAGCCGCCCGAGATGATCATGTCCTTGGCGCGGCCGACGATCTGCACAAAGCCGTCTTCATCGACGATGCCGATGTCGCCCATCCTGAACCACGGCGTGCCATCGGCATCGCGCCATTCCATCTCGCGGGTCTTGTCGGGCTGATTCTTGTAACCGCTCATCATAGTCGGCGACCGGCCAACCATTTCGCCCTTGGAGCCCGGTGGCAATTCCCTGCCCTCATCATCGATTACCTTGAGTTCATGGCCTTTCACCGGCTGGCCGACGGTGTGCAGCTTGGCGGGGAAATTGTGCGCCTGAAGCATGCACACCACGCCGCCTTCGGTCATGCCATAAATCTCGACCAGACCCCCGGGAAACCGCCTGAGCGTCTCGGCCTTCAGCTCGGCGCTGAACGGCGCGCTGGTGCAGAATTTGAGCTGCATCGATGCCAGGTCGTGGCTGTCAAATGCGGGATCACCGAGCAATCGCTGATATTGCACCGGAACCAGCATGGTGTGCGTCGCGCGCATCTTTTCTGCCGATGCCAGCCATTGCGACACGTCGAACTTGCCCATCAGATGCGCCATGCCGCCATGCACCATCGTCGGCAGAAACACCGCCAGCGTGGTGTTCGAATACAGCGGTGTCGACAGGATCGAGCGCGATTGTTCGTTGTAGATCGCCTGAAACCCTGCAACCGATTGCCGCCAGCGCATCGCGTGCGAATGGACGATCCCTTTGGGGGTTCCGGTGGTGCCGCTCGAATAGATGATGTTAAACGGATCGCCCCGGTCCGGTGCTGCGACGTCAGGCACC
>JBBQXX010000255.1:0-3550 GCA_038209235.1 Sphingomonadales bacterium | reverse complement strand
CGTCCGCCTTCGGCCCCCATCAAATGCGTCCCCATCATCGCCATCCGCGCATCCCAGAAGAACAGGATGTCGAACCCTGAAATCAGCAGATCGTTGGGATAGTGTTTGGCGAGCAAATCCTCCCCGGAACGGGGAGGGGGACCATCCGCAGGATGGTGGAGGGGTGGCGAGATTAAACTGCCGTTGCGCGCACCCGCTTCCCCTCCGTCACCGCTTCGCGGTGCCACCTCCCCTGAAGGGGGAGGATTTGGATTGTCAGGCCAGCCCAGCGTTACAAACGGCCAAAGCGCGGAGGAAAACCATGTGTCGAGGACGTCGAAGTCCTGCCAGAGGACAAACTTTCCAAGATATCGCTGATATTGTTCTGTGCCGGGCACACAACTCTTGATGGCGTCAGAGTAGCTGGCGACAACAACTGTCGCGCCGTAAAGTGACTGCGCATTACTGACTGCATCGTCTTCATTAGTAAACGCGAACATGGTTCCGTTGCGATAGTGATCCGCCGGGTATACCCACTCGTCTTTGATATTTTTGAATGGCCCATACCAAACCGGAATCCGATGACCCCACCACAACTGGCGGCTCACGCACCAAGGCTGGATATTATCCATCCAATGGAAGAACGTCTTCTCCCAGCTCTTCGGAACAATCTCGATCACACCGGTCTTCACCGCTTCAATCGCAGGCTGCGCCAATGTCTTCGCATCAACATACCACTGATCCGTCAACCACGGTTCGATCACCACGCCGCCACGATCGCCATAAGGCGTCTGGATGGTGCGCGGTTCGGCGTCGTGTTCGGTGACGTCGCCGTCCTTGGACGTGGTGATATGCGGCACCAGTAGGCCCAGCGTCTTCATGCGCTCGACGACCAGCTTGCGCACGTCGAAACGGTCCTGTCCGACCCAGTCGTCAGGAATGCCGCCGCACTGCACCACCTTTGCCTCGGCATCGAACATGTTGAGCATATCGCTCGCTACAATTCCGGCACGGCGCCCCACCTCGAAGTCGTTGAAATCATGCCCCGGGGTGATCTTGACCGCGCCTGAGCCCAGCTCCGGATCGGCATGATCGTCGGCGATGATCGGCACGCGCCGTCCGGTGATCGGCAGCTCGACGAACTGGCCGATGACGCTCTGGTAGCGTGGGTCGGCCGCGTTCACCGCCACCGCCATATCGGCGAGCATCGTTTCGGGCCGGGTGGTGGCGACGACAATATGATTCGCGCCGTTCTCCAGCGTCACGGGCATTCCGTTTTCATCGGGGGCGAGGGGATATTTGAACTGCCAGAAAAACCCCTGCACCTCGCGGGTTTCCACCTCGAGGTCGGAGATTGCGGTTTTCAGCTTGGGGTCCCAGTTGACCAGCCGTTTGTCGCGATAAATCAGCTTGTCGTTGTACAGATCGACAAACGCCTTGAGCACCGCTTTTTCGAAATGCGGGTCCATGGTAAACTGCTCGCGCGACCAGTCCATCGAACAGCCCAGACGACGCAGCTGGCGGGTGATCTGCCCGCCGCTTTCGTCCTTCCACGCCCAGACCTTTTTGACAAAATCCTCGCGCGAATAATTGGTGCGTTTGTCCTGCGCCGCCTCAAGCTGGCGCTCGACCACCATCTGTGTCGCGATCCCGGCATGATCGGTGCCGACCACCCACAACGCATCCTTGCCGCGCAGCCGCTCATAGCGGATCATTATATCCTGTAGCGTGTTATCGAGCGCATGGCCGATGTGCAGGCTGCCGGTGACATTGGGCGGCGGGTTGACGATCGTGTAAGGCGGCGCATCGGGCCGCTCGGGGCGAAACGCGCCGCTCTCTTCCCAATGCGCATACCAGCGCGCCTCGATGGCGGCGGGATCAAAAGTCTTGGGCAGCTCGGTTTTGCTCTCGGTCATGGGCAGGGCATTAGCGGCAATTGGCGCATCAAGCCAAGTCAAGAGTCAGAGGTCAAAAGGGGTTGCGAACCATTTCTATTCCGGCGTTGGTGAGTGCCTGATAAAGGTCAGCCGGAATGGGCTGGCTCAGCATCAGTGTGCCGCCAGCCTTGCTTGCGACAAACCCGGGTTCTGCGGCTGAATTGTTGAAGATGAAAAGATCGTCAAGCCTGTCATAGAACGCCGCGAGCTGTTCAAACGATCGTCGGCGACGCGCGGCAATTTTATCGCGAGGAACATCATGACCGCCAGTCTTGACCCGGATTTCGACTCGCCGATACTGCAGGTCAACCGAATCCAGCACGACGTACAGCATCCTGACGACAAAGCCCTTGGCATGTGCCAGATCGACAATCCGCAGATATTTGGGCGATGACAGCACCGTCTCTACGCCAATGGTCTGGTAGGTGTTGATTGAGGCCTCCAACCATGCCTCAATCCGCTGCACAGCCGCCAGATTGGCATCTTGCGCCGGAGCCTCTTCGTGGTCGACAATCTTTGCGGTCAGCAAATCGGGGTTGATGATCCACACCGATCCGCCCCAGCCTTCAATATCGGTACGGTTATAGAGTGAGCTTTTGCCGCTGCCGTTGGGGCCTGCGACAATCCACAGCACGGGGCGCTCAGGGTTTCGGGGAGTCTTCACTGGCGCGTGCCTGAGCTTTTTGATCAGACTTGATCCGCCGCACATTCGAGCGGAACGCGGCTAACAGATCATAAGGCAGGCTTGGACTTTCGGCCTGTACAACCTTCATGTGTACCTTGCTACCGTCGGACGCGGTAACAATTTTCGTCGGCAGGTCGCTTGGGCGGACGCGAGGCGGTTGGCTGGCCATCATCAGACTCCTTAGGGTGGCAAGCTAGGCGTCAATCGCGCAAGTGCCAAGGCATTCCTGCCCTAATTCGCGCCACCCGTTTTCAGATGCCGCGCCAGCCAGTCGAAGACGTTGCGGTGCCATTGCACGCTGTTTTGCGCTTTGAGCACCCAATGGTTTTCATCCGGAAAGATCAGCAGCTTCGACTCGATGCCTTGACGTTGCAATGCGGTGAAGGCGGCGAGCGATTGCGAATAGGGGATGCGGAAATCCTTTTCGCCGTGGATCACCAGCGTCGGGGTTTTCCAGTTTGTCACGTAATTCACCGGGTTCCACTTTTCCGCGTCCTGCCGCTGCCACCACGCGCCGCCATGGTCCCATTCGTCGAACCACAGCTCCTCGGTCTCGAACGCCATCGCACGCAGATCGAACACGCCTGCGTGCGTCACCAGACACTTGAAGCCATCGGGCCACTGGCCGGCAATCCAGTTCATCATATAGCCGCCATAGCTGCCGCCCAGCGCGCAGGCGTTGGTGGTATCGGCCTGGGCATCAATGCCGGGAAGCGCCGCCATGCCCAGCTTCAGGTCTTCGAGCGGCTTGCCGCCCCAGTCCTTGTTGATGCTGTCGGTGAAGGCCTGGCCGTATCCGGTAGAGCCGTGGAAATCGATGCTGACCGCAGCATAGCCCTGCGATGCGATCACCGCCGGGTTCCAGCGGAATGACCAGCTGTTGTTAAAGCTGCCCTGCGGCCCGCCGTGGACCAGCAGCGCGACGGGCAGCTTGGCCTTGCTGGCTTGC
>JBBQXX010000254.1:0-3609 GCA_038209235.1 Sphingomonadales bacterium | reverse complement strand
CTTAGAGCACTTTCCAACAGAGGCGCAGTCCAGCCATGCCGATGCTCACCGATCCTTCGCCAAAATACCGACCTTTTCCGCGTGTCGACCTGCCCGATCGCACCTGGCCCGACGCGGTCATCACGGCTCCGCCGCGTTGGCTGTCCACCGATCTGCGCGACGGTAACCAGGCGCTGATCGACCCGATGGACGGCGCAAAGAAGCAGCGGTTCTTCGATCTGCTGGTCAAGATCGGCCTCAAGGAAATCGAGGTCGGCTTCCCGTCTGCGGGCGAGACCGAATTCAATTTCATCCGCGGGCTGGTCGATGGCGGAAAAATCCCCGACGACGTCACCGTGCAGGTGCTCACCCAGTCGCGCCGCGACCTGATCGAACGCACCTTCGAAAGTCTGGTGGGAGCGCGGCGAGCGATCATCCACCTCTACAACGCGGTATCGCCTGCCTGGCGCGAGGTTGTGTTCGGGCTGGACCGTGCCGGCGTAAAGGCGATTGCGGTGGAGGGTGCCCACATCCTCAACGAACAGGCGGCGAAATATCCCCAAACCGACTGGCATTTTGAATACAGCCCCGAAACCTTCTCCACCGCCGAACTCGATTTCAGCCTGGAGGTGTGCGAGGCGGTGATCGCGGTGCTGCAGCCGACGCCCGACAAGCCGCTGATCCTCAACCTGCCCGCCACCGTCGAGGCCTCCAGTCCCAATATCTACGCCGACCAGATCGAGTGGATGTGCCGCAACATCAGCCGCCGCGATTGCGTCGTGATCAGCCTGCACCCGCACAACGATCGCGGATCGGGCATCGCGGCGGCCGAACTGGGCCTGATGGCAGGCGCAGACCGGATCGAGGGCTGCCTGTTCGGCAATGGCGAGCGCACCGGCAATGTCGATCTGGTCGCCCTGGGGCTGAACATGTACACGCAAGGGTTGCACCCCGGGCTTGATTTTTCGGACATGGACGCGATCGTCAAGACGGTCGAATATTGCAACCAGCTCAAGGTGCCAGAGCGCCATCCCTATGCGGGCGAACTGGTGTTCACCGCGTTTTCTGGCAGCCATCAGGACGCGATCAAGAAGGGTTTTACCGCGCAGGAAAAGCGCAACGATCAGCTGTGGCAGGTGCCCTATCTGCCGCTCGACCCCCTCGATATCGGGCGCTCGTACGAAGCGGTGATCCGCGTCAACTCGCAAAGCGGCAAGGGCGGCGTTGCATGGGTTCTGGAGCAGGATCAGGGGCTGAAACTGCCCAAGCGCCTGCAAGCCGATTTCAGCAAGACGGTGCAGGCGTTGGCCGATGCGCGCAGCGCCGAGCTGTCATCGAGCGACATATGGCAGGCGTTCCAGACCCGCTACCGGCTGGACGGCAACGGGCGATACCGGCTGGTCGATTACGAGGAGCGCAAATCGGGCGGCGACCGATTGTTTGTCGGCCGCATTATCGCAGGTGATACGCAAATTCCGGTAAGCGGACGCGGCAACGGGCTGATCTCGGGGGTTGTCGATGCGCTGTCGGCAGCGTTGGGCATCGCCATCGATATCGCCGATTACCGCGAGCATGCGATTGGCGCAGGGTCAAAGGCTCGCGCTGCGGCCTATGTCGAATGCACCATAAATGGTCGTTCGGCCTGCTATGGCGTGGGGATCGACGAGGATGTCGCGACCGCCTCGATCAAGGCGGTGCTGAGCGCGCTCGAGGAGGTTTGATCGTGCTGAAATTCCTCCTCGATTCGGGGAGGGGTACCGCAAGGCTGTGGAGGGGCAGCGGGATAGTGGCCCCGTTTGAGGGAGGCGCTATCCCGCCTCCCCTCCGTCAGCCTCAAGGGGCTGCCACCTCGCCGGATCGGGAAGGATTTGCCAACCGGCTTTAACCTGCCAGAATATTTTAATCGCCTGATTAAAAACCCACTGGACAGCCCTTTCCCGATGGCTAATGTCCACCCCAATGACCATGCCATCTCCGCTTTGCGACAATCTGCGCCTGCCCGTCATCGGGTCGCCGCTATTCATTATTTCTGGCCCGGAACTGGTCATTGCCCAGTGCAAGGCGGGGGTGATCGGATCGTTCCCGTCGCTCAATGCGCGCCCGCAAAGCCAGTTCGACGAATGGCTGCACCAGATCACCGAGGAACTGGCCGAACACAACCGCGCCAATCCCGATGCGCTTGCCGCGCCTTATGCCGTCAACCAGATCGTCCATAAATCAAACGACCGGCTTGAGGCCGACCTGCTCACCTGCGCCAAATGGCAGGTGCCGATGATCATCACATCGCTGGGCGCGCGCGAAGACCTGAACAGGGCGGTGCACGACTGGGGCGGCATCGTGATGCACGATGTGATCAGCGACCGGTTTGCCCGCAAGGCTATCGACAAAGGTGCAGACGGGCTGATTCCGGTGGCTGCCGGCGCGGGCGGCCATGCCGGTGTCACCTCGCCGTTTGCGCTGATGCAGGAAATCCGCCAGTGGTTCGATGGCCCTGTCGCGTTGTCGGGATCAATCGCCAGCGGCGCGGCCATCCTGGCGGCGCAGGCCATGGGGGCCGATTTCGGCTATATCGGATCGGCGTTCATCGCGACGGTCGAGGCGCGCGCCGATGAGGGTTACAAAAACGGAATTGTCGAGGGCAAGGCGGCAGACATCGTCTATTCCGATCTGTTCACCGGCGTTTCAGGCAACTATCTTCGTCAGTCGATCGCCAATGCCGGGCTTGATCCGGACAACCTGCCCAAGGGCGATTACAGCACGATGAATTTTGGCTCGGGCGGCAACACCGAGGCCAAGGCCTGGCGCGACATCTGGGGCAGCGGTCAGGGCATCGGCGCGGTCGACAAGGTCGATACCGTCGCTGACATGGTCGCAAGGTTAACCCGCGAGTATAATGCGGCGAAGCAATCGCTGCTGGCGCGCACCGCATATTGAAGGCGCGCGATTGGGTCAGTATTGGTTAAGGCTAAACTACGCTTATTGCGCCTGACAGTCAGAGCGCAGCGCTGCTGTGCGGAGATATTTATCATGCGGATGCTGATTTGCCTTTCCCTCCTCTGCGCCGCCGGCGTCGGCCAGGCTGATGCGAAAAGCAAAGCAACGCTGCCTGATGAACTGGCCCTCACCGGCCAGAACATCGTTGAAGTGCTGATTGACGGCCAGCCCATCCGGCTTGAAGTCAGGCCTGAAGCCGCCGATGCGCCGACGTTGAACCCTGACATCGCTATGAGGCTGGGGTTGAAGCCGGGAATGATCGGATTTCGCATTGCAGTTGGCTCTGAAATGGTCATCGGCGATTCTGCGGTGCACAAGGTTGACTATGGCGTTGGTGAAAAGAGCCAGCGTATCTTCTGGGCAGACCGGGCCAGTTCCGTTATCGCCGATGGAACGATCAGCCCCGCATCGCTGCCATACAAGCGCGTCCGCTTTATCCTGAGCGAACCCTCACCGAGCGAAACGCAGCGGACTGTGGCACTCGACAACTTCGGCTTTCTGGGGCGGCTGGGCGTCGGCACCACGTTGAACGTCGAGGGCGAGACAATCCGCTTCCAATTCAGTTTGCAGCGCGACGAAACGCTGGTCAGCGCGCCAACGGGCAACTGGCTTTCCCAAAAACAGGATGGCAAGTTC
>JBBQXX010000253.1:0-3626 GCA_038209235.1 Sphingomonadales bacterium | reverse complement strand
TTCCAGACCTGGCGGCGGCTGCGACAGGACCAGAATCTGGACGTTGAGCAGGCGCGCGACGTCGTGCGGCTGACGATCATGAAACTGCTGGACTGAGCGTTGCGCGTCTTGTGGTTGATCGCCGGAGCCGCCCATCTCGCGCTGGCGGCGTGCTCGCCTGAACCAAGCGATCCGGCGACAACCACCACTACAACCGCCACCGCAAAACTGGGCTGTAGCACTGCATCGTTCGATCCGGGCCGCTTTGTCACCTTGCCCTCAGGATCGTTCGTCAAGGGCGCCGATCCGCTTTACCCCGAAGAGCGCCCGTCGATCCGGCTGCGCGTGCAAGGCTTTGCGATCCAGAGTCACGAGGTCACCAACGATCAGTTCGCCGCTTTCGTCGAAACGACAGGCTATGTAACCGCCGCCGAAAAAGCGCTAACCAGCGACGATATCGGCGCAGGCTCGGCTGTGTTCACACGCGATGCGCAAGGCCGGAACGGGCGCTGGCTGCTGCGTAAAGGCGCGACCTGGCGTACGCCCGATGGGCCCGGGTCTGACCTTGAGGGCAAGCGCCGCCATCCGGTCATTCATGTCACGCTGGCCGATGGGCAGGCTTATGCGATATGGGCAGGTGGCAGGCTGCCGAGCGAGGAAGAATGGGAATATGCGGCCAGCACCGGCCTTGCCGATCGCGCCAACCGGTTCTCGGGCGCTCTCGATGCCACCGGCAAGCCCCGCTCCAACCATTGGCAAGGCGTGTTTCCGGTGATGGATGACGCGGTGGATGGCTTTTCGGGCACTGCGCCGGCAAGTTGCTACCCCGCCGACCGCAATGGTGTTCACGACCTGATCGGCAATGTCTGGGAATGGACCGACAGCGCTATCGATGATGGCCACAACGTTATCAAGGGCGGCAGCTGGCTGTGCGCTGCCAACTTCTGTGCCCGCTATCGCCCCGCTGCCCGCCAGCCGCAGGAGCGCGACTTCTCGTCAAACCACATCGGGTTTCGCATCGTGCGCGACATTCCCGTTCAATAGCCGCAGCGCGCGTGCGCCACGTCAGTTTGGCCAGTAAATATACGGATCGCCCTTTTTGAACCTTTGCGCCAGCGTCTTGTCGATAGCCACGGGCGCCTCGATGGTGTGCGGATACAAAGGCTTGCGGCCATTTTTCCGGTGCTTGTCGAGCAATGTACGCAACTGCGCGACCTTGGCCGGGTTGCTGGCGGCAAGATCACGCTGTTCGGTTGGATCATCCTTAAGGTTGAACAGCCATGTTTTGCGCGGACGTTCGGTTACCTGGAGCTTCCAGTCACCCTGTCGCACCACCCGGTTATAAGCGCTTTGCCAGTAGATCGCATCATCGGGGCGATTGCCAACCGGCTTCGCCGGATCTTTGCCGAGCAGATCGACGCCATCAATCGCCAGACCATCGGGCAAGCGCGCCCCTGCCGCCTTGGCGAAGGTCGGCATCAGGTCGATATGCGCAACCGGCGTATCGATGACTGTGCCAGGCTTGATCACACCGGGCCAGCGCACGAACATTGGCACCCGGATGCCGCCTTCGAACAGCGTCAGCTTCCATCCACGATAGGGTGCATTGACCTGTGGCAAGCCGATGTAGCCAGCACCGCCGTTATCACTGGAAAACACGATGATCGTGTTGTCATCCAGCCCTTGCTGTTTCAGCGATGCCATGATCCGCCCGACGCTGCGATCAAGCGCGCGCACCATCGCGGCATAAACGCGCAGGCGATGCGGCTTGATATCGCCGACCGCTTCGTAGTCGGCCCGGGTCGCCTGCAATGGCGTGTGAACATTCCAGTGCGCCAGATAAAGGAAAAAGGGCCGGTTGCGGTTTGCTTCGATCACCTTGATCGCTTCATCGGTCCAGTAATCGGCCAGATAGCCACCCGGCTTGAACCAGTCGCCGCCGTTATAACTGGTCGCAAACTGCATCCGCGCCCACAGAAACTTGTCGATCGGATCGAAATCAAGCATGGCGTTGACCACATCGGGGTCATCTTCGGGCAAATGCAACGCGCTCGCCATCAACAGGCTTTCATCAAACCCTTGCGCATTGGCGCCAAATTCGGGACCGTCGCCCAGATGCCATTTGCCGATGTGGACGCTGTGATAGCCTGCCGGTTTGAGGATTTCGGCGATAGTCTGCTCGCTGCCCGGCAGCCCCTGTTGATCAAAGCTTGGCCCGCCCTCTGCGGCTGCGGCATTATAGCTTAGCGGCGGCAATCCAGAGTCCATTTCATTGGCCAGTGTCGATACAACGCGGCCCATGCCATCGGGGGTGGGCGTAAATTCAAAGCCGGTGCGTGTCGGATACCGCCCGGTCATGATCATTGCCCGCGACGGCGCACAGCTTGCCGTGCCCGAATACGCGTTGGAATAGATTGCGCCTTGCGCCGCCAGCCGGTCGATGTTCGGCGTCGGGACGCGACCTCCGGCAACCCCGCCGCCGAAGGTTGAAATGTCATTGATACCCATGTCATCGGCAAGGATGAAGATAATGTTCGGCTGGCGTTCTTTGCCGGGCAGTGTCGCTGCGGATGGCCCCTGCTGCCAGACAACCGGGCGGTTGGAGCCGACATCGCGCTTGCCAAGGTGCTTGGCCGCCATCAGCACGACGGTGCTTTTGTTGAACCAGCCCCAGGTGCCACCCGCTACGAGCAGAAGCGCAAATACAATCAGCGCCTTGCGGATCATGCCGCTGCCTGGCTGGCAAACAGAAGCTCGCACCCGGTTCCGGCGAGCAGCTTGTCCAGCGCATCGCGCGCCTCGCCAGACAAGCTCGCCCTCGCTTGCCGCAGTATCATCAGGCATTTGGCCTGATAGGGGAACACCGGCTGGGCCCAGCGCTTGCCATCGATCGTCGTTTCAAAGTCGGTGTGTCCGGCGGCGGCGGCCTGCGCATTTGCGATCAGAAACGGCACGTAAACACGGCCGATTTCGGCGAGCAATTCGCCCAGATGACTGGCCAGTGCAGTGCGGTCCAGCCAGCTTTCAGGCGCGAGACCGGACAGATCATCGACCCTGTCCAGCCATGCCCGCAGCCGCGGCGATGCGTCCGCCATCATCTGCGCAGGCGTTGGATCGATGATGCCCAATTGGGTCAGTTGCCCGTAAATCGCAAAATCCGCCGCCGCAGGCCGGCTGCCAAGGACAAAACCCTGCCGCTGGACGATACGGTCGAATATCCCGATCAGCCGCTGATAGCTTGCCTCGATGATCGGGGCGGTCACCGCGTTCGAGCCAACGACATACAGCCGATCGATCTGTCGCCTGGAATAACTGGCGCTCATCTGGCTGCCAGTCTCGTCGCTACAGCGCGGGTCCTGCCAGAATATCAGCAATGGACCCGCGTTGTCGGCGTCTTTGCTATAATGCCAGCGATAGTGGAACATCGCCTTTGTCATCCACTCATCGGCAAAATCTTCGATCAGCACGTCCACAAAGCGCAAGAGTTCATCATCGGGGATCAGCGAGCGGCCAACATACTCGTCTTCCAGCCGCCGGATGATCGGGGTGGAATCGACTACGGCTTCGCGCGCGCTGCCCTCGCCAAAATATACGGTGGGTAGCAGTTTGACCTTGGGGACGGGATAACCGGCAGGTGGGTCACCATG
>JBBQXX010000252.1:0-3679 GCA_038209235.1 Sphingomonadales bacterium | reverse complement strand
CTGACCGCAGCAGGAGCCGCACCCAGATCAGCACCATCGCGCGCCAGATGGACATGTGCTGCCAGACGGATGATTCCCTGTCGCAGCGGCTCGGGCAATGCACCCCAGTGCGCCGCCATCCCGGCGGTAAACTCAATCTCGATACGGCTGGCAGAGCCCGGCCGCAGCACCCGCACCCGGCCCGCGCCGCTCGCAGTGATGTCGATGGCATAGGCATCGCTGGCCAGCGCAAAACGGTTGCCGTCAGCAGTCACACCATTGACCCCGGTGATCGCCATAACCGGCGCTGCGCCCAAAACCTGCCAGTCGCGCGATACCGGCAAGGTCTCGCGGTGCGGGCGTTGCAGCAGCGACTGGCCGGTGAACTGTTCGCACAGGGCAGCGGCGCTGCGCAGATGCCCGGTCAGCACCGCATCATCGGCATCGCGGGTGATGTGCAGCTGCGCCTTGACCTCGGCCAGGGCCAGCGGGGCAATGGCCGCGGGATCGCTGGTGACCATCGCCATCAGCGTTGCTCCACCCGCACGGCCATCGACCGCTCGTCGATCTCGCCATTCGACAGGGTGACGCGGTTGGTCAGGCCATAGCTGCCACCGGTTTGCCCGCCGGTGAGCGTTGCCACCGTGCTGCGCCCGTCGTGGCCCGATGCTGTGACCGCCAGCCCGCCGTCGTGCGCGGGGGACACGGTCCAGCTGCTGGCAACGATCAGATTGACACCCAGATGCGCCGCGCCCCAATCGACACGGTAATCCACCCGGCTGTCCGGGTCTTTGACGAACAGGCTCATCGGCTGGTCCTTTTGCGAAAAGAGGATAGAAATGTCGGCACGTCACGGGCGACGCGGAGCAATCACGTTGCCGCGTGATCCTGGAGCGCTGGCATTGCCGATGCGCACTGTGTCGGGCAGCGGGCCTGACTTTTGCGATGGCAGCCGCCGTGCGCTGCCGCTGGCGATCGGCATGCTGCCGGGCGGATCACCGCGCAGCATCGCCGCCCCCACCTGCAAGCGTATCGATACGCCGCGCCAGCACCGCGATCAGGAACAGGCACAGCTGGTCGGGCCGGATGCCGAAGCGCTCCTGCGCCCCGTCGGCATCCTCCCATGCATCGTGGCAACACCAGCCATAAACTCGCCAGTCGAGCCCGTGGCGCTCCAGAATGGCAAAGGCGCCTTGGGCGCGGACACCGAAATGGCGGCGCGCGCCGTCCGCGCCTTTGTCTTCGATCGCTGCCAGCCACTGGAAGAAGCCCAGTTCGGCGATGATATCCAGCCCGGCGCGATATTCGCGGTCATCCATTGCACCTTGCCAGCGCTTGGCGCGCTCATCCGATGTGTTGATCGTCCCGCTGGCCGCATGGATGACCGACCAGCGCTGCGACGCGCGGCCCAGCTCGGTCTGGTTATCGCCACCGGGGCCAAATGCCCGGCTGCCATAGCCATAATGGCTGGCCACCGCGATCAGGCTGCGTGTACCGCCTTGTCCGCCAAATGCAGCCAGGCCCAGCGCCCCGCTGATCCCCAGCGGATCGGTGATCGCGCCGATCCCCGGTGCACTGTTCCAGAAGCTGTCGTTGTAGAAATTGGCATCGCCCAGATATAGCTGCATGCCCGAATTGCTGAACAGCGTGCCAGATACAGCAGCGGTGTATCCGGCGATGCTCGACCCTCTTACCTCAAGCTGTGCAAACGGCGCGACACTGCCCACCCCCAGCTTGCCTTCCGCGATAATCCAGTTGCCCGATCCATCGCGCGGCAGATAATCGTGGGCGTGGACCGCTGCTGCATAAGCGCCTGCGCTCTGCTTGGAGGCGAGCGCGGTGGCCAGCCCCTCAATCTGGTCCACAGCGTGGGCGTGATCATCGCGATCATCGCGCGCCGCAAACCAGTCTGCGGCGACCGTCAGTGTGACGGTTTTCAGACCTTCGGAGAAATCGAGTGCGCCATTATCACCGGACGAGGCCAGCACAGCAGTGCGGATCAGCGCGCCGCTGGCAAACTCGCCCTGGCCGACTTCCCACTCGGCTTCGTGCGTTACTCCGGCGATCGCGTAATGAAAGCGCGTGGCCGTTGGCACGGCGTCGGCAAAGCGCCGGTGGCCGGGGGTGCTGCCATCCAGCACGAACGCACCGGTGCCGGTGCTGGTGCTGGTTTCGCGCACCATATCGGCGAAAAATAGGTCGGGCATGGTAGGCAAATCCTGTCAGGGTGTTGGCAGCAGGGAATGCCCGCGCGGCAGGGCAGGGAGGGCGAACCGCGCGGGCACCTTGCCGGATACCCTTGCAGGCACCCGGCAATCGAAGAGGTTGAACGGTTTTGCGGTGATCAGCTGGCGGCGAACTTCATCAGCTTGATCGCTTCGGAGTTCATCACCTGACCACCGATCCTGCGTGTTGCGTAAAAGTGCACGAACGGCTTGTTGGTGAACGGATCGCGCAGGATGGTCGTCGCGCTGCGCTCTGCGATCAGGTACCCGGCGCGAAAGTTGCCGAACGCGACCGACAGGCTGTTGGCGGCAATATCGGGCATGTCTTCGGCCTCGACCACCGGATAGCCCAGCAATGTCGCAGGCTGGCCCGATGCCAGCGAAGGCTGCCACAGGAATGCACCATCATCGGTCTTCAACTTGCGGATGCGTGCCAGAGTGGACGAGTTCATCACAAAGCTTGCCCCCTGGCGATAGGCGGGGCGCAGGGCATGGACCAGGTCGACCAGCCGGTCTTGCGGATCGGTGCTGGCGAAATTGCCGTCTGCCCCAGCCGCAATATACTGCAACGTCCCAAAGGCGCGGGCGGCATCATCCTGCGCGGTCGGCGTGCCGTTCAGGAAGCCGCGCGGCCGGTTGGTGCCGCTGCCGTTCACGAACGCCGCCCCTTCGGCGCGGGCGAACTCCTCGGCAATTTCGCTCGCCAGCCAGCTTTCGACATCGAACGCAGCATCGTCGAGCATCGCCTGGCTCGCCGCAGGGTTGGCGTAAAGCTCGCCGGTCGGTGGAGCGATCTCGGCAAAGGCAGGCGTATCGGTTTCGGGCCGCGCCGCCACCTCGCTGACCCAGCCCGATGGCGTGCCACCGGTGGTGACCAGCTTGCGATAGCCCGCGCTGCCGGTCTGGACGACCTGTGCAATCGCGCGGATCGGCGAGATATCGGCGAGCGTGCGGGCGATCAGCGCATCGATCTCGCGCGGCACCGCATAGCCGCCGTCCGGGCCGGTGGTGGCGGCAAAGCTTTTCACCCCGGTCTCCAGCCCGCGCCGCAGATAATGATCGACAAAGCTCTTGGTCTGCGGAGCGCGCTCATCGCCGCCGCCCAGCGAAGGCCGACCCGAGGCCCGCGCCAACCGCTCGACCCGCTCGCGCATCGTTACGCCTTCGGCCTTGACGGCATCAAGGTCGGTCTTGACGCCATCAAGCCCGGTTTCCAGCGCCGCAATCCGCTCGCCATGCTCATCAGTTTTGAGCATCGCATCAAACGACGCTTCCAGCAGATCACCATCGGCCTTCACTTCGAAGGGGTTGGGCAGTTCCATAGATCATTCCTTTGTTTTCGGGATCACACGGGGACCACCCCCGAATTTCAGACACAAAAAACCCGCCGAAGCGGGGTGGTATTGAACGGCCGTTGCGGCATGTCAGCGCAACATATGCACCTTTGCCCCCGGCATCATCGGCATGGTGACCAG
>JBBQXX010000251.1:0-3684 GCA_038209235.1 Sphingomonadales bacterium | reverse complement strand
CGGGCCCGAACCTTGTGTAATAGCTGTCGCACAAGCCAATCGCCTCGGCCCGCGCGCAGACATCGGCGTTGCGGTCATAGCCGGTGATACGCGTATCGGGCAGGCTCTGCCGGATAGCGCGCGCAATCGACGAGCCGATCAGCCCCAGCCCGACGATCGCGACGGTGGAAAATGGGGCCGCAAACGGAGCGCTCATGCGCTGACCAGATCGCGCAGTACAGCAGCAATCGCGCGCATATCAACCTCGCGGCCGATGGTGATGCGCAGGCCATGGCCCAGCCCCTGACCCTTGGGCCAGCGCACGATATAACCCGCCTGCATCAGCGCGCCAAACGCCGCTTCGGCAGTGACCGCGCCCTCAAACAGCACCAGCACGAAATTGGCGTGGCTGGGCACCACGGTGACGCCATGATTGCCCAGTTGGCTGATTTCGCCTGCAAACCAGCCGCGCCAGCGCGCGTTGTGCTCGACCGATTGCATCACGAATTCCTGATCGGCCAATGCTGCAAGCGTTGCGGCCTGCGCGGTCAGGCTGACGTTGAACGGCCCGCGCAGCCGGTTGAGCAGGCCGATGACATGCGCAGAGCCGAAACCCCAGCCGACGCGGTCGCCGGCAAGCCCGTAGGCTTTGGCGAATGTCCGGGTGACCAGCACATTGGCATGATCGCGGGCAAGGTCGAGCGCGCCGTCGTCATCGCCGTGCGCGACATATTCGCCGTAAGCCTGATCGACCACCAGCAGCACATCGCCGGGCAGGGCCGCGTGTAGCCGCGACATCTCGGCGCGGCTGGTCAGCGTGCCCGTAGGGTTGTTGGGGTTGGCGATGTACACCACGCGCGTGGCCGGGGTGACGCTGGCGAGCAACGCATCGACACAGGTGGCATAGTTGTTGTCTGGCGCAACTTTGGGCGTTGCGCCGCAGCGCAGCGCTGCGATCTCGTAAAGCGAAAACCCGTAGCGCACATACAGCACCTCGTCGCCCGGCCCGGCAAAGGCGCTGGCAGCGATGGTCAGCAGTTCGCCCGATCCGGTGCCACACACGATCCGCGCCGGATCGATGCCGTGCAGCGCGCCGATAGCCTTGCGCAGCGCGGTGCTGTCCGGGTCGGGGTATAGCGCCGGGTTGCTCGCCAGTGCTGAACTGCGCGCCGCAAGCGCTGCCGGGCTGCTGCCCAGCGGGTTCTCGTTGGCGGAAAGCTTGATCAGCGGTTTGCCATCATCGCTGGGCGACTGGCCAGGAACATAGGCGCAGATCGCGTCGATCCAGGGTTTGGGCCGAGGTACAGGGTTGCGCACAGATGTCATGACCAGCGCTCTAGCGCGAGTCGATGGCGGAGGGAAGCATCGCGCCAGATCGTTCGCCGGTGGCTTGCGTCACCCGCTGCGACCACCGGGCGAGCTGCAAAAAACACGCGAAATCAGGGCATGTTACTGGCGACATTGCCCGATCGGGGGCGTCAGCACGCTCAAAATCAAGTTCATGTTAAGTTTGGACAATTTTGGCACGACCGCGCCAATTGCGACTTGCTCGGTGTATGCCGGTGCGTTAAGGCTTGCGGCGGGGTCGCCAGGGCTGTGTAGAAGCGTTAACAGACGCTTTGCTTGCCCGCACTGCAGTATCGGGGTGACAGGGTAAAATCTGCGTCATTCCTGTATGTGCATTTGGCTTACAGGGGGCTTCATTGGCGACGCGTTACGCTGGCACGAAATACCTCTTTATGGGCACGGTCGCATTGGCCGCGCTTGTCTCTACGACTGCGGGCCACGCCCAGCAGGTCAACGTCCCGTCGCCGCCCACGCGCGAAGAAATCGAGCGACCGGTACCGCAGCGCACCGACCGTCAGGTGCGCCTCACCGTCGAGGGCGATATCGAACGCGCTCCGTGCCCGCTGGCTGACCCGGCTTATGCCAATGTCCGCCTGACGCTGACCGAGGCGCGCTTCAACAATCTGGGGCCGGTGGCTCCTGTTGAGCTTCGCCCACTTTACGAACAGTATGTGGGGACCGATCAGCCGGTCGCGGTGCTGTGCGAAATCCGCGATGCGGTCGCCACCAAGCTGCGCCGCGATGGCTATATCGCCGCAGTGCAGGTGCCCACCCAGCGCATCGACAACGGCATCGTGCAGTTCGAGGTGCTTTACGCCAAGCTGACCTCGATCCGGGTGCGCGGCGATGCGGGCAATGGTGAAAAGCTGGTCGCCAGCTATCTGGAGCGGCTGACCACCGACACCGTTTTCAACCAGAAGGTTGCCGAACGCTATTTGCTGCTGGCGCGCGATCTGCCCGGCTATGATATTCGGTTGACCCTGGTTCCTGCGGGCACTGCGCCTGGCGAACTGATCGGCGATGTGACGGTGCGCCGCACGCCGTATGAGGTCGATTTCAACGTCCAGAACCTGGCGGCACGCGATGCAGGGCCTTATGGCGCGCAGCTTCGTGCGCAATTCTATGGCCTCACCGGAATGGGCGACCGCACCTATATTTCGGCGTATTCGACGCTCGATTTCGAAGAGCAGCAGATTATTCAGGCGGGCCACGAATTTCGCGTGGGTGGCGAGGGGCTGACGCTGGCCGGTCGTTTCACCTATGCATGGACCAAGCCCGATATCAACATTCCCGCTGCGGCACGGACCTCGATCGATGCAACGACGCTGCTCGCCAGCATCGAGGCCCGCTATCCGCTGGTGCGCGGACAGGCGGCATCGTTGTACAGCACGGTCGGGCTTGATTATGTCGATCAGGATATCGATTTCATCGGGCCGTTATCCAGGGACCGTATCCGCATCGCTTATGCGCAGTTGGCAGGCGAGGCGATCGATATGGCCAACGGGGCCAAGCCGCGCTGGCGGATGGGCGGCCAGATCGAACTGCGCCACGGGCTCGACATTCTGGGCGCCAGCGATCCGTGCAATTTCGTCTGCGCGCTGGTGCGCACCCCGACGACGCGCGGTGATGGCGATCCCGAAGCCACCGTGCTGCGCGGCGAAATCTCTGCCGAAGCCTCGCTGGGCGACCAGCTTTCGGTGTTCGTTCGCGGACGCGGGCAGCTCGCCTTCGATCCGGTGCTCAGCTTCGAGGAATTCGCGGGCGGCAACTTCACCATCGGGCGCGGCTATGATCCAGGCGTGATCGTCGGCGATGATGGCGCGGGGTTTCAGGTCGAACTGCGCGGGCCGCAGATTTCGCCGATCAAGGAAACCGACTTTTCTTTCCAGCCGTTCGTGTTCTTTGATGCGGCATGGACATGGGACGATGGCCGCCCCGGCGACCCGCAGCGCCTGAGTTCGGTCGGCGGCGGCGTGCGTGCGCGGATTGACAACCGGTTCCGGCTTGATCTGACCATCGCTGTACCCACCGAGCGCACCGGTTTGCTGACCGATACACCCGATCCGCGGATCCTGTTCACTTTCACCACCTTGTTACTACCCTGGGGAGCCCGCTGATGGCTTATAACCGCACCACCACGACCTCGACTGGCACCACCTCGACTGGCATTGCCTCGCGCATCACGGTGCTTGCCAAGGCGAGTTCCGCGCTGGCGCTTGCCACCGGGCTGGCGCTGGGCGCATCGGGGACGGCGCACGCGCAGGCGGCGGTGGGCGGCGCCTATGAAGGCAATCCGACGGTGGTGTCGGGCGGTGTGGTGATCAATCGCACCACCAACAACGACGATATCCGCGTCGA
>JBBQXX010000250.1:0-3687 GCA_038209235.1 Sphingomonadales bacterium | reverse complement strand
ACGGCACCGCCCGCACGGGGTCACCGGCGCTGCGGTCGGCGCCAGTCTGCCATCCTCGTCCAGCGGCCCGCCGATGATCGCCACCTCGATTAGCCCGGTGCGCCGCCCGAGCAGGTTGGCGGCGATCACCGCGCTGGTCTCCGCGCAGATCGACAACCCATAGCTGGCGTTCTCGAAATTGCTGCCGGTGACCACCGTGCCATCGGCAAAGCGCAATGCAGCGCCGACATGAAAGCCTGAATAGGGCGCATATGCGGTCAGCGCGGCTACCTTTGCCGCTTCCAGAAGTTCCCACATACGTTGGTCATAGCTCATGGTTGCACCACATTCCAGCGCACACCACCTGCCGCACCGTTGATCCGGTAGCGGCTGTTGGCCTGCCACATCACCCAGCGCTTTGCCGCATAATCGGGCGGAAAGAAATCGCCGATCAGCCACACCGTGCGGGCCAGGCCATCGCTGACCTGATAGGTATCTTCGAAATCGGATGAAATGCGCAGCAACGCCGGCTTGCCGCTGTGGCTTTCGATCTGGTTGAGCAGCGTATTGAGTTCACCCAGCAGCGCCGCGCGGGTTGGCCGCGTCTTGCAGCGTTCGTCCAGATCAAGGCTCAACACCGGCGGCAGCATATCGGGATCGCGCGGCACGGTGGTGATGAACAGTTCGGCCTGCTGCGCCTCGCCCGCGCACAGACTGAACTCATGCACCGCGCCAAAGCGCATCCCGGCATCGCGCGCGCCTTCGGTATTGGCGGCAAAGCGCGGATCGCGGCTTTTGCCCCCGGCGCTGGCGCGGATATAGGCAAAGTCTGCGCCCATCGCGGCCAGCGTCGGCCAGCCAAGCTCGCCATCCATGGCGCTGACATACAGGCCCTGCGCCGGATAATCCTGACGCGATGGTGCCCAGCCGGTGATCGCTCCCCAACCCAGCCCCGCCAGCACGGCCACCAGCACGCCAACCAGTGCCAGGCCGATCGTCCAGCGTTTCAGCGTCGTTATGTGCATGGCTAATGCGCTCAGCCCTTGATGTGCAAGACGCAGATCAGCGTGAACAGGCGGCGCGCGGTGGGGAAATCGATCTCGATCTTCTCCTGAAGCCGCTCGACGAGCAGTTCGGCGGCCTCGTTGTGCACGCCGCGCCGAGCCATATCGATGGTCTCGATCTCTTGCGCGGTGGCCTTGCGGATCGCCTGGTAATAGCTGTCGCAGATTGCGAAATAATCACGAATCGGGCGGCGGAACCGGCCCATGGCCAGCACCAGGGTCTCAAGGTGGCCGGCATCCTCGCGCGCAATGTTGATCGCCAGCCGCCCCTCATACACCGCCAGGCTCAGCCGAAAGGGACCTGTATAGCCATCGGGATAGTGCTTGAGCGGCTTGAAGAAATTGTCCTCGATCAGGTCGAAAATGGCGATCCGCCGTTCCTGCTCGATATCCGCATTGCGCCACAAGATGGTCTGCTCGTCGAGCTCGACATGGATGATGCGCGGATTGGACATAGAGCGCACAGTCTTTCGCCTAAGCACCGGGGCTGGGCAAGCGGAAAAACCCGCAAGCCCGCCCGCCTGCGGCCTTGTCCACACGATTATTGCCGCCGGTGGATTGCGCAGCGCACCGCCAGCGGCGATTATGGCCAGATGCCCGAAGATACCCTGATTCAATCCGCTCCCGCCATGCTGTCCCCCATGCTGCCGGGCCCACTGCCTCCGCAGATTGCTGCCCCTGCGGTCCGCGATGCCACAGAGCCGCGCCTGCCGCGCAACATCGAGGCAGAGGCCGCGTTTCTGGGGGCGCTGCTGATCGACAACCGCATCGCCGAGGAAACCGGATCACGGCTGAAGGCCGAGCATTTTTTCGAGAGCGTTCACCAGCGGCTCTACGCGCAGATCATGAAGCTGATCGACAAGAACGTCACCGTCACCCCGGTAACGCTCAAGCCGTTCTTTGAAAGCGACGCTGGCCTCGCCGAACTGGGCGGGATGCGCTATCTGGCGCGGCTGACGGGCGATGCTGGCGGGCTGATCGGCGCGCGCGATTTTGCCGAACAGATCTACAATCTGGCGCTGCTGCGCGAGCTGATCCAGGTGGGCCGCAATTTGGTCGAACAGGCGATGGACACCAGCGAGACGGTCGATCCGCTGGGTCAGATCGAACTGGCTGAAGCTGCGCTCTACAATGTCGCGCAGGGTGAGGGCGAGGGCGGCGGCGCGGTGCATTTCAACGTCGCCAGCAAGACCGCGCTGGGCATGGTCGAAAAGGCGCTGAACAGCGGCGGTCATATCTCGGGCGTCACCACCGGGCTTATCGATCTCAACGCCAAGATCGGCGGCCTGCATCCCAGCGATCTGCTGATCCTGGCGGGTCGCCCCGGCATGGGCAAGACCGCGCTGGCCACCAACATCGCCTTCAACGCGGCGGCGCGGTGGCGGCTCGACAAGGCAGCAGGCATCGATGATGACAAGAATGTCGGCGCAAAAACCGCGTTCTTCAGCCTGGAAATGTCCTCCGATCAGCTGGCGACGCGCATATTGGCCGAACAGTCGCGCATTTCATCCGAAAAGCTGCGCATGGGGCAGATTGCGCGCAACGAGTTCCAGCGGCTGGTCACCGCATCGCAGGAACTCGAAGACCTGCCGCTGTATATCGACGATACGCCGGGCCTTACGATTGCAGCGTTGCGCGCGCGCGCCCGGCGGCTCAAGCGCAAGCACGACATCGGGCTTATTGTGGTCGATTATCTCCAGCTGTTGCAGGGCACCGGGCGCAACGAGGGCCGCGTCAACGAGATTTCCGAGATCAGCCGGGGGTTGAAGACGCTGGCCAAGGAATTGCAGGTGCCGGTGATGGCGCTCTCGCAGCTCAGCCGCGCGGTCGAAAGCCGCGAGGACAAACGCCCGCAGCTTTCTGATCTGCGCGAATCGGGGTCGATCGAGCAGGACGCCGATATCGTGATGTTCATTTTCCGCGAGGAATATTACCGGATGATGATCAAGCCCGATGGCCCGATCATGGACCCCAAGACAGGTGCCGACGAGGATATCAACCAGAAGTATCAGGAATGGGAAGACAAGTTCCGCCCCACCGCCAACAAGGCAACCGTCATCATCGCCAAACAGCGCCACGGCTCTACCGGCAACGTGCAGCTGCGCTTCGAAAGCGAAATCACCAAGTTCAGCGATCTGGCACGCGAGGATTACGCGCCCGGCGGGTTTGAGGAATAGGCGCAGCAAAGCATTAGGTGCCGCTGAAACGAACCGCTTATCCGAGCCAGCGGTTAAACTCCCTCCACCCCGCTCAGCCTGAGCTTGTCGAAGGTCCCGCACCCACGGTAACGTGCACAGATGTCCTTTTACGCTTACCTTTTTGCGCTGCAATGACGGCAGCTATTACGAAGGACACACAGACAACCTCGATCGCCACTTCAACCAACCGGCAACGGCACGCAATTCGGCAATGCACCAGCAGGCACCACAGGCGCAACCGGCACTGCCACAAAACCGCCGGTGCCAGGCCTCACGAACGGCAACTCGCTGTCCGGATATGGTACTTTCCCGCGCAACGCGTCGATCTCAGCCTGGCGGCGGCGCAGATAGAAATCGCGTGCGGCGATATAGGGGTCTTTGCTTTGCGTGCGCAGCGCGTTGAGCTGTTCGTCGATCTGGATACGGCCATTGAGCGCGCTCAATGT
>JBBQXX010000249.1:0-3706 GCA_038209235.1 Sphingomonadales bacterium | reverse complement strand
CCAAAATCGCCATTGTTCGAGGTGCCCATAAGCCGGTGGACAAGCCCGATTGATCCCGTCGCTCACCGAGGGTTTGTTGCTTTTGAACGCTGGCTTGATCTGGTGGTTCGGTACCAAGATTAGCGAGCGCATGGGAAAACTTATCCGAATTCAAGGCGGCATTCCATCCGGCGAAAGCTAAGGGGTTTGTAAACTACGCAATCTCCTTGGCTTTGGGGAGGGCATCGATCATGGGCGCCGCGCCCTTGTAATCGCTCATCTGGCCTTGGCTCAGCAGCATGATCAAGGGGCGGCCCTTGCCATCACAGAGCGCATGCAGTCTGGAGTTCAGGCTGCCCTTGGTCCGTCTGATACGTCTGGGAACATCCCCTTTTTTAAAAGGCCCACCGCCGTCCTGTGCGCCTTCAAATGGGTCGAATCGATCATCAACTGGTCGGGTTTACCAGCTTTTCCGGCCAGACCTGCAAATATCCTGTTGAACACGCCCAGCCTGCTCCAGCGGATGAAGCGGTTGTAGATCGTCTTGTGCGGGCCGTACTCGGCTGGCGCATCGTACCACCGCAGGCCATTCCTGATGACGAAGATAATGCCGCTTATGACCCGCCAATCATCCACCCGAGGCACGCCGTGCGACAGCGCAAAAAATACGGCTCAATCCGGCGCATCTGCGCCTCCGACAACCAGATCAGATGATTCATAACAGCGCCTCCTTGCGCCGCCATTGAGTCAACCAATCTTCCCATACGCAACCAATTCAACAGGTCCTGACCCTAGTTCGACTATGATTTAGGCGATACTGGCATTAATACCGTTTTGAAAACGGCAAGCGAACGCGGTGATGTTGAACTCTTTTGCGAAAAAAGGCTGGCATGATGGCAAAAGTTTCGGCCTGACCGAAAAGCTTTGTCAAGGTAACCGACGCGGGCAGCTTTTCGTCCGCCGCCGAAAGCCTGCTGACCAGCCAGTCATCGGTCTCGAAACATTTTGCCGCGCTTGAAGCGCACCTCAAGACGCGGCTGTTCAACCGGACCACGCGATCCTTGACGCTGACCACCGACGGCGCCCGATTCTACGAAAAGGCCTTTCTGGTGCTCGGAGCGATCGAGGCGGCAGAGGCGTCGGTGGGTCTGGCGGGCAAAGCGGAGGGCGTGTTGCGGATCACCGCGCCACTGACGCTCGCCGAAAGCCGGGTCATTCCGATGTTGACCCGCTTTCTGGCGGCCAACCCAAAGATCAAGATCGACTTTACCGCATCCAATCATGCGCTCAATCTGGTGGCGGACAATCTTGACCTGGCGATCCGGGTGGGCAAACTGACCGATAGTCGGCTGGTCGCCCGGAAGGTTGGCCTGGCGCGGCGGATCGCGGTCGCATCGCCCGATTATCTCGACAGGGCGGGCCGTCCGGTGCAGCCTTCGGATCTGGCGCACCATAATTGCATTTCCTGTTCGCTGCTGGGTGCCGGGTTCAATTGGGCATTTCAGGATGGCTCATCGGCCGTGATCAATGGCAATTGCCGCGCCGACAGTCCTCATGTCCTTCGTTCTGCGGCATTGGGCGGCATCGGTATTGCGGTGAATGCGCGGTGGCTGTTCGAAAACGCCACCGCGAGCGGAGCGCTGGAAATTGTCCTTCCAGAAACCGCACCGGCCCCGATGCCTATTCACCTGCTGCTCCCCCCGGCCGGTTTGTGGCAGCACGAACCTGTATTCTGGCCGGGTTTCTGGTTGAAGAGTTTGCGCGTGACACGCTGCTTGCAAATGACTGAACTATGATCTGTAAGCTTGCGCGCCTCATCGTGTTGGCAAAGCCTGAACGGAGTTGATGCAATGACCCTTCGACGCGCGGCCATCGTGTCGCCCATCCGCACCGCTGTGGGCAAATTTGGCGGAGCCTTGAGCGACATGCCCGCAGGTGATCTGGGCGCGGTCATCATCAAGGCGCTGATCGAGCGCACCGCGATCGACCCGGCGCGTGTCGATGATGTCGTCTTCGCGCAAGGCTATGGCAATGGCGAGGCGCCCGCGATTGGCCGCTGGTCGTGGTTGGCCGCCGGCTATCCGATTGAGGTCCCCGGTTATCAGCTTGACCGGCGCTGTGGATCGGGCCTGCAGGCGGTGATCGATGCCGCGATGATGGTCCAGACCGGGGCGTCCGATGTGGTTGTCGCAGGCGGTGTCGAATCGATGTCGAACGCCGAGCATTACACCACCCAGCTTCGCAAGGGCGTGAAGTCGGGCGACCTTCAGCTTCACGACCGGCTCACCCGCGGCCGGATGATGTCGCAGCCGATTGCGCGCTTCGGCGTGATCAGCGGCATGATCGAGACGGCGGAGAACTGCGCCAGGGATTACGGCATCACCCGCGAGCAATGCGATGCCTATGCGGTGCGCAGCCATCAGCGGGCCGCAGCTGCGTGGAAGAACGGGCTGTTTGCCGACGAACTGGTTCCCGTGCCGGTGCCGCAGCGCGTGCCAGTGCCGCAGCGCAAGGGCGATCCGCTGGTGTTCGATCATGACGAAGGCTATCGCGCCGATGCCAGCATGGCAACGCTTGGCATGCTGCGTCCGATCGAAGGCGGGGTGGTGACCGCAGGCAATGCCAGCCAGCAAAACGATGCCGCCGCCGCCTGCCTTGTCGTCGCCGAAGACAAGCTTCACGAACTGGAGCTTGAACCGATCGCCTGGTTTCATTCATGGGCGGCAGCAGGTTGCGAGCCGAGCCGCATGGGCATCGGCCCGGTGCCCGCAGTCGAGCGCCTGTTCCGCCGCACTGGTCTTGGCTGGGACGATCTGGGGGTAATCGAACTCAACGAGGCGTTCGCGCCGCAGGTTCTTGCGGTGCTCAAGGGCTGGGGCTGGGCGGATAACGATAGCCGCAACGCTATCCTCAACGTCAACGGTTCGGGCATTTCACTGGGCCATCCGGTCGGCGCAACAGGCGGGCGGATCCTCGCCAACCTGGTCCGCGAAATGCAGCGGCGCGGTGCGCGCTATGGCCTTGAGACGATGTGCATCGGCGGCGGGCAGGGCATGGCCGCGATATTCGAACGGGCAGCATGATCGCCGCGCCGCAAAAGCACCGGCACGGCGCGCGGCCTTACCGCGCTCAATCCGCCAGAACATCGCTCCATTCGGGGTGGCGCTTGAACGCGGCGGCAACATAGCTGCAGCGCGGCACGATCGTCCAGCCATCGGACCGCGCCCTGGCGATCAGCGCATCGACCAGATGGCCCGCAACGCCCTGACCGCGCATCGCATCGGGCACATGGGTATGGTCGGCGATCACCCGGCTTGCGCCAGCGCTCGCGCCCGTTTCGGCATAGGTCAGCTCGGCCTCCGCGCCATCGTGCGCATAGACAAAACGCCCGCCGCCGGGCACGGTTTGATGGCTGATCTGCGATTTGAGGGCTGTATCAGGCGTGCTCATCATCATCTCCTGGCTGCCCCCACGGCTCGTGATATGGGCATGGCAGGCACGCACGGCAAGCGACGGCTTGACCTTGGCGAGCGCGCCATTACCAGCCTGATGCCATGAAATTCTTTTCCGACAACGCCGCTGCGGTCCACCCCAGAGTGATGGAGGCGCTGACCGCCGCCAACGCGCTCGATTCGCCTTATGATGGCGATGCGCTCAGCCAGATGCTCGACGACCGGTTTTCGCAGGTGTTCGGCACCAAGGTCCGCGCCTTGTGGGTGGCGACGGG
>JBBQXX010000248.1:0-3736 GCA_038209235.1 Sphingomonadales bacterium | reverse complement strand
GGTGATTGAATCATTCGAATCCACCCGTGAATCTTTTGCACGTGGGCGCGCATGATTGTTGCGGGAATGGTCCGGCAAAGCCATCACGAGTGCAGCGTTCGCGGGCCATGGCGCATCCGGCGAGCCGAAACCCGAAAAGGTGCGCGTGCTGAGATCTGCCAAAGCAAAAGGGCGCCCCAAATGGGACGCCCTTTTGCTTTGGTGCACCCGACAGGATTCGAACCTGTGGCCTCTGCCTTCGGAGGGCTTAGCCTAGTTCGGAAAACCGCAGAAAACCCTCGTTTTCCGTGGCTCGTTGAGTAGAACATATGGCGAATTTAGCAAGAACATTCGTTAATTTCGCCGGAGTTTCGCCGGAGCTGTATCGACGGCATAACCACATTAAAAAGCCGAATGCCCCCAGCTGCGGGGGCTAGCCATGAACCGGTGACAGTAATTGGGGCGCCTAAGAGGCGCCAAAAGAAGAGTCGCCCGGAAGTCAGATTAGATCAGGTAGCGGGATTCCGCTCCACATTTCCATGTTCTCGAAAACTGCAGAAAACCAAGGGTTTTTGGGTTAATGAAAGGCTTTGTATCCTGCTGTGTGAGAAGGTCAAGCGCCAGCTTTTGGTGCCGGTTCGATTCCCATTCTGGCGTAATTCAGGACATCTAGGCCGAACGCGTGTGCGGCTCTTAGGACCCTCTGTGCTTGCCGCACGCGTTCGGCAGCTATCGCTCAATTCTGACTAAAACTTGCCTGGCAGCAAGCGACCCCAATGAGGTCGTTCGCGAAAGGTACTGCTCACGGGTGGACGGTAAGGTCACGTAATCATGACGGACGCGACCGGTCGGCGCGGGGCGAAGGGCATGGCTGGACCATAACCGAAGCGCATCACGATATCCGGGCGCAGGCCGCGCGCGCCGATCAGTGCAGCCAGTTCGGGACGCAGCTCTGGTACCTCGACCGGCTGATTGATGTAAGCGTGCTTCATGCCCAAAGCTGTCGCTTGCAACGCGAAGCGTTGGCATGCTCTGCCGACAGCGACCCAATCTGCGGGCGTCTCGCCTGCGCCTACGAACACGGCGATGCCGGCTGATGTGCGGATCTGGCGGGCATAGCCTTCGTTCTGGGATTCGGCCGTGGACATCAGGTCGAAAGCATAGGGCCCCAGCCAATCGGGCAACGCGGGATTGCCGCTCGCGACGCTGTAAAGGCCATCGCCGGTTCGCAGCGCTTCGTGAGGATTGAAGCGCAGCCAGGATTTGAGCTCCCGGACAAACGCGGCATCGGCCATTTGCGTGCTGTTTCCAGACGTAACCAGATCGCACAGATGGTCCATCCGCGCCCGGTCTGTGAGCAGCACCAGATCGACGCCAACTACTGCAGCCGCGCTGGTAAGCATATCGAGATCGGCGGTACTGACCGCGCGGCCATCATAATCTGCACGGGTCGATTGGCGCTTCGGGATCGCATCGAACAGCGCCGATTGCATCGCCGGCCCGCGATCAAAATCGAACGCGATTGCGCCGCCATCGGACGCATCGAACCGCAGTTCACCGGGACGGCCGCGTGCAGCGGAAGCCAGTGACAGATTCTCGCCAGCTGCACCCAGACTGACGAAAAGGTGATGATCGTCAGGATCCACCACGGGCGTTCGCCGCGCAAAATCAGGGAGGATGTCGATCCGTTTCCCATGCAACCGGAACCGCCAAGGTTGCGTGTTGTGACCGTTGGGAGCGAGTGTCGCAAAACGGACGAGATCGAGCGGGCGCGCAGGGTCAGCCAAGGTCGCACGAAGGGGGGCGATGCTGGCGCGATAGTCAGACGGCATCCCCATACTTGCCAGTGTGAGCCAGGTCGCCCCGGTGCCAAGCGCTGCGGTTGACCCCGCGCCGATCAGCCATTGTCTGCGGTTCACATGCTGCTCCTATGTTGATCGGTAGTCGCCGGGTTGAACCTGTGCGTAGGCCGCGAGATGATTGTCCAGAAGCCTCGGAAAACACGCACACTGGCGACCGCTGGCGCTCCGTTGTGCGTAGATTCCGATCCTGCCCCGCGATCACGGCGCGCTTTATTGGCTTGTGCCTGCCTGCAAAACCACCGCCGCAGCTTGATGATTTAAAGCAGGTTCCGTCTGCGGCTTCCGGGTCAGAGCATCAGAAAGCTGCCACCCGTAGTCGGCGATCATCTGATTGGTCTTTCCAATCCACCCAAAGGAGTTCGGGCTAATGCAAATTCATGCGATCAAACTCGCTGCGATCCTGTCAGTCGCTCTGGCCCCGCTGGCGATGTCTGCGCCGCTTCAAGCGCAGGCGGAAGCGCCCGCAAAGCCCATGACAAACAAAGATTGGTGGCCCGACCGGCTCGACCTGTCCCCCCTTCGTCAGGAGGCGCCTGCCTCCAACCCGTTCGGTGAAGATTACGATTACGCCAAAGAATTCAAAACGCTCGATCTCGATGCTGTGAAAGCCGATATTGCCAAGGTGCTGACAACGTCTCAGCCTTGGTGGCCCGCCGACTACGGAAACTACGGCCCATTTTTCATTCGTATGGCGTGGCATAGCGCTGGCACCTACCGTGTCGCCGATGGTCGCGGCGGTGCGGGCGGCGGTCAGCAGCGGTTCGAACCGCTCAACAGCTGGCCGGACAATGTCAGCCTCGACAAGGCGCGCCGGTTGATCTGGCCGATCAAGCAGAAATACGGGCGCAAACTTTCATGGGCCGATCTGATTGAACTCAGCGGCACGGTCGCTTTGGAGCAGATGGGGTTCAAGACCATCGGCTTTGCCGGTGGGCGGACCGACGACTGGGAGCCGGACACGGTCTATTGGGGATCGCAAAATCAGATGCTCGCCGACCTCCGCAAAGGCGGTGACAAGACGCTGGAGCACCCGCTTGCGGCGGTGCAGATGGGGCTGATTTACGTTAATCCCGAAGGGCCCAATGGCAACCCCGATCCTTTGGCAGCGGCCAAGGACACGCGCGATACCTTCGCGCGCATGGCGATGGATGACGAGGAAACGGTCGCCCTGATTGCTGGCGGACACACCTTCGGTAAGTCCCACGGGGCACATCGGCCGAAGGACTGCGTCGGCCGCGAACCGACCGCCGCTCCGATTGAACAACAAGGCCTTGGCTGGAAAAACACCTGCGGTAAGGGCAATGCCGAAGACACCGTCAGCAGTGGGCTGGAAGGCGCGTGGACATCCAACCCTATCGCCTTCACCAGCCAATATCTCGACAACCTGTTCCGGTTTGACTGGGTAAAGACCAAAAGCCCGGCTGGCGCGATTCAATGGATTCCGAGCGATTCCAACGCGGGCAGTCTGGTTCCAGATGCGCATGTTGCAGGCGTGACCCACGCGCCGATCATGTTCACGACCGATATCTCCCTGAAGGAAGACCCGGTTTATCGGGAGATCGCCTTGCGCTTCCAGAAGGATCCGCAGCTGTTCGCCGATGCCTTTGCGCGGGCGTGGTTCAAGCTGACCCATCGCGATATGGGGCCAAGCTCCCGCTATCTTGGCAAGGACGTGCCCAAGCAGGAATTCCTGTGGCAGGATCCTTTGCCAAAGGCAGATTACGTGGCCATCGACCAACGCGATATCGGCGTGCTCTAGGGCAAGTTCATGGCTTGCGGTCTCACTGTGCCGCAGCTGGTGCGGACCGCTTGGGCATCCGCTGCCAGGTACCGGGTCTCGGACGGACGGGGCGGCGCCAACGGCGCGCGGCTGCGGCTTGAACCGCTGATCACCT
>JBBQXX010000247.1:0-3768 GCA_038209235.1 Sphingomonadales bacterium | reverse complement strand
AGCGTGCCGATGGCGCTGTTCGATGTCGCGGTGCGCGAACTGGGCTTTGGCGGCACCGCATCGGGAAATGTCAGCTATCGGCAGGCAACCGGCGGTCTGCCCACCGGCAGGGCCAGCCTGAAGCTTGCCAGGCTGACGCGCACCGGGCTGATCGTCAGCTCGCGCCCGGTCGATATCGCCGCCAATCTGGCGCTGACCAGCAATGCGCTGGCGATGCGCGCGGTGATCAACGAGCAGGACAAAACGGTTGGCCGTGCGCAGGCGCGGATCAGCGGTCTGCCGGCGGGTTTCGATCTGTTCGGGCGGTTGCAGCGCGGATCGCTCGCCGGGCAATTGCGCTTCAATGGTCCGGCAGATTCGCTGTGGCGGCTGCTGGGCATCGAGGCCTTCGATGTCACCGGGCCGGTCGGGGTCGCCGCTGATCTGTCGGGCAGCCTGCTCGACCCGCGCATCAACGGCGTTCTGGCGACACGAACTGCACGGCTGGAAAGCGGGCTTTCGGGCACGGTGATCACCGATATTGCCGCGCGCGGCCGGTTCACGGGCTCGCGGCTGACCTTCAGCAACTTTTCGGGCAAGGCGGGTTCTGGGGGCACGCTCAGCGGATCGGGCTATATCGATTACGGCGGGCTGCTCGCCACGCCCTCGCGCGGGGTGGCGGTGGAGATCCGCGCGGATGCGAAGAACGCGCAGCTGGTCAACCGTGACGATTTTGCTGCCACGGTCACTGGCCCGCTGACCATCTCGTCGAACGGCACCACCGGGACACTGGGCGGCGATGTCGTGCTCAACCGGGGGCGGTTCAGACTGGGCCAGTATAACGCAGCACAGGCGCTGCCGCTGATCAACGTGCGCGAGATCAACCGCCGCGCCGATGAAGCCCCGCGCCGCCAGCTTCCGGCGATCTGGCGTTACAACGTCAAGGCGCGGTCCACCAACCAGCTGACCGTCACCGGCATGGGGCTGAACAGCGAATGGGGGGCGAACATCACGCTGACCGGCACCGTCAACGCACCGCGGATTTCGGGGCAGGCCGATCTGGTGCGCGGCGAGTATGAATTTGCCGGACGCGAGTTCGATCTGGAACGCGGGCGGATCAACTTTCGCGGCGAATCTCCACCCAACCCGGCGCTCGATATCGCAGCATCTGCCAATCTGAGCGACCTGAATGCGATGATCAACGTGCGCGGCACCGGCTTGCAGCCCGAGATCAGCTTTACCAGTTCGCCTGCGCTGCCCGAAGATGAACTGCTGGCACGGCTGCTGTTCGGGTCGTCGATCACCGATATTTCGGCGCCAGAAGCCGTGCAGCTGGCAGCGGCGCTGGCCTCGCTGCGTGGCGGCGGCGGGCTTGACCCGATCAACGCGCTGCGCGGTGCGATCGGGCTGGACCGGTTGCGGATCGTCGAGGGCAATGCGACCTTGGGGCAGGGCACCAGCATTGCGGCGGGCAAGTACATCACGCGCAACACCTATGTCGAGATTGTCACCGACGGACGCGGCTATTCGGCGACGCAGGTCGAGTTCCAGATCACCCGCTGGTTGTCGCTGCTGTCTTCGCTGTCGACTATCGGCCGCCAAAGCGCCAATGTGCGCATCTCGAAGGATTACTGAAGGTTACCCTTACATCCGCTTAGCGGCGCGGGTGTTCCGGTATATTACGGGGATGAGGAGGAACCATTGTGCAGACGATCAAACGGGATGCGATCGTCGTTGCCCTCATCGTGTCGGCCCTCATCGTGTCGGCCCTTGTCGCGCTGGCGCTTGTCGTGTTGTTCTTATTCGTGCCGCGTTTCCGCACGGCCGATCCCAACGCTGTCATGACGTGGCCCGATTTGCTCGATCAGCCCCGGCCAAAGGCTGACCGCACGATCCGCTATGGCGATGACCCGCTGCAGGTCGTTGATGTGTGGCGTCCCACGGGGCAGGAGCCGCATCCGGTCGTGGTGATGATCCATGGCGGTTGCTGGCAGACCGAGATCGCGACGCGCGATATCATGAATTATATCGCCAACGATCTGCGCAAGGATGGCATAGGGGTGTGGAACATCGAATATCGTGGCGTCGATCGTGGCGGTGGCTATCCCGGCACCTATCTGGATGTCGGCACGGCAGCAGACCTGCTGGCAGCGGAAGGCAAAACTATGGGTGCAGACCTTTCGAAGATCATCGTCATCGGCCATTCGGCGGGGGGGCATCTGGCACTGTGGCTGGCCGCGCGTCAGGCGCTGCCCGAAGGCGAGCCGCTGCGCGGGGCCGATCCGCTGCGCATCGATGCTGCGATAAGCCAGGCGGGGATCGCCGATCTGCGCGCGGCGATGACGCGCAAGGGCCATGCCTGCGGCACCGATGCGCCCAAGGCCATGGCAGGCAACGCCTTCGCGCTGACTTCGCCGCCCGAAATGCCGGCGAGCACGGCAGCACAGTTCCAGTTCCACACCGACAAGGACCGCATCGCGCCGCCTGCCTATGCGCAAGCCTATGCAGCGGATATGGCCAAACGCGGCGTGACGGTGGACACGCAGGTGCACGGGCCGGAGGGCCATGTCGAGCTGATCGCCCCTGCCAGCCGCAGCTGGGCCGCGCAAAAGGCGATGATCAAGCAGCTGCTGGGTCGGTCATGAGCGCTGTATACCCCTCGCTGGCCGAAGCGCAGGCGCGCGATGCGGCGGACCCGTTGCGTGGCTGGCGCGACCGGTTCGTGCTGCCCGAAGGCTTGATCTATCTCGATGGCAATTCGCTGGGCGCGTTGCCCAAGGCGACAATCGCCGCGATGCGCGATGCCACTAATAGGCAATGGGGCGATGGCCTGATCCGCAGCTGGAACGATGCCGACTGGATCGGTGCGCCGCGGCGCATCGGCGACAAGCTGGCTCGTCTGATGCGCGCTGCACCGGGGGAGGTGATCGCCTGCGATTCGGTGACGGTCAATCTCTACAAGCTGATGATGGCGCTGCTCACCGCCCGCACAGGGGCAGGGGCGAGCATCATCCTGACCGAAAGCGGTAATTTCCCCACCGATCTGCATGTCGCAGCCGGTGTCGCAGCGCAGCACGAGATGACGCTCGATGCCGCGCCGCGTGACCAGATTGCAGCGCGGATCGGGCCGGATACCGCGCTGATCGTGCTCACCCATGTGCATTACAAGACCGGCGAACGCTTCGATATGGCGGGTCTTCAGGCGCTGGCCGATGCGCACAACGTACCGTTGATCTGGGACCTTTCGCATTCCATCGGCGCTGTCCCGCTCGATCTGGGCAAGGACGCGGCGCGCTTTGCGGTCGGCTGCGGCTATAAATACCTCAATGGCGGACCAGGTGCACCGGGATTTATCTATGTCGCAGGTGAGGCGCTGGAGTTTCTGGGCTCGCCGATCCAGGGCTGGATGGGCCATGCCGCACCGTTTGCGATGACCGATGGTTATACCCCGGCACCGGGGATCGAGCGGTTTCTGGCAGGAACCCCGCCGATGCTGTCGCTGCTCGCGCTGGAAAGCGGGGTCGATGCGATGCTTGAAGCCGATGGCGATGCGGTGTGGATCAAATCGCAGGCGTGTTTCGACTTTCTGGCGCTGCTGATGGCAACGCGCTGCCCCGAGCTGTCGCCTGTCACCCCGGCGCGTGCCGATCTGCGCGGCAGCCACGCAAGTTTCGCGCATCCCGACGCTTGGCCGATCAACCGCGCGCTGATCGATGCAGGTGTCATCGGCGATTTTCGCACCCCCGATATCCTGCGCTTTGGCCTGACACCGCTGTACCTTGGCTTTGC
>JBBQXX010000246.1:0-3772 GCA_038209235.1 Sphingomonadales bacterium | reverse complement strand
GGTCGAGAACATCGTTGCCCCTACAGCAGCGCATATCCATGATGGCGCTGCAGGCACCGCAGGCGGTGTGGCAGCGACGCTGCAAACTCCGGTGCTTGGCCGCGAGACCGACACCTGCATGAATATCGACCCTGCGCTCGCGCGGCGTGTCATGGCAAGTCCGGCAAGCTTCTATGTCAACGTCCACAATGCCCCCTTTCCCGACGGAGCGGTGCGCGGACAGCTGATGAAGATGATGCGCGATATGTGATCGGACGTATATGCTGAAACCTGACAGCGGGAGCCCGGGAGGGCTCCCGTTTATGGGCAGGGCGCAGACATGAACGGCGCAAGCAAAACAGGTCAGAAGCCGGGAAGTGTTCTTGCCGGGCTGACGGTCAGATCCAGCTGGAAATCTGGTCGAGCGGCTTTTTGACGATCGCATGCTTGGGGATCGTCGCGCCCTCCACCGCATGCCCGACAACAATCAGCATGATCGGCTTCTCGTTGCTTGGCCGGGCACATATCTGGTTGAGGAACTGCATCGGGTTGGGCGTATGTGTCAAGGTTGCAAACTTGGCCTCATGCAGCGCTGCGAGCAGCAAGCCGCAGGCGATGCCGACGCTTTCGTGCATGTAATAGTTCTGGCGCATTTCACCGGGATAGACCCCGCCCTTGCGCTGGCCGAAAACCGCGATCAGCACCGGGGCACTCTCGAGATAGGATTTGTCCGCATCGGTCCCGAGTGGACCCAGCGCCTCAAGCCATTCCTTGCCCGCCTTGCCCGAGTAAAAGACTTGCTCCTCTTCTTCGGCGGCAACGCGGATCTGGTGCTTGGCCTGAGGCGAAGTGATCACCGCAAAGTGCCACGGCTGGTGATTGGCTCCCGAAGGCGCGGTGCCCGCAGCCATCAGCGCCGCCTCGATAGCCTGTCGCGGGACCGGACCGGGACCAACAAAGCGGCACGTGCGGCGGTCCTTGATCCGCTCATAGAAATTGCGCGCAGCAGCTATGCGCTGCTCGTCCGACATTGCGGGGTATGGCAGCCAGGGGATCGTCTCATGCGGCTTCATTCGAATGCTCCTGCGGGGGGCCGTTGTGGTGCGGCCAACGAAGCGGCCGGACCGGATTTGCGTCTGCTACGCAGCCACCGTCATGTCTGGACTGCGGTCCCGGATCAAGCGTGATAGAGCGATCTGCGGCGGTTACCGTCATGCGCCGAGGATCGCGCGGTAGAGCGCGACATATTCGTCGGCCATGCGATCAACGCTGAACCGCTCTGCAACCGAGCGGCGGATGGCGGCGCGGTCGAGATCACCGGCCCGGTCGATTGCGGTGATCGCTTCGGCAGGCGTTTCCACCAGAAACCCGGTTATGCCGTGTTCGATCAGTTCGGGCATCGAGCCCCGGAGAGTCGCAATGACCGGGGTGCCCGATGCCATCGCCTCGATCACCGAGAGCCCGAACGGCTCATCGAAATTGATCAGGTGGAGCAGCGCCCGCGCCGATCCCAAAACGCGCAGCCGCCGTTCGCCGCCCACCGTGCCGTGGAAACGGACCTGCACACCGTCGTTCTGCGCCGCCACTTCGCGCTCGTAATAGTCCTGATCCTGAACGATCCCGAACAGATCGAGCGCGCGGCCCGAGGCCCGGGCCGCCGCGATGGCTTCCCTGGCACCCTTGTCGGGATGAATCCGCCCGAAAAATAGCAGATCCTCGCTGCCATGCGGATCGAACCGGAACTCCTCGACAGCAATCCCGTGGTGGATCGTGGCGGCATAGCGCAACGCGGGATGCCGATCGGCGTTGCTGATCGCGACATAATGGACGCGATGCTGGAACGGCGCATACATCGGCAAAATGCGATCGGACGAAAAGCCGTGGATCGTCGTTACCATCGGGGTGTCGACCAGCCCGGAAAAGGCATGCGCGGGAAAGTCGGCCTGGTTGTGGATCAGATCGAATGCACCGGCACGTTCGAACAGATGGGCAAGATGGCGGAACTCCCAAACCTTGGCATCGATCGATTCGTCTTCCGAATAGGGCGCTGGCACGACACCGTCGAGCCGCGCGCTGGTCAGGCTGTCCAGCGTCGCAAACAGCGTCACATCGATCCCGCGCGCAACCAGCGCTTCGGTCAGCAGGCTGGTGACCAGCTCCCACGGACCGTAATGCCTTGGCGGCGTTCGCCACGCAATCGGTGCGAGCATCGCGATCTTCATGCGATCACCAGCCCCTCGTTAGGATACAGCATCCCCGGCTGCGGTTCGCTGCCAAGCGTGGAGAGCAGCACCGTCCCCTGCCAGCCCAGCGGCACAGTGTCTGCGGTCAGATTAAGTACGATGCGCAATGTCTGGTCGCCATCGCAGCGGTCATAGGCCACCACGCCCGCAGGTGCATCGATCAGCGTCATCCTGCCGCTCGCCAAAGCCGGATACGCCCGCCGCAGCGCCAGCAAGCAGCGGTAGAGCGTCAGCATCGATTGCGGGTTGCCCTGCTGCGCTGCGATATTGCGCGCCCGCCAATCGGCATTGAGCGGCAACCAGGGCTCGGTGGTGCTGAACCCGGCAAAGGCTGTGCTATCCCAGGGGATCGGGGTACGCGATCGATCCCGGCCGATGTTCAGCTCAGGCTGCCGGAAATGCTGGGGATCGCAAATGCGGTCTGGCGGGATATCGACATGGCCGATCCCCAGTTCATCGCCCTGATACAGCGTCGGCGTGCCGCGCAGCGTCAGCAGCGCCATCGCCGCCACGCGCGCCTGCGCCTCGCCTATCCGCGCTGCGATGCGCGGGGCATCGTGGCTACCGATCACCCAGTTGGGCCAGCCATGCGCGGGCAGCGAGGCTTCATACTCGGCGATCACGCGCGTCAGGGTGCGCGCATCCCAGGTGTTTTCGATCAGCTGGAAATTGAACGGCAGATGCACCTGCGGCAATGCAGCCGTGCCGTACCAGCGCGCATGACGATCATTGGGCAGGAAAATCTCGCCGATCAACGCCCGCGCGCCATAGCTGTCAGCCAAGGCGCGCATTTCGGCCGAAAGGGCATGCGCTTCGGGTTGGTCGGTCGAATGGGTCTGCAACACCCGGTCGCGTTCGGTGTGCGCGGTGGTCCAGTCGGGATTGGGCGGGTTGTCGGGCAAACCAGCAGCTTTGATGATGTGCCACAGCACGTCGATGCGAAACCCGTCGACGCCGCGATCGAGCCAGAAGCGCAATACGTCGATCATCGCTGCGCGCAGGTCCGGGTTACGCCAATTGAGGTCGGGCTGCTCTTTCAAGAACGCGTGCAGATAATATTGGCCGGTGGCATCGTCCCACGTCCATGCCGATCCGCCAAAATCGCTGATCCAGTTGTTGGGCGGCCCGCCATCTGGCGCAGCGTCTCGCCAGATATACCAGTCGCGTTTGGGGTGGTCGCGGGCGGACCGGCTCGCCTTGAACCAGCGATGCTGGTCCGAGCTGTGGTTGGGCACGAAATCGAGGATCAGCTTGAGCCCGCGCGCATGCGCACCCGCCAGCAAGCGGTCGAACCCGGCCAGATCGCCGAATATCGGATCGATATCGCAATAGTCAGCCACGTCATATCCGAAGTCAGCCATCGGCGATGGAAAGATCGGCGACAGCCAGATCGCGTCGATGCCCAGCGCGGCGAGGTAGTCGAGCCGCGATTCAATCCCGGCCAGGTCGCCAACCCCGTCGCCATCGCTATCCTGGAAGGAGCGCGGATAAACCTGATAGATAACGCCCGATTCCCACCATGGCGTTCGATGTTCACCGTCACTGCGCAT
>JBBQXX010000245.1:0-3776 GCA_038209235.1 Sphingomonadales bacterium | reverse complement strand
CTGATGGCCGAACCACTCGCCGATGCGCGCAAGCGGCTCAACATCGCTCCGCCGAGCTTCTACGGAATGGCGCATGACCGACTTCGCGCGCGTGGCATCGATCCCTATGATCTGTACGGCAAGGCGCAAGCCGCCTGATTGCCGGCGCTCTGACCTTCATGTCCGGTTTCCGGTGTGGACACATCGGCGGGATGTAATTCGTCAAACCCGCCACAAAACGTCTCAAATTACGGTCGCTCCTGCCTACGCCCCCGAACGGTGGCCATGCTCAGGCGCAAAAAGGCAGCGGTATCAACAACGGCTTGCCCCGCCCGTTGAGGCGTGGTCGCTCCGCAATGGTTATCGCAGCATACGCCTGACATCGGCTTTGCGGCCTTCAACGAAGTGGCGTTTCACCACCGCGCCGGCATGCAGGATGACAGCACCATAGAACAAAAACGGCAGTGCCCAGTTGTGCGCCAGTCTGGACACCGCAGTGGCGGTCTCGCCCGGAGACATGGATCTTGGCAACACCGCGCCATAGAAAGACAGCGGGTCAGATGCTGCAACGCTCAAAACATATCCGGTCAACGGAAATGCTATGAGCATCGCATACAGTGTCAGGTGGACACCGCCAGCGACGCGATTTTGCCAGACGGCGGTATCCGCCTTGGCGCGCGGCGGCGGATTGATCAGCAACCAGATCACGCGCAGCACAACAAGCGCAAGAAGCGTTAAGCCCAATGACTGATGCGCTGCGACAAAACTTGCTCGCTCTGGGTTTTCGATCGGTAGAACCGTCATGAAAAGACCGATGGGAATAAGGCAGAACATCAGCATCGCGATGCTCCAATGCAATGTTCGCGAGACACTCCCATAGCCACTCGGCGAGTTGGCTGCAGGAAGCCCCGAGGTCACTGGCCGCCGCGCCTGCCGCCATGCCGCCCAGAAAAGAAAGAGCGCTGCGCCGGAGGCAATAGCCGCCTGGACATTCAGGATCACGGGCGTCAGCTGCTTGATGAGCGATGCATCGGCGGTAATGGCTGCAAACGTCCCATCGATATTCGCCAGGAAGATGGACAAGGCGATCATCGCCAGACACACGCCTGCCGTCAGCGTACCCACAGCGCGCAACCATCTGGGCTTGGTGTTAAGCGCAGTTGCGAGCAAGAAAGTGACCGAAAGATACCAGACTGCCAACATAAGCCCCTCATGTTGTGTGCGTTCAAGCCTGGATGCTTGCACACGATAATGACCCTGGATGTCAACGTCGATTGGTACGCTCGCGATATCGAAGATTGCTCCGTGCACAGCCAACGTTGGTCGCCCCACCCGCAGTTGCATTCGCAATTGCGGCGGTGGCGCGATCTGAAACTGCGCATCTGAGCCGAAGGTGCAGACCACGAGCAATGTCCACCGCAACGAAATTTGGCTGAGTGTCCGTCGTCAGAACATTGGGCGCAAAGTGGGGCGCGGATTGACGGAGGGTCGGCCTCATCCGGGGGTTGATCTTAGGCGGCGAGTTTGCGGTGCTGCAAGCGCCGATGTTCGATGGTCTGTCGTTTGATCCTTTCGCGTTGGTGGATGATGGTTTCGGCCCTGCCGAAGGAGGCATCGGCGGGCGTCACGTTTCTCAGGCTTTCGTGGTGACGCCGGTGATTGCAGTGTTTGACGAACGCCTTGATCTGGGCTTCGAGATCGCCGGGCAGGAAGTAGTTCCCCAGCAGTTTGCGGTTCTTCATGGTCTGGTGCCAGCGCTCGATCCCCGCCTTCGCGAGGACAGGCCTTGCCCTGCGGCTGGGGATGGAACGGCGCACCGCGCACATGGCTCATACGCTGGGCTTTGGTGTATCCGGCCAGTTCGCCGGCGATGTAGCAGGGCCCATTGTCCGACAGCAGGCGCGGCTGGATAGCTTGCAGTCCCAGCTGACCTCGGTCACGGCCAACGCTCAACCTGCAACTGCGGTTGCCAGTGCACCGGCTCCTGCGACCAGCACTTCGGGCGCAGCGACGGTGACCACAGCCAACGGCAATACCATCGGGACCGTCAGCAGCACCGCCATTGTCACGGCGCCTGAAACCGCTACCCCGGCCGCGACCACAGCGGTGGCAGCAGCAGCGCCTGCAACGTCAGCAGCAGCCAAGACGCAGACCGCAAGCTCCGCCGACACCCTGGTCAACAATCGGGCGCTCGACACCAGCGGCATCGGGATGGCCGCGCTGTTTGCAACACCTGCCAACCCATCCGCGTTGCATGTCGCCGTGGTGGTGGCACCGCAAGCCGCCGAGGTCGGCACCGGCAATAGCGCAACCGGAACGCGATCGAGCGGCGCGAGACCAATCGCGGTATCGCCACAGCGGTTGCGCTGACGGCTGCACCGATGCCTTCGGAACCCGGCAAGACCAGCTACACCGACAACGGCTCGGTCTATCGCGGCGAACTGGCCATCGGTGCATCGATCGCGCACCGCTTCGATACCGAAAGCCCGTTCGCGCTGACCGCCGGGTTGGCATATGGCGGCGGCAGCAACACCGCGGCGCGCGTCGGAGTGGCAGGCGAATTCTGACCGGCGGATGATTGCCGCACATCAGGCGCGGGGTCATGGCTTTTGCTGTGGCCCTGTCTTTTTCTGGCGAAATTTCAGCAAGCTGGCTGGACAGTTGGCGGGCATTGTCGATAGTGTCCGCGTGTCGCACAGCACCAACCGCGCCGAACGCCGGTGCGCGCCTGAACGATCATCAAGCGTGGAAAAGAAGTCGTTGGATCGTCCTGATTTGCCCGAACGGAGACTGGATGGCTGGAAGGCGATCGCGGCGCATTTCCGCCGCGATCGTACCACCGTGATGCGCTGGGCCCGCGAGCGGGACTTGCCGGTATACCGGCTTCCCGGCGGCAAACAGGGTTCGGTCTTTACCTATGAGCATGAACTGGCGGCGTGGTCGGGTCGGCTCGATCAATCCGATCTGCGGCCCGATGACGCAACACCTGCCAACACCGCGCTGTCTGCTGTGCCCGATCCACCGACCGTCAGCGCAGCACCTGCGCCTGTACCTGCCCTTCCCGCGCGCCGCCGGTGGCTCCAGGGTGCGCTGGGCGTCTTTGCGTTGCTGGCGATTGCTATCATCGCCCTGCCCCCATTGCGCGCCGCGTTCTGGCACGATAGCGCAATATCGGACCGGGCGTCGTCTATGCCCGCTGATCAGAAGGTCTCGGCCAACTATGTCGCAGCGCGTGACCTATGGGCACGGCGCACCCCTGCCGACCTGCGCCGCGCGATTGCGCTGTATGAACAGGTGATCGCCGCCGACCCCGATTTCGCCCCCGCCTATACCGGGCTTGCCGAAGCCTGGCTGATCTACCGCGAATATGGCGAAGCCAGCGAAAGCGCTGCTTACAGCGCCGCCAAATCCTCGGTCGAACAGGCGCTGAAGCTCGACCCTGATCTGCCCGCCGCGCACCGCGCGAACGGGTTTATTCAGTATTGGTGGAGCTATGATGCGCAGCGGTCGGTGAATTCGTTCCAGCGCGCGTTGGCGCTCGACGCGCGCGACGGGCTGACGCATTTCTGGTATGCCAACGTCCTGTCCGATCTGGGGCAGGATGCCGCCGCGCAGCGCGCCTATGACCAGGCCCGGCTGTTGCTGCCTGGCACCCCGGCGATTGCGGTCGAACGCGCCTGTGCGCAATGGCAGGCGGGGCGCGATGCGCTGGCGCTGAGCGAGCTTGGCGCGCTGGCCCGCCAGTATCCAGACGATGCCACCATCCGCAATTGCCTTGCCTGGGTGCATATCTCGCA
>JBBQXX010000244.1:0-3776 GCA_038209235.1 Sphingomonadales bacterium | reverse complement strand
CGCACCAGGAAGGTTACGGCGTCGCGGCCGTCGATCAGGCGGTGGTCGTAGGAGAGCGCCAGATACATCATCGGGCGTGCGGCGATCGATCCGTCGGGCATCACCACCGGGCGCTGGTCGATGCGGTGCAGGCCCAGCACTGCGCTTTGCGGGGGGTTGATGATCGGGGTGGACATCAGCGATCCGAACACGCCGCCGTTGGAGATGGTGAAGGTGCCGCCTGTCATCTCGTCGATCTTGAGCGTACCATCCTTGGCGCGCTTGCCGAAATCGCCGATGGTCTTTTCGATCGCGGCGAACGACAAGGTCTCGGCGTTGCGGATCACCGGCACGACCAGCCCGTTGGGCGCGCTGACCGCGACCGAGATATCGGCGTAATTGTGATAGACGATTTCCTCGCCCTCGATCTGCGCGTTGACCGATGGCACGTCGCTGAGCGCCATCACCGCAGCCTTGGCGAAAAAGCCCATGAAGCCAAGGCGCACACCATGCTTCTTCTCGAACAGATCCTTGTACCTGGCGCGCGCTTCGATCACCGCGGTCATGTCGACGTCGTTGAACGTGGTCAGCATCGCGGCGGTGTCTTGCGCTTCCTTCAGGCGCCGCGCGATGGTCTGGCGGATGCGGGTCATGCGCACGCGCTCGGTCTGGCGGTTTGCGTTGCCACTGGCGACAGGCGCGCTGGCGGCGGGCGCAGGAGCGGGGGCAGCAGCCGGAGCAGGCGTGGCCTTGGCGGTCTCGGCAGCGGCAAGCACGTCTTCCTTGGTCAGCCGGCCATCCTTGCCGCTGCCCTTGATGCTGCTGGGATCGAGCCCGTGTTCGAGCACCAGACGGCGCACGGCGGGTGACAGGCTGACCGGTTCGCCGCTGCCTGGTTGCGTGCCCGTGACCGGTGCACTGGCGACCGGGGCGGGGTCAGCCTTTGCCGCTGCAGCAGCCGGAGCAGGGGCCGGAGCCGGGGCAGGGGCCGGAGCAGCGGTCGGAGCAGGTGTTGCGGCGGGCGCAGCCGCGCTGCCCGCCGCCTCGATCACCGCGAGCAACGCGCCGACCTGCACGGTATCACCGGCGGCAAACATCTGCTGGCCCATCACACCTGCCGATGGCGCAGGCACTTCGACCGCAACCTTGTCGGTTTCGAGGCTCGCGATCGCTTCATCGGCGGCGACCGGATCGCCGGGTTGCTTGAGCCACTCGCCGATGGTGGCCTCGCTGATCGATTCGCCCAGCACGGGCACTTTGACTTCGATGCTCATAATATCAGACCCTATTTCCAGGCTCCCGCGCACGCGAGAGCACGCTTGTCGGTTGGCGCGGTTCAGCTCTTGCGCTGCCGACGGATTTCGTTGCGGACGTTGTGGCCCAGCGCATCTGCGATCAGTGCGCCCTGTTCGGCCTTGTGGCGCGTGGCAAGACCGGTGGCGGGAGATGCCGCCGCGACGCGGCCCGCATAACGCGCACGGCTGGGGCCGACACCGGCGTGAGCGAGGCATTCCTCGATAAACGGCTCGACGAAGAACCAGCCGCCGTTGTTGCGCGCCTCTTCCTGCGCCCAGACCACCTCTTCCACATTGACCATGCGCTTGAGGCGGGTGGTCAGCGGCTCGCCGGGGAAGGGATAGAGCTGTTCCAGCCGGATGATCGCGGTGTCGGTATCGCCTGCCGCATCACGCGCCTCGATCAGATCGAACGCGACCTTGCCCGAACACAGCACCAGCCGCTTTATATCCTTGTCTTCGGGCTGCCCGGGGTCCGAAAGAATACGCATGAAATGGCTGTTGACGTCAAAATTACCCGCTTTCGAGACCGCCATCTTGTGCCGCAGCAGCGACTTGGGGGTCATGATGATCAGCGGCTTGCGGAATGGCCGGTGCATCTGGCGGCGCAGCACGTGGAAGTAATTGGCCGGCGTGGTGATGTTGCACACCTGGATATTGTCACCTGCGCACATCTGCAAGAAGCGTTCGAGCCGCGCCGAGCTGTGTTCGGGACCCTGGCCCTCCATGCCATGCGGCAACAGCAGGACCAGCCCGTTGGCGCGCAGCCACTTGGCCTCGCCGCTGACGATGAACTGATCGATCATGATCTGGGCACCATTGCCGAAATCGCCAAACTGCGCTTCCCACAACACCAGGGTCTTGGGATCGGCCATGGCAAAACCATATTCAAAGCCCAGCACGCCATATTCGGACAGCGGGCTGTCCAGCACCTCGAACCGCCCGTGGGGCACCTGCTCGAGCGGCAGATAGCGTCCGCCGGTATTCTGGTCGATCCACACCGCGTGGCGATTGCTGAACGTACCGCGGCCTGAATCCTGGCCCGAAAGCCGAACACCATAGCCCTCCGACACCAGCGACCCGAAGGCGAGCGCCTCACCGGTGGCCCAGTCGAAGCCTTCGCCCTTGTCGAACATATCGCGCTTGGCATCGATCACCCGGCGCAGCGTCTTGTGGACCTCATGGCCTTCGGGGATCGTGGTCAGCGTGCGGCCAAGGCTTTCGAGAAGCTTCCTGTCGATACCGGTATCGACATTGCGCCGCGCGCCTTCGGGGTCTGCGGGCATATGCAGCCCCGACCAGCGACCGGCGAACCAGTCGGCCTTGTTGGCCTTGTAGTTCTTGCCCGCCTCGAACTCGATTTCCAGCGTGTCCGAAAACGTCGTCGCGCTCGAATCAATCCAGTCCTGCGTCACCAGCCCTTGCGCGATCAGCCGGTCACCGTAGATCTTGCTGACGCGCGGATGCTGGCGGATCTTGGCGTACATCAACGGCTGGGTGAAACTGGGCTCGTCGCCCTCGTTGTGGCCAAAGCGACGATAGCACCACATGTCGATGACCACATCGCGGTGGAAACGCTGGCGAAAATCGATCGCCATCTTGCAGGCAAAGGTCACCGCTTCAGGATCGTCGCCGTTGACGTGCAGGATCGGGGCCTGCACCCCCTTGGCGACATCCGACGGATAGGGCGAGGATCGCGCAAATTGCGGGCTGGTGGTAAAGCCGATCTGGTTGTTGACGATGAAGTGCAGGCAACCGCCGGTGTTGTAGCCGCGAATCCCCGAAAAGCTGAGGCACTCCCACACGATGCCTTGCCCTGCGAACGCAGCATCGCCGTGGAGCAGTACCGGCAGCACCTGGTTGTGCTCGGCCAGATCATCGCGCACCACCTGTTGCGCGCGCACCTTGCCCAGCACGACAGGATCAACCGCTTCGAGATGCGAGGGGTTGGGGACCAGCGACATATGGACGCTGATGCCATCGAATTCGCGGTCGGTGCTGGTGCCGAGGTGATATTTGACATCGCCCGATCCGCCGACGTCATCGGGGTTGGCCGATCCGCCGGAGAATTCGTGGAAGATGACGCGATAGGGCTTGGCCATCACGTTGGCGAGCACGTTCAGGCGGCCACGATGCGGCATGCCATAGACGATTTCCTTGAGGCCCAGCTGGCCACCATATTTGATGACGGCTTCCAACGCGGGGATCATCGATTCGCCGCCGTCGAGGCCAAAGCGCTTGGTGCCGACGTATTTCTTGGCGAGAAAATTCTCGAAGGTTTCGGCCTCGATCACCTTGGCGAGGATCGCCTTCTTGCCGTTTTGGGTAAACTCGATGCCCTTGTCGACGCCTTCCATCCGATCCTGAAAGAACCGGCGCTCCTCGACATCGGCGATGTGCATATATTCAAGCCCGACATTACCGCAGTAGTTGGCACGCAAGGTGGCGATCAGCTGGCGCACCGTGGCGCTGGCAAACCCCATCGTGCCACCCAGATACACA
>JBBQXX010000243.1:0-3809 GCA_038209235.1 Sphingomonadales bacterium | reverse complement strand
TGCGGCTGAAGCGGAATGCGCCGTCGAGGCCGATGAAGCCGCCGGGGTCGCGCAGGCGGTCCATCGGGAAGGCGTTGCCTGGCTTCCAGTCGCGCGCGATGCGGGTGGTGAGCAGGACGCTGTCGTAACCCAGCGTCGAGAGGCGGAAGGGGTCGGTGCCGAACTGGGCGCGGTATTTGGAGGCGTATTGGCGGTACAGGCCGTCCGAAACGCTGGCAAACCACGCGCCGCGCATTGTTGGCGATCCGGGCAGGGTGCGCTCGGTGTTCCACAGTTCGGTGCCCAATATGCGCGCGGTTTCGCCGCCATTGGCGCGGATCAGCGGTACGATGCGGATGGCAGCAGCGCCGCTGTCGGCGATCAGGATCGCTTCATAGGCGCTGTCCTGCTGCATCTTCTTCAGCGCGGTGGTGACCGCTGCGTTGCCCGCGCCGTAGTTCTGCATTGCGACCACCGTGCCGCCTGCGCGGCTCACCGCTGCCAGCATCGCTGAGGAGGCGCGCTGGCCATAGGTTCCGGCAGGGACAAGGCCAGCAAATCGGGTGATGCCCTGTGCGCGCGCATGGCGCACAACGCGGTCGATCGATTGGGCCGGAACATAGCCCATCACAAACACGTTGTTGCCCGCGATGCCGACATCGTTGGAAAAGCTGATGATCGGCACCTTGGCGGCGCTGGCGGCAGCGGCAATCGCCACAACATCATCGCTGAACAGCGGACCCAGGATCAGGCGGTTGCCATCGGCGATGGCGCGCTGCGCTGCGGGCAGGGCACCGCGCGCGGTATCATAACTGGTGATCCTGATGTTGCTCGCCTTGGTGTCGATCAGCGCCAGTGTGGTTGCGTTGGCGAGCGACTTGCCGACCGCAGCATCCTTGCCCGACAGCGGCAACAGCAGGGCGATGCGGTGGCGCGCCGCATCGCTGGGCAATACGCCGGTGATCGGGCTGTCATCGGGCCGGGCGACGGGCGCATCAGGCTGTTGCGTGGGTGCGGTCGGCGGCGTGGTCTTGGGCACCATCGTCTGACACGCGGCCAGAAATGCCGTGCCCAGCAACACGGTGAGGATTGTCAGCCATTGCCGATAGAATTGTTTCACAGCTTGTCGCTCCAGCCCTGCCGGTCCATGACCATCTGCGTGAATCATGATCCCGAACCCGGCCTCTATATCGTGGCGACACCAATCGGCAACCTTGCTGATCTGAGTCCGCGCGCCCGGCAGGTGCTGGAACACGCCGACCTGATCGCCTGCGAAGACAGCCGGGTCACCGGCGGTCTGCTGCATCATCTGGGCTTTAAACGGCCCTTTACCCGCTATGACGATCACGCCAGGCCCGCCGACCGGGTGCGGCTGATCGATGCTGCCCGCAGCGGTTGCGTGGCTTTGGTGAGCGATGCCGGCACGCCGCTGATCTCCGATCCGGGCTATAAGCTGGTGCGTGAAGCGCGCGAGGCAGGCGTGACGATCCACTCGATCCCCGGCCCTTCGGCGGTGATTGTCGCGCTGACTTTGGCGGGCCTGCCGACGGACAGATTTTATTTCCACGGCTTCCTGCCCAACAAGCCGGGCGCGCGCGACAAGGAGATCGCCGCGTTGGCCGCAATGCCGGTGACCCTGGTCTTCTATGAAAGTGCCAAGCGCATCGCAGCATGTCTGGCCGCCATGCACCGGGGCTTGGGCAACCGCGAGGCTGCGGTGGTGCGCGAGATCACTAAGAAGTTCGAGGAAACCCGCACCGGCACATTGTCGCAACTGGCGCAGTTTTATGCCGAAGCCACGCCAAAGGGCGAGATCGTGCTGGTCGTCGGCCCGCCGCTGGCCACACAAGCCGAACCTGACAGCGATGCGGTGGATGCTGCGCTTGCCGAGGCGCTGGTAACGATGCCGCCTGGGAAAGCCGCAGGCGAGGTGGCGCGCCGTTTCGGTGTCGATCGCAAGCAACTCTACACCCGGATCATGGCAGAGCGCGCCGAAAATGGCTGAGCGCAGGCGCAGGCAGGCCGAGGTTGCGGGGCGCCGCGCCGAGAGTTTCGCAGCGTGGTGGCTGCGGTTGCAGGGTTGGCGTATTCTGGCGTTGCGGGTGCGCACCCCGTTTGGCGAGGTCGATCTGGTGGCGCGGCGGGGCCGCATGGTCGCCTTTGTCGAGGTCAAGCGCCGGGCAACCGCCGCACAACTCGACTTTGCGATCGATCATCACCGCCTCAAGCGCGTCGCAGCAGCCGCTGAAGCCGTGATGCCGCGCTTCGTGCGGACCGGAGATGATGCCCGGATCGATGTTATCCTGCTTGCGCCGCGCTGCTGGCCACGCCATCTGACGCACGTCTGGCAGGGCGACTGACCGCAAGCGGGACTCGAATGTCAAAATCAATCCGCTAGTGCCAGCCCAAACCGTTGCAAAGGCCAGTTTATGAAGATCGCGGTACAGATGGATCCGATGCAGGACGTCAACATCAAGGGCGATTCGAGTTTTGCGCTGATGCTGGCGGCACAGGCGCGGCGCTACACGCTGTTTCACTATGACGTCGCCACACTGACCTATCAGGCCGGGCAGGTCACCGCCTGGGCCCACCCGGTGACGGTGCAGAAGGTCGCAGGCGACCACTACAGCTTTGGCGAGCCAGTGCGGCTTGATCTGGGCGAGGATGTCGATGTTGTTCTGATGCGCCAGGACCCGCCATTCGACGTCGGCTACATCACCGCAACGCACATCCTTGAGCGGTTGAAGGGCCGCACGCTGGTGGTCAATGATCCAGCGTCGGTGCGCAATGCGCCCGAAAAGGTTTACGTGCTCGATTTCGAGCAGTTCATGCCACCGACGTTGGTGACGCGCTCGCTTGATGAGGTTAAAAGATTTCATGCAAAGCACGGTGCGATTGTCGTCAAGCCGCTGCACGGCAATGGCGGCAAGGCGGTGTTCCTGATCGGGGAGGATGGCGCAAACCTCAGTGCGCTCGTCGAGCTGTTCGGTCAGATCTGGCGCGAACCGTTCATGGTCCAGCCATTCCTTCCCGAGGTCAGCGAGGGCGACAAACGCATCGTGCTGGTCGATGGCAAGGTTGCAGGCGCGATCAACCGCAAGCCGGGCGAAGGCGAATTCCGCTCCAACCTGGCCGTCGGTGGCTATGCCGAACCGGCTGTGCTGACCGTGCGCGAGCAAGAGATTTGCGATGCGATGGGGCCGCAGCTCAAGCAACGCGGATTGGTGTTTGTCGGCATTGATGTGATCGGCGGCAAATGGCTGACCGAAATCAACGTCACATCACCCACCGGGATCGTGGCGATCGGCGCGTTCAACAACAGCGATGTCGCAGGCATGATCTGGGACGCTATCGAGGCCCGGCTGGCAGCGGCAACTTGAACAATTTCATCATCAATCTGGTCGCGCAGGGCGGATACTGGGGGATTGCCTTCCTGATGGCGCTGGAAAATGTCTTCCCGCCAATCCCGTCCGAATTGATCATGGGACTTGCCGGGATCGAGGCGGGCAAGGGCAAAATGAACCTGTGGTTGGTGATTATCGCTGGAACGCTTGGATCGGTTATCGGCAATTATTTCTGGTACGCCATCGGCCGCGCCTTTGGTTTGCAGCGGCTCGACCATTTTATCGCGCGCTGGGGGCGCTGGCTCACACTCGACCGGCGCGAGATCGACCGGTTTACCAGGCTGTTTCACCGCCACGGCGGCGCGACGATATTCTTCGCGCGGATGGTGCCCACGGTGCGGACGCTGATCTCGCTACCCGCAGGCATATTCGAGATGGGCCGCATCAAGTTCCTGTTGTGGACCTTTGCCGGGGCAGGGCTGTGGA
>JBBQXX010000242.1:0-3815 GCA_038209235.1 Sphingomonadales bacterium | reverse complement strand
TCTGGGTTTTGCAACGACCATCGACAGCGCCGCCACCGGCGTGCCGGGCTCCAACGGTGATTTCTACTGGGGCGGAATGTTTTCCACCGCATTCTTTGTCGATCCTGCCGAAGATATCATCATGATCTTCATGACCCAGTTGATGCCATCGAGCACTTATCCCATCCGACGCGAAATCAAGACCATGCTTTACGCTGCGGTCGAATAAACACAGGAAGGCCCATCATGTCTGATTCCCCAATTTCCATCGAAAAACACGGCGATATTCTGGTCGTCACGTCTAATAATCCGCCCGTCAATGCGCTGGGCGCTGCGGTGCGCATCGGCCTGGACGCAGCGGTCAAACAGGCCGCATCCGATGACAGTATCAAGGCGGTCGTGCTGATCTGCGAGGGCCAGACGTTCTTTGCCGGGGCCGATATCACCGAGTTCAGCAAGCCCCCGGTCGAGCCGTTTCTACCTGCCGTCATCGCGTCGATCGAGGCGCTGAACAAGCCGGTGGTTGCCGCGATCCACGGCACCGCGCTGGGGGGCGGGCTGGAGACCGCGCTGGCCTGTCATTACCGCATAGCAGTGCCATCGGCCAAGCTGGGCGTGCCCGAGGTCAAGCTCGGCCTGCTCCCCGGTGCTGGCGGTACGCAGCGGCTGCCGCGCGTTGTCGGGGTCAAGGCGGCGCTGGAGATGACCGCAAAAGGCGATCCGGTCTCGGCCAAGCTGGCGCATCAATGGGGTCTGGTCGATGCGTTGGCAGATGAAGGCGGCCTGCTGCAATCGGCGCTCGCCTTTGCCGAACAGATCAAGGCCGTGCGTCCGATCCCGCGTGCCAGCGAACGCAGCGCGGCGCCGGATGACGCAGCGATCGATGCCTTCCGCAAAGAGAACGCGCGCAAATTTCGCGGGTTTGATGCCCCTGCGGCCAATATCGCGTGCGTTGAGGCCGCAACCCGCCTGCCCTTCGAGGAAGGACTGAATTTCGAGCGCACCGAGTTCACCAAACTGATGTTTGGCACGCAATCGGCGGCACAGCGCCACATCTTTTTTGCTGAACGTAAGGCAGCAAAGATCGATGGCATCGCCAGCGACATCGCGCTGCGCCCGATCAACAAGGTTGGCGTGATCGGTGCGGGCACGATGGGCGGCGGCATCACGATGAACTTCCTGTCGGCGGGTATCGCGGTGATCATCGTCGAGCAGGCCGAGGACGCGCTCAATCGCGGCGTCGGGGTGATCCGCAAGAACTATGAAGCCAGCGCTGCCAAGGGCCGTCTGACCAGCGAACAGGTGGAAAAGGCGATGGGACTGCTGACTCCTTCGCTTTCGATCGACGATCTGGCGGATTGCGATTTGATCATCGAGGCAATCTTCGAGAATATGGATGTCAAGAAAGAGGTGTTCGGCAAGCTCGACGCGATTGCCAGGCCGGGGGCTATCCTGGCGAGCAACACCAGCTATCTGAACGTCGACGAGATCGCTGCATCGACCAGCCGCCCACAGGACGTTGTGGGCATGCATTTCTTCTCGCCCGCCAATGTCATGAAGCTGCTGGAAGTGGTGCGCGGTGCCAAGACGGCTGATGATGTGTTGGCCACGGTGATGAAGCTTGCCAAGACGATCAGGAAAGTCGCCGTGGTTGCAGGCGTCTGCCATGGCTTTATCGGCAACCGCACGCTGATGCCGCGTCAGGTCGAGGCCAACAAGCTGCTGATGGAAGGCGCAGCCCCTGAACAGATCGACCGGGTCCATGTCGAATTCGGCATGCCGATGGGACCTTTCCAGATGAGCGATCTGGCCGGTGTGGATATCGGCTGGCACCGCGATCCCGCGCGGATTGAAACGATCCGCGATGCGCTGTGCGCTGAAGACCGCTGGGGCCAGAAAAAGGGCGCTGGCTTTTACGACTATGACGAGAAACGCAACCCCACGCCAAGCGTACGGGTCACCGAGATCATCGAGGATTTCCGTTCACGGTCCAACATGGCCAAGCGTGATATAACCGATCAGGAAATCATCGAGCGTACACTTTATACGATGGTCAATGAAGGTGCGATGATCCTTGAAGAAGGCATGGCGCAGCGCGCATCGGATATCGATGTGGTGTGGATTTACGGCTATGGCTGGCCGGTCTATCGCGGCGGCCCGATGTTCTGGGCCGGTGTCGAAGGTACCGACAAGATCGCTGCTGCGCTTGCAAAGCACGGCTTTGCGGTATCGCCGATGTTGACGGAAAAGGCCGCGAAAAGCGAAGGCTTCTGATGCAAAAAAAAGGCCCCGACCGGTTGGACCGGCGGGGCCTTTTGCTGTGAAGTGCTATCTCGCCGGTTCAACCGTTACACCGCGCCCAGGATCGCATCGACTGCGGGCTGATTGGCCGCGCTGACAATTCCCTTTTCACGCAGTTCCGCGCCGACCGGCTTGGCCGCTTCAAGATAGCTGGCTTCGCCCGTTGACTGGTTGAGGCCGATCAAGCTGGCAAATTCGGCGTTGGCAAGATCCACCGAGGTTGGGTCGGTCATCCGGCCTGCTTTCGTGATCGCCAGCGCCTGTTCGAAATGCGGCTGCGCGCCGGTCTTGTCCTGCTTGGACAAGCCGAAGTTACCGAGGTTCACCAAGATCGCGACAAGAGTGTCGCGCACCCCTGTGTTAGCCTTGTCTGCCTCATAAACCTTCATCCACTGCGGGGCTGCTTCTTTGTAGAGCGGCGCTATCGCGTCAATGTTGCCCGATGCGCCTTGCGAATTGGCGACAATGGTCAGCGAACTGGCCAAAAAGCCTGCGTTTTGAACATTGGCTGGATCGCGGCTGGCGATTTCACGAATCGTCGGCAGGGCTGGTTCAAGTTTCGCAATCACTTCGCCATGGTTGCCTGCGGCCTGAGCCTGCTGCGCCGCCGTAAAATCGGCGATAGCCTTGTTCTGCTCCTCAATCTGTTCCACAGTAAGCGCGACCGCAGGTGCCGGCGTTGCTTGGGCTGCGGCATCCGTTGCCGGAGCAGCAGGCGCAGCGTCCTGTGCGAATGCCGGGCTACAGGCAACCGCCACGCCAGTCGTAAGCAGGAATCTAGAAATACTACGTTTCATCATGAGGTGACGTCTCCTAAAGGGTCAATGCATAGAGCAGCCTGAGGCCTACCTGTCAGATCGACAGTGCGGTGCTCAGCCGACGTGCGGAACGGCAGTAACCTCTCAAAAACGCTCCGAGGTGGCTATCGTTCCAAGTCTATGCCTTTTGCAATGCAGCAGAATTTGTACGCTTCGTCAAATGCCAGCTTGCGATGCAGACGTGCTTTGACCGCTTCGGCTTCCACGCCCCAAAGCTCTTCTTGCCAAAGCTCTTCAAGGCTTATCGCCCGCCAGACCGTTGCCAGGTCAAACGCTCCTTCCAGCAATCCCAACGCAGCAACCAGCGATCCGCCGATCGTCGTCAGTGTGATCATGGGGGCAAGAACGAAGGGATTGAGCGGTGCCACAACCGCCTCAAGCCGCAATAGACTGTGCGGGGGCTGCGGCTGGTGGATGACTCCAGCGATCCGGATCAGCGTTATATCATAAAGGTTTTCCGCCCACTCCAGCATCGGGTCCCACAGTTCGCCCTGCCGGACCGCAAGCGGATCCCCGCAATCAGCGCGATAACACAGCGTGTCGGTTTCTCCGAACGAGGCGATCTCGCGCACAAAAAGCGCTGGCTCTGGCGCAATTCGGTCGATCGCGGCGTTGGCAAAGCCCGTCATCGCCATCGACGCTATGTTGATTTCGTCGCCTTGCGCTTGCCATTCGGCCGCCACCGCGTGGGCGAGCGCTGCGCTGGGCAGAACCAGC
>JBBQXX010000241.1:0-3822 GCA_038209235.1 Sphingomonadales bacterium | reverse complement strand
GGAGATCGACACGATGGCCGACCGGCTCAACTTTTTGGCGACGGTCGGCTCGGTCGCGCCGTTTGTCGGTCTGTTCGGCACCGTGTGGGGGATCATGCGCAGCTTTACCGCGATTGCCGCCGAGCAGAACAGTTCGCTCGCAGTGGTCGCGCCGGGCATCGCCGAGGCGTTGTTCGCCACCGCCATCGGGCTGTTTGCGGCCATTCCGGCGGTCATCGCCTATAACCGCTTCTCGCACCGGCTGAACAAGCTGGAGGGGAGGCTGTATCGGTTTTCCGATGCTTTTCATGGCGAACTTAGCCGCGAGCTTGAGAAGGACCCGCTCTGATGGGAATGTCGGCAGGATCATCAGGGGGTTATTCAGGCGGACGACGGCGAGGCCGATCCCGCGCGCCGATTGCCGAGATCAACGTCACCCCGTTTGTCGATGTGATGCTGGTGCTGCTGATCATCTTCATGGTCACCGCGCCGCTGCTGGTCGCAGGCGTGCCGATCGACCTTCCCGACAGCCGCGCGGCGGCGCTGCAACAGGACAAGCAGCCGGTGCAGATCTCGCTCGATCAGGATGGTCAGCCCTTTATCGATGACACGCAGGTGGCGATCGAAGACCTGCCCGATGCGCTCGCGGCGATCCGCAGCAGTCGTGGTGAGGATGACGGGACCGCGCCGCAGGTGATGTTGCGCGCCGACCGCACGCTCGATTACGGCCAGGTTATGCAGGTGATGGGCGAACTGAACCGCGCCGGGCTGAACCGCGTATCCCTGGTCACAACCGGTTCATCTGACCGCCAATAGGCACACGTCTGGCTGGCAACAGGCACACACCTGACTGCCATTGGGCACAGCGGCGAAAAAGGCTGGAAGCAAGCACGGCATGGAGAATAGCGAGCGTCTTGGGTTGTCGGTGGCGGTGGTCGGCCATGTCGCGCTGTTTGCGATGCTGTCGCTTGGCATTGCCAGCCGCAAGGAGCTCAAGATGCCGGTTGAGCCGATCTCGGTGCAGCTGACCGATGAGGTCGGGCTGGTATCGACCGCGCCGAACCCGACGCGCGAGGCGGCCACCGCGACTGCACCGCAAATCGCGCCCGAGATCGAGAAGGCTGCGCCCGAACCCGAACCTGCGCCTTTGCCGCCGACCAGACGCCCCGAACCGCCAGCGCCCAAAGCGATCGAACGCCCCCCACAGCCCAAGGCGGCCGAACGCCCTCGGCCCAGCCCGGCCGCCAAGCCTGCGCGTGCCAGCCCGCCGCCACCTGCCAAGCCCCAGCCGGAGGCAGCCCAAAAACCCAAACCGGCAGCGCCTTCCAACACCGACAGCCGCCGTCGCCCCGACCGGCCCACCCCCTCGGCTGCCGCCAAGGCACCGCGCGCACCACGCATCGGCAGCGATTTCCTTGAAGGGGTGACCGACAAGCCTTCGACCAGCCGCGCGCAGACCCCGCCGGCCTCGGTCGCCGGGCCTGCCGTGGTCGCATCGCTGCAACGCGAGCTGTTGCGTCAGGTCAAGCCGCACTGGGCACCGCCTTCGGGCGCAGATGCGGACAAGTTGCGCACCAGGGTGACCGTGCGGCTGGACGAATCGGGCAATATCGTCGGAACGCCCAGCGCCTCCACCAGCGGCGTCACCGCCAGCAACCGCCCGCAGGAGGCGCTCCACAAGGAACGCGCAATTGCCGCGGTGCGCCGTGCCGCGCCATTCAGGTTCCCGCCGCAATTTTATGCCGAATGGCAGACCATCGAACCAACATTCTACTTGGGATTGTAAACCATGCGCCCTTTGCCTTTATCTCGCTTGCTGTTCTCCGGCGAAGGCCCGAGCCCAAAGTTGGCGCAGCGCTTTGCCGCCCTGAATTCGGGCTTTTGCCGGAATGCGGTTGTCGCGCTGGTGGGCATGTGCCTGACCAGCCCGGCCTATGCGCAGCTGACCGTCGATGTCGACAATGCGGGCACCGCCGACCTGATCATCGCGGTCCCGGCGCTGCCCAGCCCGCAGAACGCATCCACGCTGGCGGGCACCACCGAGGATCTGGGTAACCGGATCAGCGATGTCATCGCATCGGACCTTGACCGATCGGGCCTGTTCAAGCCCATTGGCCGCAACGCGGTCAAACGCATCACCGTCGATGAAGTCACCGCGCCGACCTTCCCGTATTGGCAAGGTCGCAGTGCCTCGGCGCTGATCCAGGGCTTTGTCCGCTCCAACGGCGATGGCAAGATCACCGTCGGTTGTTATCTGTATGACGTGGCGTTGGGCACTGAGCTGACCCGGCAGGGCTTTGTCGTCGAGCCCGCAGACTGGCGGCGCGCCGCGCACAAATGCGCCGATACGATCTATTCGCGGCTGTCGGGTGAAAGCCCGTTCTTTGACAGCCGCATCGCCTATATCGCCGAGACCGGCCCCAAGGGCAACCGCACCAAGCGGCTGGCGATCATGGATTCGGATGGCGCCAACCACCGCTTTATCACCAACGGCCAGTCCACCGCGCTGACCCCGCGTTTCTCGCCCGATTACAAGCAGATCGCGTATCTGAGCTATCTCGACGGCAACCCGCGCATCTATGTCTATGACGTCGGCACCGGGCGGCAGCGGCTGGTGACGCAAAGCCGCAATCCCACGTTTGCGCCGCGCTGGTCGCCCGATGGCCGGTTCCTGCTCTATTCGATGGCGATTGGCGGCAACACCGATATCTATCGCATCTCCGCCGAAGGGGGCCAGCCGACGCGGCTGACCGATGGCCCGGGCATCGATGTCGGTGGCAGCTTTTCGCCCGATGGCAGCCAGATCGTCTTTGAAAGCGATCGCAGCGGCGGCCAGCAATTGTATGTGATGAACTCGGACGGCACCAACCAGCGCCGGATCAGCTTTGGCGGCGGCCGGTTTGCCACGCCTGAATGGAGCCCGCGCGGCGACCTTATCGCCTTCACCAAGATCGCGGGCAATTTCCGCATCGGCGTGATGAGCCCTTCGGGTGGCGGCGAGCGACTGCTGACCAACAGCTGGCAGGACGAGGCCCCGACCTGGGCGCCCAATGGCCGCGTCATCCAGTTCTTCCGCACCGGACGCGGCGCTGCCAGTTCGACCGTCTGGCAGGTTGACCTGACCGGTTCGAACGAGCGCCGTTTGCCGACGCCGGTCGATGGATCCGACCCGTCATGGGGGCCGATCTTGCCGTGATCACGCGGTTTTGCGCCAAAGCGGTTTACCTCGGCGACGAATTGAGTAACGGTTCGTCGCACTTGCGGGTTGTATTGTCGTAACGGGGTGGTTGCCGCGCAGCCACGCCTATTCATTCCCCCCAAGGGATTGCGGCCGTGAACCGGGATGTCCGGTGGCCTGATCCCCCGCCTCAAAAGAAGGAGACGCTCGATGAGAACTATCCGCAACACGCTGCTCATGGCCACTGCCGTGATCGCCCTGGGTGCCTGCGCCAAAAAGGCGCCGCCAGTCCTGCCCCCCGCTCCCGGCCCGGCAATAGACAATTCGGCAGGCAATGATGGCTCGAACCTCGACACTGTAGCGATCCCCGGCAGCCAGCGCGATTTCCTCGCCAAGGTCCGCTCCGACCGCATCCTGTTCGATACCGACCGCTACAACGTCGATACCGACGATCAGGTCACCCTGCAAAGCCAGGCGCAATGGCTCAGCCAGTATCCCAACAAGCAGGCGATCATCGAAGGCCATGCCGATGAACGCGGCACCCGCGATTACAACATTGCGCTGGGCGAACGCCGCGCCAATGCCGCCAAGAACGTCCTCGTCTCACTCGGCATCAGCGAACAACGCCTGCGCGTCGTCAGCTACGGCAAAGAACGCCCCGACGC
>JBBQXX010000240.1:0-3828 GCA_038209235.1 Sphingomonadales bacterium | reverse complement strand
CGAGGTCGGCCGCGCCACCCCACTGATGAGCGTCGACGGACTCGACCGCGTTCCGGTCGAAACCGCGCAGTCGGGCGACATCATCGCGCTGGCCGGGCTCGAGAAGGCGACTGTGTCCAACACCATCGCCGATCCTTCGGTCACCGAGCCGCTCCATGCCCAGCCAATCGACCCGCCGACGCTGTCGATGCGCTTTGCGGTCAACGACAGTCCGTTCGCCGGCCGCGAGGGCACCAAGGTCACCAGCCGGATGATCCGCGACCGTCTGTTCCGCGAGGCCGAATCGAACGTCGCGATCAAGGTCACCGAGGCGGCCGACAAGGACAGTTTCGAAGTCGCCGGCCGCGGCGAACTGCAGCTTGGGGTGCTCATCGAAATGATGCGCCGCGAAGGCTTCGAGCTCGGCATCAGCCGCCCGCGCGTGCTCTTCCGCCAGGACGACAACGGCAATCGCACCGAGCCCTATGAAACCGTCGTGATCGACGTCGACGACGAATATTCGGGCACGGTCGTCGAGAAGATGGCGAGCCGCAAGGCCGAGATGACCGACATGCGCCCCTCGGGCGGCGGCAAGACACGGATCACCTTCTCCGCCCCGTCGCGCGGGCTGATCGGCTATCACGGCGAGTTCCTGTCCGACACACGCGGCACCGGCATCATGAACCGCCTGTTCGAGAAATACGGGCCGTACAAGGGCGCGATCACCGGCCGCCAGCTTGGTGTGCTGATCTCCAACGGCTCCGGCGATACCGTGGGCTATGCGCTCAACGCACTGGAAGACCGTGGCTCGCTGTTCCTGGGCTCGGGCGTTGCGGTCTATGAAGGCATGCTGATCGGCGAGAACGCCAAGCCCGATGACCTTGAAGTCAACCCGATGAAGTCCAAGCAACTCACCAACTTCCGCTCGACCGGCAAGGACGACGCCATCCGCCTGACCCCGCCGCGCCTGATGAGCCTCGAACAGGCGATTGCCTATATTGACGATGATGAAATGGTCGAAGTAACCCCCAAGACCATCCGCCTGCGCAAACGCTTCCTCGATCCCAACGAGCGCAAGAAGCAGGGCCGGAAGAAGGAAGCGGCGTAAGTTTGGATTATCGGTGGTTATGTATTATCGCTAAGCCCAATTATAACGCCGTGAGTATAATTTCGCGCCTCTTTATACAGGATGACGCGAGCACATAGATTGGTAGCCTGCCAATCTGGGGGTAACGAAGCCAGCACTAACTGGAGCACTGTCCGGGTAGTTAGCGGCCCTGCAGGCACCGTCACGATTGTTTGCCGCAGACTGGCGTGAGCGGCCTGCAGACTTCGTCCACCGCCCTCATACCGGAATATATACGGGAGGTTCCGCCTCAACTCCGACAAGACGACGGCTGCTTCGCGAGGGCCAGGAGCCAGCTCAAACTCCAGCGGTTGATCGACATTGATGGGGTAATGCTCATCAAATCCGCCTGTCTTGAGCCGCGTATCATCACGGTTCCGTCCGGGATCATTTGAGCCGAAACCACTGTTTTGCCATGCCGTGCTACCGTAATGGGCGATCAGCTGGGCTTCGAGATCCATGGCTGTAAAAACAAACACCCGCAGTGCCCGAAACGTGACATCTGAGGGGTTTAGGTTTTTGCGGTGCCTAATCGTTCTGGCGTGACGTTCCAAACGTCTCCGTAAGCCTTTTTCAGCATCGGTCTTACCTATATAGACGAGCTCTCCATTCAATAAGAGCTGATAGACGCCCTGAGCTTCGTCCACTTTGGCGACGTTCTCTGGCGACAGTTGAGCGGGTGGCACGTTTGCAAATGCAATCACCAACTGCTCCAGCAATGCACCGGGCAGATCAAATTCGAACTCTGCATAGCCAGGCGTCAACTGCGTCCCCTTTTCAGGGTTGCCAACGCCCGTTCAACAGATGTTGCGACAATTTCTGCGAGTCGCACTGGAACAGCATTCCCTAATTGACGCATAGTTTCAGACCAACAGCCGTGAAAGTGGAAGTCATCGGGGAAAGTTTGCAACCTTGCACTCTCCCGCACCGAAAAATACCGAACCTTGCCGCTCACCGGATCAAACAACATGTTTTCGCCACCGGGCACCCCATGGACACCAGCCTTTAAGGTTTTGGCGGGTTCATCATAGTGGCTGCCGGTATGACCGGGATAGCTGCGGGCACCGGGTTGGAAGGTATGGTTGACGATGGCAGAGACAGTGCCTGCCCGACTTGGTAGTGGAAGATCGATCAAGGCATCGCGGACCGTCATCCACGGCAAATCGGCATGTTTTTCAGTGAGGCGAACCATCCGGGCTTGTGCTCGAGCGGACAGGTGATCAACGCCCCGAGCGATTCTATGCCTGTCCCAATAGCGGCCGCCCCGTCGCTGCTCAATCAGAAGGGCATCAAGACTGTGGGTAGCTTTAGGAAATGCCCAGCGGATGCCTAGATCGCTGCGGAAACCGACGAAAAATACTCGTTCACGCTTCTGAGCAATGCCATAGTTCGCCGCGTTCAAGACTTCTCGCACCACTCGGTACTGCAACCCTGACCGTGAGCCGCTGGTGTGGTGCTGTTCTAGCCGCAGCAAATGATCAGTCCAATCCTTGCCCGCCCTGCCGACGATCTCCGGGTAGTTCATCTGAAGTGTGATGTATTCGAGATATGTGGCAAATCGGTCGCGGGTGAGGCCTTTGACATTCTCAAAGATAAACGCTTTCGGACGCAGCTCCCGCACTGCTCGCACCGCTTCACCGAACATATCGCGACTATCGGCGAATGCCTTATGCCGCCCGGCGAGTGAAAACGGCTGGCAGGGAGGTCCGCCGGACACCAAGGTGATCTGGTCAGCAAAAGACCGATAATCAAAAGTCCGCACGTCTGCGGTTGTGACGGTCGGCCAATGTGTCAGGTCTGCTTGGCCTCCCGAGCGATTTAGCTCAATCGTATCCCGGCAATAGCGATCAATCTCGACCACCGCAGCGTGGCGAAACCCTGACCGCCCTATACCGATGCCAAGACCGCCTGCACCAGCAAATAGCTCAATTGACTGCCTCATACCATCAACACCCGTTCATTTTATGTTCTTATGCCCAAAGCTTTTCGTGGTGACAAGATGCTGGCTTGGGGATATCGAGCAATTAGATCCGAGACGGACCAAATTTCGCCAATTAGGACTATCTAAGTAGCTCAAGTCCGGGTTACTGCAATGTTGTAGCCGTCAAACGTGCTCTCCGCTCTACCGCGCCAGCAAGATCCGCGCCTGGCTGGCGATTTGGGCCAGCATTGGTACGCTGGGCACGCTGTCCATCTGGGCGCGGCCGACCAGTGCGCGGAACTGCTTGATGCGCGGCAGGTTGGCTTCGGTCCAGTGGGTGACGAACGCCTGCGGGTCGCCGCCATCGGCGCGGTGCAGGAAGTCTAGCCGCATCTGCTGGAAGTCGCGCGCAAGGCCTGCGACCAGCAGCCGTTCCCACGGATCGGAGGGCGACATGCGGGTTGCGGTCATCTGCGTCCAGTCAAGGCCAAGCGTGGCACCCAGATCGGCAAAGGCCTGGGTCAGCAGCATCGGATCGGTGCCGCTGGTGCTTGCCAGATTGGCCAGACCTGCCGCGCCATCCAGCCCGGTCAGCCGCACGATATGCGCAGCGTGCAGCGCAGATGCGCCCATCGCTGCCAAGTCCTGCGCCTGCCGCGCAGCCTGCAACCGCGCCTCGGCGTTGAGCAGATCGTCCATGCGCGCGATCAGCGCATCGACACCGGGTTGCAGCGCGGCGACGATCACGCCGGGCATCTGGCCGTCGGTGCTGGCGCGCAATACGTCGGCGATGTGAACGCGC
>JBBQXX010000239.1:0-3868 GCA_038209235.1 Sphingomonadales bacterium | reverse complement strand
CTCGCCAGTATGCCGCTGATGGCTGGGACGTCATCGCCACCGCGCGCGATCCTGCTGCGGCGACGAGCCTCAACGCCACCGGTGCGCAGGTGCTTGCGCTGGAGACGACCGATCCGGCCAGTCTGGATGCGCTGCAATCGGCGCTGGGCGACCGCGCTATCGATGTGCTGATCGCCAACGCAGGCGTGCTGGGGCCATCGCAGTTCGACCGCGCGGCTTGGGCCGACGCCCTGTTGACCAACGTCATCGCGCCAACCGAACTCATCATCCGCCTCAAGCCCAATGTGCTGGCATCGCAGCAGCGCAAGATGATCGGCCTGTCATCGACGCTAGGCAGCATCGCTGCCAACGAAAGCGGCGGGAGCATCGCCTACCGCAGCTCAAAGGCTGCGCTTAATGCGGCATGGAAATCGTTGAGCATCGACTGGAAAGACAGCGGGCTGAAGCTGGCGATGATCCACCCCGGTTGGGTGCAGACCGACATGGGCGGCCCCAATGCGCAGATCGACGCGGCCACGAGTATTACCGGCTTTCGCAAGGTGATCGCGGGTCTGACGAATGCCGACAGCGGATCGTTCCTCGATTATCAGGGCAACCGGCTGGAGTGGTAAAACATCGTTTTCCGGTATGGATTGCGGCTTTCGCCGGAGAACGGCCTGGGTCGGCGCTCAGGGTGCGGTCTGGAAGGGCTTGGCCTCTGCCAGGATCAGCGCGAACCAGTCGTCGGGGTCGGTCCATTCGTGGCACATTGTCCAGCCGCCCGAGCGCAGCAGCAGCCGGGCATCGCGAGGGCCGTATTTGTGGCTGTTTTCGGTGTGGATCGTCTCACCGCTGGCCATGGTGAAGCGCTCGCCTTCTATGCTGAAGCCAAGGTCGGCCTGCGCTTCCAGATGCATCTCGATGCGCGCATAGCTGTTGTTCCAGCGCGCCACATGGCGGAATTGCTCGACCGGGATGTCGCCGTCCATCTCGCGGTTGATCCGGCGCAGCAGGTTGAGGTTGAACTGTGCGGTGACGCCTGCCGCATCGTCATAGGCGGGGATCAGGATATCGGGCGATTTGATCCGGTCCATGCCGATCAGCAGCAGCGACCCGTCGCCCATCGTCTCGCGCATCGAACGCAGCAGGTCTACCGAGGTGCGCGCCACCATATTGCCGATGGTTGATCCGGGGAAAAAGCCTAGCTTGGCCACGCCGGCAACCGCATCGGGCAACGCCAGAGGATGCATGAAATCGCCTTCGAGTGGATGCACGTTCAGCCCCGGAAAATCCGCCGCCAGCGCCGCTGCCGAATCGCGCAGGAAATCGCCCGAGATATCGATCGGAACGTAATGCTCGCCCCTGATCGCGCGCAACAGATGCGGGGTCTTGACCGACGATCCCGATCCGAACTCGACCACCGCGCGCCCCGCCCCGCCATGCGCCGCAACCTCGCCGCAGTATTTTGCAAGCAGCGCGGTTTCGGTGCGGGTCGGGTAATATTCGGGCAGATTGGTGATCGCCTCAAACAGCTCTGACCCGGCCAGATCATACAGCCAGCGCGCCGGAATGGCGCGGCGTGAACTGCGAAAACAGGCCAGAACATCCGCCTGAAACGCAAGATCGGGTGCATCGACGACGGGTGTGTCAAACGTTGGCGCTTCAAGACGCTGGGTGCTGGGGGACACGAAGGCTCTCCTGACGGTCTGGGCTAGAGGTCTTTGGCGCTAAAGGTCTTTGGCGCTAAAGGTCTTTGGCAAGGCGCAGGCCAGTGAACTGCCAGCGCTGATGCGGATAAAAGAAGTTGCGATAGCTTGGACGCACCGAACCGCGAGGGGTTGCACAGCTGGCGCCGCGCAGCACAAACTGGCCGCTCATGAACTTGCCGTTATACTCGCCCACCGCGCCTTGGGCTGGCCTGAAGCCGGGATACGGGCGAAACGCGCTGCCGGTCCATTGCCACACGTTGCCGAACATCGCGGTGGCCCCATCGGCGCGCGGGCGCACCGGCCCGGCACTGTCGAGCTGGCATCCGCCGAGCGGATCGTGGCGGACGGCCAGCGCCTCCCATTCGGCCTCGGTCGGCAACCGTGCGCCAGCCCAGCTGGCATAGGCGTCCGCCTCATACAGGCTGATGTGGCAGACCGGTGCTGCCGGATCGAGCGATTGCAAACCATCAAGCCCGAATTCATGCCACTGACCTGCATCGTCCTTATGCCAATAAAGCGGTGCGCAGATCGCATTGGCTTGCACCCAGGCCCATCCATCGGCCAGCCAATGGCGTGCCTGCCGATAGCCGCCATCGGCGATGAAATTGGCCCATTCGCGATTGGTGACGGTGCGGCTGGCAAGCGCATAAGGGGTGAGTAGCACGGCATGGCGCGGGCCTTCGCAATCGAAGGCAAAACCGTCGCCATCATACCCGATATCGACCTGACCGACAGGCCCCTCGATCCACTCCAGCAGAGCCGGCTGCGCACGCTGCCGCGGCTCGCTCGGCCAGATCGCGGGACACAGCGGGTGTTGCGCAAACAGGTGCAAAATATCGGTGAGCAGCAACTCCTGATGCTGTTGCTCATGGTTCACACCCAGTTCGACCAACGCCAGAGCATCGTCGTCAAGGCTGGCGAATGCACCGTGGATCGCTGCATCGACATGCGCGCGATAGGCGCGGATCACATCGAGCGAGGGCCGGGTGAGCAAACCACGCTGCGGGCGCGCGTGGCGCGGACCTTCCGCCTCGTAATAGCTGTTGAAAAGGTAATGAAATGCCGGATCGAACGGCTGATATCCGGCCACCCGATCGCGCAGGATGAAGGTTTCAAAAAACCAGCTGGTGTGCGCCAGATGCCATTTTGCCGGCGATGCATCATCCATCGACTGCACCGTTGCATCGGCATCGGACAGCGGATCGGTAAGCGCCAGACTGAGCGCTCGCATACTCTCATATCGGCGTTGCAATGGCGAAAATGCGGAGGGATTCGGGGTGACGATCGGGGAAGCAGCGGCGGTCGCGGGTGGCGAAATCGGTCTTCCCCTTATGGCTCCGGGCGGTCCCGGTGGCTCATCGCATAAGAACATATATCGAACATCTTTGGGGTTCAACCCCAATCCCGGCGGTTGTCGTCAGCGCGATGCGCCGGGCACCCACAGCGGATCATTGCCATCGTTAACCTTGCGCGCCAGCACAAACAGATAGTCCGACAGGCGGTTTGCGTAGATACGCGCTGCCGGATTGATCGATCCATCGCGATCTGCCGCGACCAAAGTTCGCTCCGCGCGCCGCGCAATCGCGCGCGCCAGATGGACAGCCGCCGCTGCCGGGCTGCCGCCGGGCAGGATGAAACTTCTGAGCGGCAGGATGGTATCGTTGATCGCGTCAATCTGTGTTTCGAGCCACTCGACCTGAGCGGGCACGACACGCAGCACCATTTCCGATGGAGTAAAGTCGTCGCCGGGGGTGGCGATGTCGGCACCAAGATCGAAAAGATCGTTTTGCACGCGCAACAGATCGGCGACAAATGCACTGTCGCCAAGCGCGACCACGGCAATGCCCAGCGCGCTGTTGAGTTCGTCGATGTCGCCGATCGCTGCCATCCGCGGCGTATCCTTGGCGATGCGCGAGCCATCAACCAGCCCCGATGTGCCATCATCGCCGGTTCGGGTGTAGATTTTGGTAAGCTTGACCATCTTATCGTCGCCTTATCAGCCGGACTGCCTGGCGTTGTATCAACCCGGCGGCGTGCCAGCGCCGCTTAGCGGTTGACCAGCATCAGCACCGAAACAGCGACAATCGCCATCGCCTGATATTTGACGCGCGCAAACATCATCTTGTTCTGCATCTGGTGACTGCGCCCGACACCGGGGGTGTTGAGGTCTTCCTCGGTCA
>JBBQXX010000238.1:0-3873 GCA_038209235.1 Sphingomonadales bacterium | reverse complement strand
GCTCGACGGTTTCGGCAAGGCCGGTCGGCAGATCAGCGGGCAGTTCCATGCCGCCTAAATGGCACCGATCACCGGCAAGCGAAAGGGGCAGCGCGATATTTCAGTGACAGGGTGAGGGTGACGGCCTCAGTTCGTCTCGCTTAGCGACTGGCGCAGTTCGCGGCGCGATTGTTCCATCTCGCGGCGCAGTTCGCGGCGCGCCTCGGCCAGCCCTTCGCGCATTTCACGCAGGCCCTCATCGATATCGCGCAGCGCCTCGGCCCGCTCGCTGGCGCTCAGGCCCTTTGCGCGGCGGATTTCGACACGTGCCAGTTCCATATGCTTGCGCCCTTCGGCCATGCCCATTTCGATGTTCGCGGCAATCTGTGCCTCATCGGGCATCACCTGACCGCAGGTGACCACCTTGGTGCGAGTGACCGTGCCACCTTGGGTCTCGGTGTGCGTCATGAAAGCATCGGACCTGGCTTTGCCCTCGCACCCGTTCGTCTGGATGCGCAGCCGGTGGCCATCGTTCATGGCGATGACATAATCTTCAGGCGATCCGGTGCGGGTCACCCTGTGCTTTGCTCGGTTGTGCGCTTCGACACGGTTGCGCTCTGCCCGGTTGTTTGCTTCGGCCCGGTACCGCTCTGCACGGTCGGCGGCGGCGGCCTTTCTTTCGGTTGCTGCAGCGGCTCGGTCAGCTTGCGCATGCACACGTGCTGACTCCGCATCGGAAACCCTGCGTTCAATCTCACCCTGATCGGTGGGTTCATCAAGCCGCAGCACGATGGTGTTGTCGCCGCGCTTGACGATGTAGATGTAAACCCCGTCCTTGACGACTGGCGCATCCGGCGCAACGGGAGCCGTTGGTGCCTGAGGCACGGCAGGCGGTGCTGGCGGCACTGGCGGTGTTGGCGGCGCTGGCGGAGCCTCGGGCGCACCAGGCGACGGCACCGGCTGGATCGCATAGCTGACCGTGGCGGTCATCGCCATCGCGGTGACCAGCCCGGTGCCGATCAAAACCCCGCCCAGCCATTTGCGCCTGCGCGATGTTTCCTTCTGCTTCATGATCTTCAGTCGCTCGACGATCTTGTCCTTGGGGTTGAGCGGGCTGGCAAAGGCAAGCGTCTGGCCGGTCGCCGCCTTGGCGATGGCGCGAGCATAAGCGGTGCGCTCTGCCGCGCTGCGCTGGCGCAGCACCCGCGCATCGCACGCCGCCTCCTGATCGAAGCGAAACGCGCGCCACGCCAGCCACGCCACCGGATTGAACCAGTGCAGCGACAGCAGCGCCAGCCCGGCAAAATTCGCCCACAGATCGCCTGAGCGGTGATGCGAGCGTTCATGCGCCAGCGCCAGTTCACGCTCGACCGGATCGTACTGCCGGGTGAACCCGATCGGCAAAGCGATATACCGCCGCCACAGGCCAAAGGCGAACGGCCCCGAAATCCCCGCTATCTCGATCACCCGGATATCGCCGATCCGCGCCACCTGCACCGCATCGTTGAGCAGTTCGCGGCGGTTTTGCAGATAGGCGGCAAGCTGAGTGATCAGGAAGATCGCCGCGCCGCACAGCCAGATGGTGACACCGACGGCAAACCAGTCGGCCGCCATCAGCAACTCTTGCGAGAACGTGGCTTGCGGCACCGCATCGGCCGGATAGAGATCAGACGGGGCCAGCATGCCGCCCACCGGCATTGCCATCGCGGCTGCATCACTAAGCGGCTCGCTCACTGGTATCTCGATGGTCTGCGTCAACGGCGGCATGAACAGCCGGGCAAGCGGCACCGCCCACAGCAGATAGGCCATCTGCGCACCAAAATGCCTTGCCACCGGGCGGCGCAGCACCAGCACGGCGGCCATCAGCGCAGCGGTGACGATCAGCGTATCGATCAACCATTCACCGCCCACGCCATGCGCGAAATCTGCCAACATGTCCCCGATCATGCCTTCAACTCACCGATCAGCCGCTCGATCTGAGCAATATCCTCTGCGCTGAACTCCTGCCGCTCTGCCAGATGCGCAATCAGCGGTGCGGCGCGCCCGCCAAACAGCCGGTCGACCAACCGCCGCGATTCATCGCCGACATAATCCTCACGCGCCAGGATCGGGCTGTAGAGATAGCGGCGGCCATCCTGATCATACGACACCGCGCCCTTGTTGGTGAGCCGCGACAGCAATGTCTTGACGGTCTGCAACGTCCAGTCGCGATCATCGGTGAGCGCGTCTGCAACATCGGCGGCAGTCAGCGGCGATCGCTGCCACAACACCTCCATCACCGCATGTTCGGCATCACTGATACGTTCGGGAGCCATAAAAATCGCCTGCCTCTGCAAAGGGGTGCGACTACGGGTGTAGTTGATTCGACTACGGTTGTAAACGGGGTTTGTATGGCCTCGAACGCGGCACCCGGTTGCGCCCCTCCCTTGACGCGAGGGGTTGGGGGTGGGTCCCGCCGAGACACTGAGAAGTGTGCATGAGTATTGCTTCTGCAATTTCTTCGGGATGCGCCAGGACGTCATGGTTCCAGAACCGGATCACCGTCCAGCCCTGCGCTTCAAGATAGCGCGTCCGGACCGCGTCTTGCGGATCGTCGAGATGCTGCTCGCCGTCGATTTCGACAACCAGCTTGGCGCTGCGGTTTGCCAGATCGGCGATATAGGGACCGATGACCAGTTGCCGGGTAAAGCGCGGACGGTATCGCGACAGGATCTGCCACAGTTTGTATTCCCGCAGCGTCGCGTTGTTGTGCAGCGATCGCGCATTGCGGGTCATCGGCGGCGGGACTCGGCGGGCCATAGGCGCAGCTATAAAGCGTCTGCGCAATCCCGCCTACCCACCCCCTGCCCCTCCCTTGCAGGGAGGGGAGCTTTGTTGGCCATACCGTCATTTATGTGCGTTCCCCTCCCTGAAAGGGAGGGGCTAGGGGTGGGTAGGCGGCTAGGCGCAAGCCTTTCCCAGCCTGCACAATTACACCAATCGCCCAGTTCAGGATCGATGGAAGATTGCTGTTCACCATCACGTTATCGAGTCAAGTGTTCACCGCAGTTCTGGCACTCCAGAATGTCAATCAGCTTGCCAGTTCGGCAATGCGGCTATTGATCTGATCTTCAAACTTATAAAGATCGACCGGTCCAGAAACGGAATGCCGAAATTCCTCCTTACCCAAGAACGTACTTAAATGCCGGGTTTTCAGGCTGTTAAAGTGGAGACGGACAATGGTCTTACGGTTGTTGTTATCCAATAAAATCGCGCAGTAAGACTTAGAATCACGCAGCGTAATCCGGTTCGGATCGACAATACGAGAGCTTATGGCTCTCACGACATTAAAACCGTCAATCTCGTCTTGCGTGGTTTCAATTCCGTCATCATCAGCAGTTACGTTTGCCGTCTCATTAGCAGACTCTACGGGATTTGAAGCCTGTAATGCGGAATTCAGGCGTTCGTTGACTTTATCACGGATCAAGGAAGCTATTGAAGCGACAATCAGATTTTTGAAGCTTTCCTTGATCGCAGCGGTGACGCGACCTCCATGAACCCGCCCCGCTACCAATTTGATAAACTCCTCTGAAGGCTCAGCAAATTCCTTTTCGAGCTCTTTCGCTACCAGACTTTGCATCTTCAGATTACTTGCTTCATTGACAATGGTATCAATATTAAAATTGGCTTTCGTAAAATTTTCTAGTGTCCGGATATCTTGCTTTCTGTTAAACTCTAGATTATAAGTGAAGAATGGCTGACTGTCCATTTTGTTTGGTGTGTCGATGTCAGAAAAGAACTTAAATATTACCCCGTTGGTCAATATTGCGACGCGGGCATCAGTGACGGTAAAATAGCGGAATAGCTGCGCTGCATGATTGATATTTAACTCCGAACTTGCAGGTTTGCACTCAA
>JBBQXX010000237.1:0-3897 GCA_038209235.1 Sphingomonadales bacterium | reverse complement strand
CGCCTGATCAAAGCCCTGCCGGTCTTGACGCTGCTTGCCCCTGCCGAGCGATCCAACCGCCGACGCGGCGGGCGCCATAAGCTGCTGACTGTCTGGGCCCGGCAGGGCGCACTACAACTTTGCCGCTGGCTGCCAGGTCGCCGGGTCATCTTCGTCGGCGACAGCAGCTTTGCCGTCCATGAACTGGCCCATGCTATTATGCGGCGCGCAACACTCATCAGCCGGCTGCGGCTGGATGCCAGCTTGTTTGCGCCTCCTGCGAAACGAACTTCACGAACGACGGGGCGGCCCGCGCAAAAAGGCCCGGCGCTGCCAAAGATCAAAACCCTGTTGACCAACCCCGCTACACGCTGGAGAAAGATCATCGTCTCTGCCTGGTATGGCCATGTCAACGGCAAGGCCCTCGACATCACATCCGACACCGCCTTATGGTACAGGCCAGGCACACCGGTGCTCCCGGTCCGCTGGTGCTGGTGCGCGACCCCGATGGGAAGCGCGCTCCGCAGGCCTTCGTCAGCACCGACGTTACCCTCGATCCCAACGAGATCATCGCCCTGTTCGTCCGCCGATGGCAGATCGAGGTCACGTTCGCCGAAACGTGGGCTCACCTGGGTGTCGAGACACAGCGCCAATGGACCGACAATGCCATAGCCCGGACCACCCCGGCGCTTCTCGGACTCTACAGCATCGTATCGCTGTGGGCCTGCGACCTACTCACCAGCGCAAGCACCCCATACGCTGCCGCGTGGTATCGAAAGACCAGTCTGACCTTCAGTGACGATATCGGCGCAGTCCGCCTCCAAATCTGGGTCGGAGACATTGATCAACACTCCCCGCCAAACCGCGAACCGCTATACATCCCTGCACCTCGCGTCATTCGAATGGTGCAAGCCCTCTGCTTCGCAACATAAACGTACAAAGTCGAGCTTAGCAGGAGCAATCAACCAAGGCGGCCGAACCCAGTCCGGTGCCACCGGCTGCAGAGGCGCCGCGTCCCATGTCGCGGGCAGGTTAACTCTCCATGCCGACGATTTAATTTCATCCCGCCGCATAGCTCCGCTCCAGCGCAGAACAGACGTGGACGACATGCGATGCGTGCAAGAAGCGACCGCCACCGGCGATCGCTTCGAACGTGCAGCCCTTGATCTGCGACCTCCAATAGTCCTCGCCATCTGACGCGCGAAAAAGAGGATCCGCTGCGCCGAACAAAACCGACCAACGGCTGCCGTCGGCGATCACCGGCAGAGGACGACGTGATCCAAGCGCCGCGTGTTCTGCAACAAAGCCCAGCATCCCGAATGCTGACTGACGCCCGCCACGCACCAGCGCTTCCATTTCGGCCGCATCGTCACAGATCGCCTCATCGATGGCGCTGCCGCGCACACTGGCGCGCATAAGGCGGGCAATCTGGTCAGCGCTCGTGCGGCGTGAAAGAACAGCGGCCAGCGGCGCCAGCATGGCCGGGGTATCATAGACCCATCCTTTAGCCCGACCCATCATGCCTGAGCGCGCGCTGTCCAGTTCCACCGGCGGGTCGGGGCCAAGCAACACGCCTCCCGATATCCGCTTGCCTAGCGCCGCTGCGGTGACGACGGCCGCCTGTGAACCACCACGCGCCAGAATTGCAGCATGATCGATCCCCAGAGTATTAAGCGCTAGCTCCACATCGCGCGCGGTTGCGTCCCAGATATCTCCATCGACAAAGTCGGTAAGGCCATAGCCCGGTCGTTCGATGACGATGGCACGAAAGCCTGCCTGGCGCAGCGCAGACAGCATGGTCGGCGATTGCGCACGGCCGCCTGTTGTGGTGTGAAAGATCAACACCGGCCGCCCGTGCGAGGGACCATGATCACAGATTGCAATCCTGCCGCCACCGGTTGCGCGTGGAATCAGGCGCAGAGGATCAGCAGAAGCGAAGCCAGGAACGTGAAAAGTAACATCACACGCCTCGGCAAGTGCTGACAAGGCATCGACTTCCGCCATGATGCGTGACAGGTCCACCACGCTGGTGACGCCACATGCTGCAAAACACGCTTTCAGGTCGGCCTTGGCCCGCGCCCCGGATACTCCGATCCGGCTGGCGGCAGCCTTGCGCATCGATCCGGTTGCAATGGCCCTCGCCAACTGCGCCTGGCGCAACCGTAGGCCGAACAGATCCGCAAAGGTCGCATCTGCAAAGCGCGGCGTCGCGATGGTGCCTGCGGCCACTATAAGCGCAAAACGGATCAAATCGGGTTGACGTGCGCAGCCCGTTTTGCGCAGCAGCGAGGCAACCAGCTTGCGCCCTGTTTCATAGGCAACGCCGATCGCGGCGCACGCCACCCGCAGCTCGCCATCGACCGACAATTGCTTAAGCAGCCTCAGTTCGGATGGAGCCAAACCACAGGTGCGCGCTGCGGCCGCCCAGCAATCGCCGCCCGGGCTGAACGCCAGCACGACATGGGTGGCGCGACCGCGATCAATCGCCTGCTGCACCAGCGGCGAAATCGGCCAGAGTTGCCCGGTCAAAGCCGTTGCTGCGGCAACCGCAACCGGACGGCCGCTGTTGTCATAGGTTATCGTGGTGACCTGGGGGCAGGTGGCGAGCTTGCCGATGATCGGACCAAGGTTGTCTGGATTGCGAAGCCAGTCGGCAAAACGCTGATCGGCGACCACTACCGTGCCATCGGGCAAAGCACCTGCGCTGGCAAAGGCATCGGTGCGAAAGTCAGCGACCGTCGCCAGCGCGCTTTCCCCACCGCGCGCAATGATTTCAGCCAGAGCGTCGGGATGCTCATCGATTGCCGCGCCAAAACCGGCTGGATCGTCGACAAATGGCATCAGCATCGCCGACGAACGTTCGGCCCGCGTGAGGGAGGACAGAAAATCGAGGGACCATGCCATTCGTGCAAAGATTAAACACAAATTCATCAACCGCATACACCCAAATGGGGCTGTATCCGGAGCCATCGCCGCCATAACCAATCGTTATCAATTTCATCCCCGGCGATTTGCCCCAGATGAAGACGGCGATTTGGAACGAACCAACATTATGCACACCACGGTAAAAATCATGCTGGCATCGCTGGTGGGTATGGGTGTCGCGCTCGCTCCGCTCGGTCAGATCACCGCCAAGGACAATCAACCGGTCAAGGTAATGTCGGCCAAGACTTTCAAGGGCAGACAAGTTGTGATGATCGGTAGTTTCAATGTCGCCTTCGTTACCGAAAAGAACGACAAGGCATTTGCAGGTTCGGGCCGCAAGTTCGGCGGAAGTTCGGAGTCCAAAGCTTTGCTGGCCGGCGTGACCGATGCTGAATTTCAGGCGATCACGGATGCAGCCTATGAGGACTTTCTGGCAAAAATGAGCGCCGCTGGTTACACCGTCGTTAATCGTGCCGCGCTGCTTGCCGATGCGGGTGTGGCAAAACAGTCGTATGTCGCGTCCGGCGCGAAGGCGACCGTAATATTGGGCAAGGATTCCAAGGCAAAGGCGCTGTATTACGCGCCCACCGCCTTTGGTCCCCTGGGCATTTCGTCAGGCGAGATTACCGGCGGCACCTTTGCAGGCTTTGGCAACATGGGTCCACTCATGGCACGTGGATCCTTTGTTCAAAAGGCAAAACAGCAGGTCATCAACGTGCGCTATGTCATCGATTTTGCTGGTGCCAAACATTATGGCGGCGCGTTCACTGTCTCATCGTCGATCAAGCTCAAGGCGCAGCTGGCCATCGTCGACACACTCACGTTGCTGACTTTGCAAGCACCAAATGGCCAGGGGACTATCACTCTGGCGCAGCCCCTTGCCGTAGAGGGGGATTTTGGTGAGCTTGCCGACAGCACAACCCGTGGGCAAAAGATCGATCAGGCCTTGGGCAACTTTATCGGTGTCCTCGGCGGTGTGGGGACGACCAATCG
>JBBQXX010000236.1:0-3900 GCA_038209235.1 Sphingomonadales bacterium | reverse complement strand
CCCTGCTTGACCCCTTCGAGTTGCGCCGGAATTACGCGGGTGTCGTTGAAGACAAGGCAATCGCCCGGATTGAGCAAGCCGGGAAGATCGCGGACGCTGCGGTCGGCGAGGCGCTCATCGGTTACGTACAGCATGCGCGCGGCATCGCGAGGCCGTACCGGGCGCAGCGCGATCCGCTCAGGCGGCAGATCGAAGTCGAAATCGTCAACACGCATCGGGCGCAACTCCAACAGTTCGTTTCCCGGCGAAAGCCGGAATCCAGGGCGAATACAGTGCAAAACGGCTGCTAGTGGATTGATTTTGAGATTTGCGCCAGCCCAAGCCGGATTGCGATGCAAATGTCAGAACCGGACCACTAGACTCCGGTTTTCGCCGGAGAACAACAAGGGGAAATTCGCTTGGATCGGCACCACTCAATTGGTGATTGGCGCATTCAGTTGATCGACCGAGATCGCTTTATCCACCGGCGCAACCGCAGCATAATTTGGCTCGGGCTTGTTCTGTGATTTCAGCGAGGCCTGCAGCACGCGTGCCGGAGCCGCGGGGGGTTCGCCGCGTGGGATCGAATCAATAAACTGCATGCCGGCAAACACCCGCCCGAAATTGGTGTAGCTGTTATCGAGCGAGAAACGCGGGTAGAAGACGACAAAGAACTGGCTGTTGGCGCTGTTGGGCTCCTGAGCGCGCGCCATCGAAACACTGCCGCGCAGATGTGGGAACTTGTTGAACTCGGCTGCCACATCAGGAAGCTCTGAACCGCCGGTGCCAGTGCCCGTCGGGTCACCGGTCTGCGCCATAAAGCCTTCGATCACGCGGTGGAAAATGATGCCATCGTAAAAGCCCTCCCGGGTCAGCGTCTTGATCCGCTCGACATGGTTGGGGGCAATTTCGGGGTACAGCTGGATCGAAACGCGGCCACCGGTGGATACGTCGAGATACAGAACATTGTCGGGTTCGGCCTTGTCCGGGGTCGGCGGCTGGATCACCACTGCCACAGCTGGATCAGCGGCGACGCCTTCTTTCAGTTCCTGCGCTTGCGCGGCAAATGCCAGCGACGGGATTGCCAGCAACACGGCAAGTCGTTTCAACAGCTTGGGCATAAAGTTCCTGTCATTCGATACATTGGGTGGCCGGCAGCAGATTGCACAGGCAGGTCATCGAAGCGCGCTATAGCCAAAGCGGCTTAGCCTGTCATGAATGAACTGCCTGAGCCAAACGCCTTTGCAATCAGTCACCCTTCAGGCCGATTTCGCGCACCCGCTTTTCCACATCGCCGCGCACCGCATCGGTGACAAACCGGTTGATCTGCCCGCCATAGCTGGCGATTTCCTTGACCAGCCGCGAGGCAATCGGCTGAAGCGATACATCGGCCATCAGGAACACCGTCTCGATCCGGTCATTCAACTGGCGGTTCATTCCGGTCAACTGATACTCATATTCGAAATCGGTGACCCCGCGAATGCCGCGAATAACCACCGAGGCCCCCTGCGCTTCGGCAAAATCCATCAGCAGCGAACTGAAGCCGACCACTTGCATGCTGGTATTGCCGATCGCGGCGACTTCGCGGCGGACCATCTCAATGCGCTCGTCATCGGAGAACATCGGCGATTTGGCGATATTGGTGGTGACACCGATGATCAGCCGGTCAACCAGCTTCGCGCCGCGCCGGATAATGTCCATATGCCCCAGCGTGACCGGATCGAATGTCCCTGGATAAACCCCTATACGCATGTCCGCACTCCCCCTGCTGGTCCGGTGCCCACCCTTGATGGCGGGTCGTCCGGTCAATTTTGGCGTTCTACGATATAGCGCGCCAGCGCGCGCAGCACATCGGCTTCACGCCCATAGCTGCCCAGATGGCCGATCGCCTGATCGACCAGAAAAAAGGCCTGCTCGCGTGCCCGCTCCAGCCCGAGCAGCGACAGGAAAGTCTCCTTGCCCGCCGCTGCGTCCTTGTGCAACGCCTTGCCCGCCAGTTCCTCGTCGCCCTCCACGTCCAGAATGTCGTCGGCAATCTGGAAGGCGAGGCCGATATCACGCGAGTAGGCGCGTAGCGCGGTGCGCCCTTCAATCGGCACATGGGCCAGAATGGCGCCCATCTCTACCGACGCTGCGATCAATGCGCCGGTTTTCAGCCGCTGCAGCTTGGTCACCGTCGGCAGGTCGAACCTGGATTTTTCCGCTTCCAGATCCATCATCTGACCGCCCGCCATGCCATCGGGGCCGCTCGCCTCAGCCAGCGTCATGATCAGTTCTGACCGGATGAACGGATCGGGGTGCGACTGGCTGCCCGCCAGGATCTCGAACGCCAGCGCGTGTAGCGAATCGCCCGCGAGCACCGCGACGGCATCGTTGAACGCCTTGTGCACCGTCGGCTTGCCACGGCGCATATCGTCATTGTCCATGCAGGGCAGATCATCATGGATCAGCGAATAGACATGGATCGCCTCGACCGCGCAGGCAATGCGCACCGCAAGGCCATGATCGACGTTGAACATCGCTGCGGTTGCCGTCAGCAACAACGGCCGAACCCGCTTGCCGCCGCCGATCGCGGCATGGCGCATCGCTTCATACAGCACTGCGCGCGGATCATCGGGGATGGCGAGCAGCGAATCGAAACATGCATCGACATCCAGGGCGATCTGGCGAAAGGCCTCGGCAAGCGCGATGTCGCCAGTGGCGGTGGCGGTGGTCATAGTCGTGCGTCCCCTGCCCCGATGTCAGGGCTTATCCCAATATCTGCGGTGATTTCAGACCAGTCAGTCAGCATCGAACGGTGCGGTGCCGCTCGCTGCGCCATCTGGTCCGACACGGATTTTTTCGATCCGCGCTTGCGCTGCATCCAGCCGCTTCTGGCAATGGCCGCGCAACTGATCGCCGCGCTCGTACAAACCGATCGAGGCATCAAGCGGCACATCGCCCGATTCGAGCTGACGCACGATAACCTCGAGTTCCTTGAGGGCATCCTCGAACGACAGATCGGTGGCGAAGGTGGTGTCTTGGCTCATCGAAACAGCTTTGACCGCTGCCCCGCGCGCGGTCAAGGCGGTTGCAGGTTGCCTGCCTGTCTGTTGTGCGATCCTCAACAGCGCATTCGGTGGTGGCTGGAATTGCGACCAAAGCGATTACGTGGTAGTTGGTCACCAAGTTGGTCAGGAGAATGTCATGGACACTTTCAATCTGTCGGACGCCAAAGCACGGCTGAGCGAACTCGTCGATCGCGCAGAGGCGGGCGAATCTATCGATATCACCAGGCGCGGCAAGCCGGTCGCGCGGCTGGTACCGGCGCAAAAGCCAAGGGTGCCGATTGATGTGGAGGCGCTTCAGCGTCATCTGGAAAAGATGCCGATGCAGGAACAAAGTGCAGGTGAATTCATGCGAGAGTTACGCGACAACGCCCGCTATTGATGATTTATCTCGATACGTCGTTACTCGTCGCTTTGCTATGCCGCGAACCCCGCAGCCAGGACCTTTTGGTGTGGTTGGCTGGCAATCCTGATCAGGAGTTTGCCATCAGCCACTGGACTCAGGTCGAGTTTGCAAGCGCATTGTCGGTGAAACTCCGAACAGCGCAGATAAGCGAGGCGGAAGCAAACGCGGCTGGCACACAGTTCGGTGAGCTTGTGGACGGTAGTGTTGTGACATTGGCGCTCAACGACCAGGATTATGCAAGAGCTTCTGACTATTGCGAAGCGTGGCGGGTTGGACTCCGGGCCCCTGACGCTCTCCATCTGGCGATCGCACAACGAACCGGGTGTCCGCTCGCGACACTCGATAACGGCCTTTACCGCGCCGCACGGCATTTCGGCATCGCTGCGCTAATCCCCTGATTCTCCCCCTTCCCCCGTTGCGCACCAGCGCGTAAAGCGCGGGGCGATGAGCAAGACCCAGACCCAGTCG
>JBBQXX010000235.1:0-3953 GCA_038209235.1 Sphingomonadales bacterium | reverse complement strand
GAGGGCGGCGATTTTGCCAGCGCCATGGCTGTGCGCGTCTATCGCGAAGGCGGCCCCGATGCGCCTTTCCATATCGAACTTCACCCCGCCGAGGAAGCCGCCAAGGGCGCGGTCCGGCTGAAGATCGATGCCCGCGCGCCGTTTGGCGGGACGCTGGACAGCGATGGCGATAGCCGGATCGATGGCGACCAGGTGCCCAGCATCGCGCGCTCGATTGCGACGGGCAAGACGGCGGCGCTAACCGGGTCGGATGGCAAAACACTGCCGCTGTCGCTGGCGGGATCTGCTGCTGCGCTCCGCTATATGGACGCGGTGCAGCAGCGTGCCGATACCGCAGGCGCGATTGTCGCGACGGGAGCGCAATCAGACACTGGCTTGCCCCCGCCGATGCCGCTGCTGACCGCTCGCAAGGCACCGATGATCGCCGCCTTGCCCGACATGAAGGCCTATCCCGAGGTTATCGCCGCAACACAATGCGAATACCGCCAGGAGGGCGTCGAAGACAGCGTCTATCCGCTCGACCGCCGCGATGGCAAGGATCTGGCGCTGGCGCTGATCCCTTGCGATTCAGGTGCGTACAACTTTGGGTCGGTGGTTATGATCGCTGAGCGCGCGATTGGCGATGCCAGCGCCAGATGGGTTTTTGCCGCTGCAAAATTTGACCGCGAGACCGGCTGGGGCGGCGAGGATCAGGCGCAACAGGTGGTCAACGCCGATTTCTCCCCTGAAACCGGCACGCTGTTTGATCGCGCCAAGGCCAGAGGCATCGGTGATTGCGGCACCGCCAGCAACTTCATCTGGGATGGCAGCATGTTTCGGCTGAGCGAAATGCATGTGATGGGCGAATGTCGCGGCGTGTGGGAATGGCCGCGTGTCTGGATCGCCGAAGTTACCGTTGCCCAATAACGTCAAAAGACGCGTGTCATGCACATGCTGAACGGGTCTGCGGTATAATCGCCAAACGGTGGGCATTCGGCAAAGCCATGTTTGCCATAGAGCGCGTGCGCTGCGTGAAATGGCTGGGGCCGCCCGGTCTCTAGGCTCAGCCGGGTATAGCCGCGCGCCTTTGCTTCACCGATCAGATGCACCAGCATCATCTCGCCCAGGCCGCGGCGCAGCCATGCCGGATCGGTGCGCATCGTTTTCAGCTCGCCATGCCGGTCATCAATCTGCTTGAGCGCGCCGCACCCGGCCAGCATATCCCCCAGCCGGATCGACCAGAAGGTGACATCGGGCGCGCGCAGCCGCTCGAGCGAAAAGGCGTGGACGCTGCAGACCGGCGAGTGCCGCGCCATTTCTGCCAGGTGATATTGCAGCAGCGCAGCGATGTCCGCGCCGCCAAGGTCATCCTCGGCGATGCGCACTTCATCGATGTCAATAAAAGGTGCCATTTTGTCCCCGGGTCAGCTGTGCAGGTGGAACATTCCTGCAAGCTGTACATTGTGACAAGCAGGACTTCGTTTCTACGCAAAGTTGGTTTGCGCCGTGCGGGGAACCGCACTAACCCCCCTGTTCCTCCGCCGAGCCAAACTTAAAAGCCGTATTCCTGCTGCCTGGAGCCTTGACGATGTCGCACGCCGAAACTGCCACCGCTACCGAAAAACCTCAAGAGCCCGGCTGGTCACTGGTGATTCACGGCGGGTCCGGTATGCTTGAACGCTCAAGCATTTCACCCGAAACCGATGCGGCGGCACGCAGCGCGCTGGAATTGGCGCTGGAGGCCGGGTCTGCCGTGCTCAAAGGTGGCGGCAGCGCCATCGACGCGGTGCAGGCAGCGATCATCCTGCTCGAAGACGACCCACATTTCAACGCGGGCCACGGGGCGGTGTTTACCTATGAAGGCACCAATGAACTGGATGCTGCGATCATGGATGGCAGCGATCGCAAGGCCGGTGCGATCGCGCGCGCGCATCATACCAGGAACCCGATCCTGCTCGCGCGCAAGGTGATGGAGCAAAGTCCGCATGTGCTGCTGTCGGGCGAGGGCGCGGACCGGTTTTCCGCCGAACAGGGCCTAGATCAGGTCGACCAAGCCTATTTCGGCACCCCCGAACGGCGACGGCAGCTGGAGGAACTGAAGGCAAACCCGGTCGGCTGGTTCGATGTCGATCTGAAATACGGCACCGTCGGCGCGGTGGCCCGCGATACGCACGGCAATATCGCGGCGGGCACATCGACCGGCGGGCTGACCGGCAAACGCTATGGCCGGATCGGCGATTCTCCGCTGATCGGCGCGGGCACCTATGCTGACAACCGGTCGTGCGCGATCTCGGCGACCGGGGCTGGCGAGTTCTTCATCCGCGTCGGCGTCGCACATGAAATCTGCACGCGCATCCGCCTCAAGGCTGAGGTGCGCGCCGAGTTTCTGGCGCAGGAATCGCAGCGCACCTGCAACACGCTGGACGACGCTGCGCTCGCCCGGTTGCTGGCGCATCAGCTTTCGGCCGACGAGGTGCAGGCGATTGCCGACGCGGTCATCGCCGAGATGGGCGCGTTGGGCGGAACGGGCGGCATCATTTATCTCACCCCCTGGGGCCATCAGGGCTACAGTTTCGATACGCCCGGAATGTATCGTGGCATGGCGAGCAGCGACGGCCACAAAAGCGTCGCCATCTATGGGGACGAGGGGTAGAAAATCCCCGCTGCCACCCTATTTCTGATTCAACAAACAAGGGGTTTTACGACATGCGCGCATCCATAGCACTTTCACTTGCTGCCATCGCACTGACCGCAGGCACCGCAGCAGCGCTGAACGAAGCCCCTGCCCTTGCTGCCGAAACCACAAAGATCGGCATCGGCAGCAAGGCACCGATGTTCACCACGACAGGTGCCAAGGCAGGCAAGGCATTCAAGCTGAACCTTGCCGCAGAGCTGAAAAAGGGACCGGTCGTCCTGTATTTCTTCCCCAAGGCGTTCACCAGCGGCTGCACCGCAGAGGCGCATGAATTTGCCACACGGATGACCGATTTCAAGAAGGCAGGCGCAACCGTGATCGGCCTGTCGGCCGATGGCATGGATGAGCTCAAGAAATTTTCCACCGAAGCCTGCCAGAGCAAATTTGCAGTTGCACAGGCCACACCGCAGATGATCAGCGCCTATGGCGTCGGGCTGTCGGCAAAATCGACGATGACCGGGCGCACCAGCATGGTCATCGCCCCCAATGGCCGGGTGACGTTCATCCATAACGACATGGATTATCGCGATCACGTCAAGCTGACATTGGCCGCCGTGCAATCGATGGCCAAGGGCAACAAGGGCTAAACCTTTTCGCGCGTGACCACCACCGCGCGGCGCGCTAGCCTGATGCCATGACATGGCAAGATGAAATCGACGAGCTGAACCACCGCCGCGCATTGGCCGATCAGATGGGCGGATCTGAAAAGGTCGCGCGGCAACATGGTCGCGGCAAGATGGATGCCCGAGCGCGGATTGCCGCATTGGTCGATCCGGGAAGCTTTCGTGAGATCGGCAAGATTGCCGGCCGGGGCAGCTATGACGAGAACGGCAACCTTGCCGGGTTCGCCGCCTCCAACTTCATCTTTGGTCGCGCCGATGTAAATGGTCGTCCGATTGTCGCCAGCTCAGATGATTTCACCGTGCGTGGCGGGGCAGCAGATGCAGCGCTGCATCGTAAATTCGTCCAGTGCGAGGCGATGGCACACGAAATGAGGCTGCCACTGGTGCGCATGATCGATGGCACCGGTGGCGGCGGATCGGTCAAGACGCTGGAGACGATGGGCTACACCTATGTGCCGATGGTGCCGGGCTGGGGCGATATCGTCACCAATCTGGAAACGGTGCCGGTGGTTGCGCTGGCTCTGGGGCCGACCGCAGGGCTGGGCGCGGCACGCACCGTCGCCAGCCATTATTCGGTCATGGTCAAGGGGCTGTCGCAGCTGTTCGCCGCTGGCCCTGCGGTTGCAGCAGCAATCGGTGAGAGCGTGGACAAGGAA
>JBBQXX010000234.1:0-3963 GCA_038209235.1 Sphingomonadales bacterium | reverse complement strand
GACAATGAACTGGAGATCATCGAAGGCATCCAGCGCGGACTGGCGGATATGAAAGCAGGCCGGGTAACGCCGCGTGATGAGGTGATGGACCAGCTTGACGCAGCAATAGCTGCGGTGCGCAATAATGCGGCATGAAGCAGGTTCAGTGATCGCGGGATGCGCTCGCCGATCTTCGGAGCAAGTCGTTGACATTGCCAATGACTTGCCGGCAGCCGTGCGGAGGGTCGCCCCCCACATACGCGGCCCGGTCTTCGGAACGTGCCAATAATCGATCAAACGCCTGCCCTCTATCATCGCCTATGCGCTGAGCACCGACGACGCCGTTCTCACAATCCTGCGCGTCATCCACAATTCGCGCAGCTCACATCCATGTCGTCCTTCATGCCTCCTCGTTTCGGGCCGGTGCGAACTGTCTGGAGAGAGCATCGCCGACGAGTCCACCCAGCGCGAGAGCGCCAGCACAGGCCATTGCAAACCACCACGGATGCGCAAAGGACCACAGATTGATTGTTGCCAACGCGCCAAGCAGGATGGGCACAAGGGTTGAAGATCTCCGTCCGGCCAGCCGACCTGCAACCGCGGTGCCGACGGCTGCGCCAAGACCATAGGCGATGATGGCGATGCCAAAGACTGCGTAACCCTGTACCAGGGCATGGCCGACAGCCTCGGTAACGGCAATGACAAGTCCGGCAGCAAGGAAACCTGCCAGGATGCCCAGAACCCATTTCAATAACATCATTGCGCGTCTCCTTTCTTCAAACGGTATCGCCTGAAATCACGAAAAGATTGAACAAAGCGGTCATTCGCCCGGTAACAGGTGGGGAGGGCCGCCGCGCGGGCGCTTGCGCAACTGGCCAGGGGTTGCGCCAGTCAGGCGTGAAACTTCGCGAGAAAAATGCGCCTGATCGGCATATCCATGTTGGTGCGCAATCGCTGCCAGCGGTTCACACGGTTCCAAAAGGGCTTGATCGCGCAAAACCGCGTCAATTCGCTGCAGCATCAACCAGCGCTTCGGGGAGATACCAGCTTCAGCGGCAAACCGTCTCCGAAGCGTCCTGGGGCTCGTGTGCAGCTTGCGAGCTAGTCCAAGAGCGCGGGTCTCAATAACCGGCCCACCGTGGACCGCCTTTGCCACCTCGCCAAGCGGAGCTTGTTGTTCCAGCCATTGCGCGAACTTGGCGAAGCAGTCTGCGTCGTCATTTGCGCAGATTAAGCGGCTGCGCAATCTTGCAGCCTCGCCGCCGATGAACCACGATAGATGCGGTGGCGGGGTTCCATTGCCGGCAGGCAGCGCCCCGAACAGCGCAACGGCCGCCCAGGGCTGAAGCCGTGCGCCGATCAGCCTGCGCCGACCGACAGAACGGGCATGGCGTGGACCACGCTGAATGGGAGTCACCCACCCCTCAGAATAACAATGTTCTTGCGATCCGGGCGATGCTCGCCACCAATGAACCCCTGACAGGCTGACAACAATTTCGACAAACGGCTTTGGCAGCCCCGCGTGCAAGCTGCCATCGTCGTCTAACAACCACAGTTCTCGGACCGCGCCATGCAACGACACTGGCGGCCTGCAGGTGGAGAAAAGCATGTCAGCCACAGCGTCGGGTGCCTCACTGGTTCGCGGTCGTCATCACAGAACCCCGCAACGCCGCCAAATCCGCATTCGTCTCGATTTCCTCCGCCACATATTGCGCCGCCTGCTCGGCTTGTTTGCGGCCAAGGTGCCAGTCGAGGATCTGCATGCCTTCCACGATCGGCGGGGTCAGCAGGATGTCGTCGTCGCGCAGCATCGAGCGCGATGCGATGCGGCTGGCGACCACCATCGATCGTTGCATGATCTCGACGATCGAGGGGAAATCGCTGTCCGACTTGCGCCGCAACAGCACATCGCGGATCAGCTGACTGCGGCGGCGCAGCACTTGATAGCTGGCCTGTATCCGCCAGGTCTGCCCGGCTGCGCCCAGCGTGACAACGATGTTGGGTCCGGATTTGAGCGCGCGCATCGTCACCACCGGCACATTGTCCAGCACTCCGCCATCGACCAGGATGTTGCCCTCGCCATCGATAAACGGCGGCAGGATGGTGGGCAGCGACCCCGAAGCGCGCACCGCGTGCCACAACGGCCCGCGCCGGTGGACATGCAGGTCGTTGGTCGAAAGATTGGTCGAGATCGCAAAAAAATTGAGCGGCTGGTCGGCGATGTCAGCATCGCCATAGCGCGCCTCAAGCTCGGCGTCGAACACCGCAGGATCAAGTAACGAGTGGATCGGCACGGTAAAACGCCGCATCGCCTTGGCATCGATGAACATCGCATCGACCTGGTCCAGCGTGCGGGCCACCGACAGGCCTTGCGCGATTGCTGCGCCCATCGCCGCGCCCGCGCTGGTGCCGCCGATCAGGTCGATCGGGATGCCGGCTTCGTTCAGTCCCTTGATGACACCCAGATGCGCGCAGCCCAGCGCGCCGCCACCGGCCAGCACCAGCCCGACCGCACGCCCGGTGAGAAACCGCGCAACACGCTCGAAATCCGCCTCGCTGTCGCACGCGATATGATGGTGCAGATGCGGATCGCGGTCCGCCAGCCAGGCAGCGGTGCCGGTGATCGGCTGATCTGCGCGGGCGCGCAGCATCAGCAGGGTCCGGTTGAGCGGTTCGATCGCAGCGCACCCCGCCTGCTCGAGCGGGTTGAGCGCAGCCGCTGCGTCCCGGTCAGCGATCATCAGCAGGCCATCGGCATTGCGGCTAACCAAGGCCCCCCAATCCGGATCACCGCTGGCATCGATCAGCAGATAGCCGCGCTTGGCTTCCTGCTCGCGCAGCCAGCTTTGATAGGCGCTGGCGGAACCGGGCGGCACATCGGCCTCTCGCACCAGCTGAACGGGAAGGTCATCGGCCACGGCGCGGCGGATGGCGTTGGTCAGCCGGTCCAGCAGTGCAGGTTCGATCCGGCTGGCCCCACACGGCACCACCGCGATGACGCGCGGCAGCCGCGCTTCCATCGGCGGGGTCTTGGCGGTGACCGCCGCCAGCCGCTGCGTCACCGCGGTCAGGATGGCGGGGACCAGCTGCGGATAGGCCGCGACTACGCCGTCATAGCACTCACGGTCGAGCGCCATCACCGTGCTGTCGCGGGTCGCCTGGAGCGTGGCGGTGCGGGTGCCGCCGCCGAAAAACGCCAGCTCGCCGACGGGCTCGCCTGCCTCGATCTGCGCCACCGCCTTGCTGCCTTGGGGCGTTTCGATCAGCACGCGCAATCGCCCGGTTTCCAGAAAGTACAGCGTCGCGGCTGCGTCACCTTGCCTGACCAGTGTGGCGCCAGCAGCGACATCCAGTCGCCGCGCGCGCGAGCCTAGCGCATCGATCGCATCCTGATCGACGCCAGCAAACAGCCCGGACTGCATCCAGTCGCGCAATCTGCCATCGGGTGTGTCATCTTTGGCCTGCATCTAAACGTGTGTCCGGTTGCCGTAGTTTCAAATCCATTCCCAGGCGGACGCCCGAGCGGGTTGGTGTTTTCAACTTCACTACCAACGGTCTAGCCCAGGCTAGGATAAAACAGAACCCCGTCGGCAGGGTATCGTTCTCTTGCGACCAACAGAGCAACGCTTTGGGCTTTCATCCATAAGTATAGCGCTGGCCGGGCTGCCCCCAAACCGCCCTCATGGCCCGGCCAGCACGTGTGTTACCGGCAATTATCGGGGCGCGCATATGGCGGACAGGCAAGAGGACCAATATCATGAACACCAGTCATTCAACACTCGAACGCAGTTCCGACACCATTTCGAGCGATCGCGTCGACGGCACCGCAGTCTATGGCGGCGATCGCGAAAAGATCGGGTTGGTGAACAATATGCTGATCACCAAACGCGACGGACGCGTTACCGATGTGATCGTGTCGGTCGGCGGCTTTCTGGGCATGGGCACCGAAATGCACAGCCTGCCCTGGTCAAAGCTGAGCTATGA